>JANTGO010000022.1 GCA_024763015.1 Flavobacteriaceae bacterium
TGAATAATACTATACTAAAACCTAAAAGAATATTTTCGATTATTTCCAAACTCAGGAAGTGGTCGATGATACTAACTGAAATTATTAAATAATAATTATATGAAAAAAACACTATTTACCTTAACTTTTCTAGCTATTGTAGCAACTTCAGTTGCACAAGTAGCTATAAACACATCGGGTGCGACACCTAATTCGCATGCGATGCTCGATGTAACTGCTACCGATATGGGGGTTTTAATCCCAAGATTAACCACTGCAAATCGTACCGGTATGGCACTAACTTCAACCGAAGATGGTCTAACGGTATATGATACAGATACAAAATCATTTTGGTATTGGAACGGAACGGATTGGTCTGAAATGGCTGCCGGAAATGTTTCTGACGCTGATTGGTTTAAACAAGGAACAACAGACGCCCCTACCGATATTGATGATGACATGTTTCATACAGGTAATGTTGCCATTGGTAAGAACACGGCTGATACCAAGCTAGACGTATATGATACAAGTCATGCAACGACAATGCAAGTAAACAATGCCAATGCTGACAATACGCTACCCTTAAAGATAGCCGGTAGTTTTAATATTAACGGTGTAGCACCTACTTCAACAGGACTTATTGGTGTTTATGCTTCAGTTGGTGGCGATCCGGGTAGTGGATACAAGCCTTTAACAGGTTTTGAAGCGGATATGGCAGCACAAGCAGGTGTTAATCCGTACCAATATGGTTTTGTGTCGGATTTATCCGGTGATTCCGATAAAAGTTATGTGGGCGTTTATAATTACATACACAATACCAATGGATCCGGAATGCGATATGGTGTTTTTAATTGGATAGAAGGCGCATCTTCTGGCCATGTTTATTCTAATTATACATTAATTCAAAATAATGGAGACGGCATTCATTTTGGCTCGTTTAAAAGAATACTTGGTACGGGAAATGGTGCGCAATATGGCGATTTTAATAGAATTGCAAATTCCGGAAACGGTAAACAAATAGGGGTCGTAAATGAGATTAAGAATGCAGGAACAGCGCTACATGTAGGTACAGCCAATGTGGTTGGTGCCGGTGTAACAGAAGCTGATCCGGCACATATTGTTCCAATTACCAACGATTCAGATGGCAAAAGAGTGGGAAGCATGAATGTAGTAGCCGGAAACGGTGGTGGACAACATGCGGCCGAACTTAATGCAGTTATCAGTACAGGTGATGGCGTGCATGTTGGTGTAGGAAATGTGTTGGGTTATGATTATGTAAACCAGACTTTTACAACAACTTCGGGTTATCATATTGGTTCTATAAATAACCTAAATGACTTAGGTGATGGAGACCATGCAGGAGGCGTAAATGTACTAGGAGCTGTTGTTGATCCTAACAATCCGTTGAATATTATCCCTGTTTCAGGCGATAGCAACGCTCGTAGATTGGGAAGTTCTAACCTGATTGCCGGCGACGGCGGTGGAACACATGGTGGTGCTATGAATATGATTATTAGCACAGGTAATGGCAAACATATCGGCCTAACCAATATTTTGGGCTATAATTACTTAACAAGCACTGCTTATACCAGTCAAGGTGATCATTTGGGTGTTTTGAACAATTTGAATGACTTGGGCGCCGGTAAACATATTGGTACCATGAATATGATTGGTTACGATAATATTAACAATACCGAAGTAAATAGCGATGGTATTCATATAGGTGGTATGAATTTTCTAGCAGGTGGTGTTGGTACGAACAATGGTATTCAAGGATTACAAGCCGGGCAGGTTAATGTTATTTATACCAAATCTGATGTAAATTCAATTTTTCAAGGCAAACAGTTCGGAAGTCTAAATGTGATAGGAAAAGATCCTTTAAACCCACTGGGACCCGCTATTAATGGTGGTGATGGTGATCATTTTGCATCTTTTAATGAAGTTGATGATACCGGTAATGGCGATCATATAGCTTCGTATAACAAAGTAGGTGCAGACGGTACAGGCAGACATATTGCCGTTTATGCTGAGGTGGATGCAGCAGATACGGCTGCATTGGCAGGTGCTTTCAAAGGTTATACAACGGCTCATAATCAAGTGTCAACGATTAATTTATACAGCAGTAACGAGTATAATGTTACCAATACCAGTTGGCAAGATTTAACCTTTATGGAAGCAGGAATGGATCCTTCTATGTATAATAAACTTGGTGCTGTTGAAGTGAAAGTGTTTGTTAGAGTTTCGTATGCTTCCGGTAGTAATAATAAATTTAGATTACGAGCCCAAAATAGTGTAGCTGCAGTTACCGTCATTTCTGATACAGATACTTGGACCTGGACAGAAACAGATACAACCAATCATAAATATGTGATAACCAGCCAATGGAAACAATGGATGGCAGGCACATCGCCTTGGGAATTGCATTTGGAAGGTATAACGGATGCCAATATGAAGATTGTAAATGTGTATGTTATGGTTAGACCCATGCAGTTATAATATCATATAGAAAATTATAATAAATTTATAAGCCGTTGATTTTCAGCGGCTTTTTTTATGAGAGCAATTTTAAGGACAAAAACCAAAGAATAGGTAAGCCCTCTATCCAAAAAGCTGTATAGTAAAACGATTTATGTTTGTCGGACTTATAACACAAAGCAATCGAAAGCAAAATTATCAAAATGCTGGTAAGCTCTTTGTGAATATTGGTAAAAATTAAGAAAGCTAAGCCAATTAAGACAAAACCAAAAACCAAATAAAAATAATGCATCCGCTTAAATATCTGTGGAATGGTTTTTAAATCATGATGGTCTATAAGTACATCTCTTTGGTCAAAACTAGTGGTTAGTAAGAAAATATAAATAAAAACGAAAAGCGCACGCCACAATGCTTGTGTATGGTTGAGTACTTGGTATTGCGGAACAATAATAATTAGTCCGGTCCAAACCAAAGCGACAACAAATATTTTAACAATCCCATTGGTGCGCAATTTGCTAAAAGGCAAGCTGTCAATATCTAAATTGTAAAAAAAACTGAGTAGAAAAAATGGGACGAGCCATAGTTTTTGTAGCATTTCCATCTTGATAAAAGTATAAGCCGAAATGATTGTGCTTGATGTTAATATGCTGATTATAAGAATTTTATTTTTTAAATAAAAACGTCTTGTAAAAAAACGATTGGAGCCAAAACTAATCAAACGAATAAACGTGTATGTTAAAATGGTCGCCGAAAAAACAAAGAATAGATAGTTTAAATCAACTGGCTCATTAAATATCAAATATAAAGAAACAATCGAAACGGCTACGTGAATATTGCTTAAAACATAAAAACTTAATATTTTTTGGATTTGTTCCTTCAATTGTTTTACTTTTATGCCCGCAAATATAACAAAAGAAAAGCGAGCCGATGAAATGGTATTATAATATTGCACAATCAATAATCGAAGCCCTTCAACAAATTTTTAATGAGGAAAAACAAGCTGATAAAGTGGTCAATCATTTATTGAAATCACAAAAAAAATGGGGTGCCCGTGATCGAAGATTTGTAGCACAAGTTTTATACGATATTGTTCGCTGGAAAAGATATTATGAGGCTATTGCCGAAGCCAATATAGAAAATCAGGAAGATAAATGGAAAATTTTGGCTGTTTGGAGTTATTTACATCAAGTTGATTTACCCGATTGGACGGAATTTCAATCCATAGACCTTTCAAGCTTTGATGCTAACAGCGCAAAGATAGCAGACGAAGCTATTTTAAATTCTATTCCTGACTGGCTGCACGAAAGAGGTCTATCTCAGTTGGGAGCGGAACTTTGGAAAAAAGAGATAACTGCTCTAAACAAAGAAGCAGAAGTCGTTATCAGGGTAAATACTTTAAAGACAACCAGATATAAATTACAACAAAAACTATCTGAAAAAGGTATCGAAACATATCGAAATGTAAATTTTCCAAATGCTTTGTTTTTGTCAAAAAGAAAAAAAATAACCCATTTGCCTTGTTATAAAAAAGGTTTATTTGAAGTGCAAGATGCTTCTTCGCAACTGGTCGCTCCCTTTTCCGGAGCACAATCCGGAATGAGCGTGATAGATTCCTGCGCGGGCGCCGGTGGTAAAACGCTGCATCTGGCAGCGCAAATGCAAAATCAAGGACAAATTTTTGCCTATGATATTTATCAACATAAGATTGATGAATTAAATACACGTGCCAAGCGAAATAATGTGTCAATCTTACGGGAAACGGCCGTTATAAACCAAGAACTCATAAAAAGAAATGCCAATTTAGCGGATATTTTGCTCATCGATGCGCCTTGTAGCAGTTTGGGAACTTTGCGCAGAAAGCCTGATTTGAAATGGAAGCTGAATCCCGAAAAATTAAGGCAAATAAAAGTAATTCAGCAAGATATCCTAAATACATATACCTCGATGCTTAAACCAGGTGGCAGTTTAATCTATGTGACTTGCTCTATTTTACCCGAGGAAAATCAAGAAATTGTAAAAGATTTTTTGGATAAACTTAATAATTATACATTTGTAGATGAAAAAACCATATACCCATCTGCTTTATCGGGAGATGGTTTTTATATGGCAAAACTAATCAAACAACATTAATTAAGCGCCTGGGCGCTTTAAACAAACAAATAAAATAAATGAAAAAAATAATACTAATTCCCTTGCTTTTTATTTCATTGAGTATTTTGGGACAAATTCCAGCCGGATATTATGATAATGCACAAGGATTGACCGGTTATCAGTTAAAAACGGCTCTCAAAACGATTATTACAAATGGATATCATTCGTATTCGTATAACGATTTATATACAATTTATCAAAATTCGGATGTCGATAATTATTATGAAAATGACGGAACTATTTTAGATATGTATTCTGAAATTCCTAGTAGCCCTGACAGTTATGAGTATTCGACCACTTCACAGCATTGTGGTCAATATTCGCAAGAAGGCGATTGTTATAACCGTGAGCATATCATGCCTCAAAGTGTTTTTAGCTCCGGTTCACCTATGAAAAGCGATGCACACTTTGTAGTGCCGACAGATGGATATGTAAACAATAGAAGAAGCGCTTATGCCTTCGGAGAAGTATCCAATCCTACTTGGACATCTTCTAATGGTTCCAAATTAGGTCACAACTCTACACCGGGTTATTCGGGTACTGTTTTTGAACCAATCGATGAATTTAAAGGCGATATTGCCAGAATGTTGTTTTATTTTGCTACGCGTTACGAAGATCAAGTTGCCGGTTGGAGCCATGATATGCTCAATGGTACCAGTGACCAAGTTTATGCCGATTGGTTTTTGCAAATTTTATTAGCTTGGCATAACCAAGATCCTGTGAGTCAAAGGGAAATAGATCGAAATAATACGATTTATTATGGTGATAGCCAAGGGCATTATGCGCAACATAACCGCAATCCGTTTATCGATCATCCCGAATGGGTAAATGCCATTTGGAATCCGACTCCCGACACGCAAGCGCCGAGTATTCCTATGAATTTATTAGCCAATAATATTCAGCATAATGCCGTAGATATTCAGTGGGATCCCTCTACGGATAATGTCGGTGTTACCGGATACAAAGTTTTTCAAGATGGCAGTTTTCTAGCTGAGACTTCATCTACCTCTATGCATATTTCCGGATTACAAGCCCAAACACTTTATACTTTTTGTGTTAAAGCAAAAGATGCTGCCGGCAATGTTTCCGCTTGTAGTGCCGATTTGCAAGTAACGACTACAGCAGCACCAACTTATGTTTTTTATGAAGATTTTGAGGATTGTTCCAACTTAAATTTTGTAGCTTACAATGAAGCAAGTAACAAAGATTGGACTTGTACAACTACGCATGGAGAAAGCGGTTCAGGTGCCATGCAGATGAACGGTTATCAAGAGGATGTCCCCAGTAAGGATTGGCTTATTACGGCTGATGCAATTGATTTTGACAATTATTCAAACGAATCTTTATCGATGTACCTAAATTACACCTATGGCACAACGCCCTTAGAATTATTATACTCAGCTGATTATGACGGATCGAGCAATCCTTCCGGTTTTACTTGGACATCGGTGCCAAATGTGAGCATTGATACACCTACAGGTAGCTCTACTGAGGCAGATCAGCTTATTCAAAATGTGGATATTAGCAGTATAAGCGGATCGGTATATTTAGCTTTTAAGTATTATTCAAACGGCAGTCCGACGCGTTGGACAGTTGACAATTTTAAAATAGACGGTGATGTAAACGGAATAGATGAAGTGCTTTTAGCTCAAAATGTCTCCATTTATCCCAATCCTGTACATACAGGTACGCTTCATATCATTCGTAGAAATAACATCCAAATCGAAAAAATGGTATTGTATAATATGTTTGGACAGGTTATTAATTTACCAAGCGATACACAAACGGATCAAATCAAGCTGACAAATATTAAAAAAGGTGTTTATTTTCTTGCAATTTACACCAAGCAAGCGCATATTATGAAGAAAATAATTGTGAATTAATTTTGAATAATTTATGAATCTAAAATCTCTTTTAATGCTTTTAAAAGAGATTTTTTTTATGATTATTTATAAAGATGTCTTAAAAATACTTTGAAATGTTAAAATCGATTAATTTATTTTGAAATTGTTTTCAGAACTAATTTTTTTTTGGTATTTTGCTGAACCAAAAAAAAATGAACTATGGAAATTAAAAGACTTTTTGATTTTTTACAATATCAGTTAGAAAATTACCCGCGAAAAGATGCCTTGGTTACTAAAACCGATGGTAAATGGATAGAAACTTCTACACAAGAATTTTATGATAAAGTAAATCAATTTAGTAGGGGATTACTTCGCTTAGGAGTCAAAAAAAATGAGAAAATAGCGATTATTTCTCATAACAATCAAACCAAATGGAATATATCGGATTTAGGTATTTTGCAAGTAGGCGCACAAGATGTACCGATGTATCCTACGATTTCTGCCGATGATTATCAGTATATTTTTAACCATGCAGAGGTTGAAATTGTAATTGTTTCAAACGAAGAAATTTATAATAAAGTAAAATCGGTTCAAGACAATGTGCCGACCTTAAAAGAGGTGTATTCTTTTGTGGATATTCCCGGTGTAAAAAATTGGAATGAAATACTCGAGTTGGGAAATGATCACAGCAATCAAGACGAATTGGACAAAAGAAAAGCTGAGGTGCAAGAAGATGATTTAGCGACGCTTATTTATACATCCGGAACAACCGGAAGACCAAAAGGCGTAATGCTTTCGCATAAAAATATTGTTATAACAGCCTTATCATCTTCAAAACGGGTTCCTGATTTACCAAATGGTGGAAAATTATTGAGCTTTTTGCCTACTTGTCATGTATTCGAAAGAATGATTCAGTACTTGTACTTTTATCGTGGTTTTGGTGTTTATTTTGCCGAATCTATAGAGATGATTGGCGATAACATTCGGGAAGTAAAACCACATATGTTTACAGCTGTACCCAGATTAATCGAAAAAGTTTATGATAAAATTATTGCTAAAGGACAAGACCTTACAGGTATAAAGAGAGCATTATTTTTTTGGGCGGTATCCGTAGGAGAGCAATTTGATTTTACAACACAAAATAAATTTCCATACAATATCAAACTCAAAATAGCTCGTAAACTTATTTTTAGTAAATGGAAAGAGGCTTTGGGCGGTGATTTGTTATATATTGTTTCCGGTAGTGCCGCACTGTTACCTACTTTACAACGCGTATTTAATGCTGCTGAAATTTTTGTATTGGAAGGCTATGGATTAACCGAGACTTCTGCAGTTGTTTCTGTAAATTCACCAAAAGATTTGTGGAAAATTGGCACCGTGGGGCGCCCCATTGATATTGTTGAGGTAAAAATAGCAGAAGATGGCGAAATATTAGCAAAAGGACCAAACATGATGCAGGGCTATTATAAAGACCCTGAAAAAACAGCTGAAGTTTTTACCGGTGATTATTTTCATACAGGTGATATAGGTGAGTTAGATGCCGATGGTGTTCTTAAAATAACCGACCGTAAAAAAGAAATGTTTAAAACTTCAGGTGGTAAATATGTAGCACCCCAGTTGTTGGAAGCGGCTATGAAACAATCGCATTTTATCGAGCAGATTATGGTTATAGGCGAAGGGCAAAAATTGGTAGCAGCGCTCGTACAACCTGCCTTTGATTTTGTTAAAGAGTGGGCGAGACGTAAGGGTATTGATGTAGGCGAAACTTATGAGGAAATAGCTAATAATCCAAAGGTCAAAGAACGTATTATGCAAGATATCAATAAGTTTAACAAAGGATTTGGAAAATGGGAAACCATTAAAATTATAGAATTAACACCTGAAGAATGGTCGATTGAAGCCGGACATATGACACCAACTATGAAATTAAAACGACGGGTCATAAAAGATATATATAAAGATTTATATAAAAGAATATATTCCTAAATTACCAAACTAAAAGTTTTTATTTTTATACTAACCCGTTATCTAGATTTTTTTCATCACATTGATAGCAGGCTTGTATTACTTTTTTTGTGAGTTTTTTAACAGCAACTTGTTAATAACTAATTGTTATTATACAATTTATTCTAGAATTTGTCCTTAAATTTGCATATCTTATGTTAAACAAAGAATGCAATGGAAGAAGATGAATTTTTTGACGATGATGTTTTTAGACGATTTGAGGAAATGCTCAATACCAATAAGAATTATTTTTTTGACTTAGATGACTTTCTGGAAATCATCGATGAATATATGATGGTTGCCAATTATAACACGGCAAAAAAAGCCATCGATTTAGCATTGGAGCAATATCCAAATAACATTGATGTGTTGCTCTATAAAGCGGAGTTTTATTCCTTGATTGACCAGTTGGAAAGTGCAGAAAAAGTTATTCAAAACATTAAACAAATAGAACCGAACAGAATAGAAATTCCTTTACTTGAAGCAGAATTATATTCTAGAAAAAATATGCACCATAAAGCAATTGCTTCTCTAAAAAGAGCCTTAAAAGTGGCTGAAGACAAGTTAGAAGTTTTTGAAATGCTAACTTTGGAATATCTCTATCTTGAAAACTACAAAGCTGCGTTAGATACGTCCTTAAAATCTTTGGAATATGACCCGGGGAATGTTACGGCACTCTACAATGCCATTACCTGTTTTGATTTGCTCGATGAAACAGATCAAGCTATTTCATTTTTAAAAAAGCAAGTTAAACAACATCCTTTTAGCGAAGTTGCTTGGAGTTTGCTCGGTAAAAAGTATATCGAAAAATATGATTATGATTCGGCACTCGAAGCATTTGAATTTGCCATTGCTATCGACGATAAATTTTTAGGTGCCTACTACGATAAAGCCTTTGTGCTGTCTAAAAAGAAGTTGTTTTTACAAGCGATTAAGTGTTATGAACAAACATTGGTCATTGCAGATCCAACAGCTTTTACGTATTATCATTTGGCTAAAATTTTTGGAGAATTAGGCAATCAAGAAGCGGCAGCAGAAAATTATTTACTGGCCATTCATGAAGATCCCGGACATATTAAATCTTGGATAAAATTGATAAAATTAAAGATGGAAATGCGTCAGTTTGATGAAGCACTTGACTTGTCAAACAAAGCTTTGGATGTTATTCAGGATGAAAATATTTTAGAATTGCAGTCAGAAATTTATCTTATGTTAGAACAACCTGATAAAGCTATTATATCTTTAGAGAAAAGTTTGAAATTGGGCGTTCCGCGTCTTTTTAGTATCTTAAAATTGGCTGATTTATACAAGCAAACCAACCAAATAGAATCCTATAGAAGTTTGTTGATTGAGGCAAAAAAACAATTCCCCGATTCAAAAGATGTTAGGAATAGAATGTTAGGGGCAGACGAATAGAATAGGAAATAATTAATAGTTTAATGAAGAATTTTTATAAGCTTGCACTTTTTTTTAAGGGAATGGCCATGGGCGCTGCCAATGTTATTCCGGGAGTTTCAGGTGGTACCATTGCATTGATTACAGGTGTTTATGAACGATTGATCAATGCTATCAAGTCTTTTGATATCCATGCACTCAAATTGCTTTTAAAAGGTAGAATAAAAGCCTTTTCGCAATATACGGATTTAGAATTTTTGGTACCCGTATTCCTAGGTTTGGGTGCGGCAGTGCTGTCCTTGGCAAAATTATTTGAATACCTATTCGGACATTATCCCGTTTATATCTGGGCGTATTTTTTCGGATTGGTTTTAGCTTCTGTTTATTTTGTAGGCAAGACCGTAGAAAAGTGGACTCCGGCAAATGTGTTATTTTTTTTATTAGGCACAGGTATTGCCGTTGCCGTAAGTATTTTGCACCCTGCCGGTGAAAATGACAATCCTTGGTATTTATTCCTAAATGGTGTCATTGCTATTATTAGTATGATTTTGCCGGGTTTGTCAGGTTCTTTTGTGCTCATTTTATTAGGAAACTATCAAATGGTTGCTATCAATGCCATCAGCCATTTTGACCTTAAAATTCTTGTGCCTTTTGGTTTGGGTGCCGTAGTGGGTTTGATTGGTTTCTCACATATTTTATCATGGTTGTTTAAGCGATACAAAAACAAGACAATTGCACTTTTAACAGGCTTTATTTTGGGCTCGTTAAGCGTGCTTTGGCCTTGGAAAAAACCAATTTATCTACTCATTGACGGCAAACCGGTTGTAAAACACGGCAAGCAATTGGTAGCATATTATGAAAAAATATTACCGCAACACTACGACTTAGGTTTCTTTATAGCTGTTGTATGTATCCTGCTGGGAATTTTAAGTATTTTCTTTCTCGAAAAATATTCGGAAGTAGAATCAAAAAAAACTATATGAAAGTTTTAGGACTGATAGGTTATCCTTTAACGCATTCTTTTTCTAAGAAATATTTCTCTGAAAAGTTTAAGAATGAGGCTATTACAGATGTTAAATATGTTAATTTTGAATTGAAAAACCTTTCTGATTTTCCTGATTTGCTACACAACCATTCCGATTTATTAGGTATAAACGTAACGATACCCTATAAAGAAAGAATTTTGGCTTATGTGGACGAAATCGATGAAGCGGTTGAAAAAATAGGGGCAGCCAATACCTTACTTATTCAAAAGAATGGAAAAATTAAAGCGTATAATACAGATATTTATGGATTTTATGAGAGCTTGTTGCCACTGCTGAAACCAAAGCATAAAAAAGCCTTAATTTTGGGAACAGGTGGCGCTTCAAAAGCGGTATCTTATAGTTTAGACAAATTGGCTATTCCTTACTTATTTGTTTCTAGAAGGCCAAAAAATAAATTTGAAATTTCTTATACGGAAATAGATAAAAAACTGATGGATTCTTATCAAATTATTATCAATACAACCCCTCTGGGGACCTATCCCAACACTGCTGAAAGTCCTGAAATTCCATACACTTTTGCCAATGAAAATCATATTTTTTACGATTTGACTTACAATCCCGAAAAAACCTGCTTTTTAAAAAAGGCGGAAGCGCAAGGCGCTATTGTTTATAATGGTTTGAAAATGTTACAATTACAAGCTGAAAAAGCTTGGGATATTTGGTCCGAAAATTTAGATTGAGTTTCCAAAAAAAAATGTTAAATTTCGCTGCTAAATATTAATAGGAAAATTTACGAATCATGGTCGAAGAAAGAAACGAAAACCTGCAAACTGCAGATGGAATGAATGAGGAAGCTGAAAAACAAAAAATTTCAGACGAAACTAAACCTCAAAAAATTGAACAAACAAAAGAATTAGAATCGGATTCTGTTGAAGAAACACAGGAAGAAACTGTTTTACTTGAGCAAAATACACAGGAGCATCATTCCGATGAACAAACGGAAGCGCATGTTTCTGAACATTCAGATGATAAATCGGTTGACGAAGTAGTGGACGAGATTGAAAAGAATGTTGCTTCGGAATCTGAAAATCACGATTTAGCTACGCATAATGTCAAAGATGACAATCATATTCCTATGCTGGCTTACAAAGATTTCGATCTAAAAACGCTCTTGGAAGAAGGCGAGAAATTGCTATCTAATCATCCGGTACAAAAGATAAAAAAACACCTTGATGAAATCAAAACGGTTTTTGACCAAAAACTAGCGATGTTGATTCATCAAAAACAAGAAGAGAATCCTGAAGAAGAAGTAAATGTTCCTGAATATGATAATTTTAAGCGATTCTGGAAGAATTACAGGCATAAGTATCATCAATATAGACAAGAAATTCAGGATCGATTGGATAATAATTTGGCCAAAAGGGAGGCAATTATTGAGGACTTAAAACATATTATCGATTCTACTGAATATAACTTTGATGAGAGAATCAAAAAATTCAAAGAAATTCAGAGAGATTGGCGTACTGCAGGAAGCGTTCCCAGTGCAAAATATTCCGATATTTGGCAAACTTTTAAACACCACGAAGAACGTTTTTATGATTTATTAGACCTTGATAGAGATTATCGCGATAAAGTTTTTGAAGAAAATCTGGAAGAAAAAAAGAAAATTATTGCCAAAGCCAATGAATTGCTCAAAGAAAATGATATACATTTTATTTTTAAGCAATTACAAGACCTTCACAAGCAATGGAAAGAAGAAACAGGTCCGGTAGCAAGAGATATTAGGGAAGAAGTATGGGGAGAATTTAAGGAGGTAACAAAAAAAATTCACGATAAAAGACGTAAGTTTTATAAAAAATTAAAAGAAGAATTCAATGACAACCTTACTAAAAAAACAGCCTTAATCGATTCTTTAAAAGAATTGACAGCTGAAATCCCTACCACGCATAAGGAATGGCAACGATTGATTAAGAAAATTGAAGCCATCCGTGAAGAATTTTATCAAATTGGTTTTGTACCTAAAAAACACAGAGAAAAAATTTGGGGAGATTTTAAATCGACTATAAAAGCTATTAATAAGCATAAGAATAATTTTTATAAATCTCTAAAAGAGCTTCAAAAAGAAAATTTGGACAAAAAAATGGAGCTGGTTCGTATTGCAGAGGAGTTAAAAGACAGTGAAGATTGGGAAACCGCAACCAAGACATACAAGGAGATTCAAGAGAAATGGAAGCAAATAGGTCATGTCCCTAGAAAATATTCAGATAAGATTTGGAATCAGTTTCGTGCAGCTTGCAACCATTATTTCGATAGATTCCACCAACATGTTAAGGGTGAACGAAGCGATGAGCTAGAAATATTCCTCAAGAAAAAAGAATATTTACAACAACTTAAAGAAAAGTTTGAAAGTATTCCCGAGGATGCTTCATACACCATTGATGACATCAAAAAAATAAGGGCAGAATGGAATGCAATTGGCTATGTGTCAGCTGATAAAAGATTTATCAATGCAAAATTTAATAAGTATATCAACTCGTTATACGATAAATTAAATATTGACAAAAGAGAATTGTCATTTTTGAAATTTAAGAATACGGTTGACGAATATATGGCTGAAGAGAATTATAGAAAAATTGATTCGGAAAAACGTTTTGTCCGTCAAAAAATTGATGACATTTTTAAAGAAATCCAACAATTAGAAAACAACCTCATGTTTGTCAAATCTGCCGATAAAGACAATCCTTTTAAAAGAGAAGTGCAAAATAATATTGCCAAAAATTTAGAAATATTGGCTTTTTGGAAGAAGAAACAACAATACTTGGATAGTTTAGAATACTAGTATTATGAATTTTACAAAGTATTTATTTTTGCTGTTATTAAGTATTGGTTTTCATGCCTTTGCTCAAGATTTAGATGTTTATAAGGTCAAAAAGAATTCCAATTTTGAACTACCCGATATTCCAAAGGATATGACGTTTCAAGAATTTGAGCTTTTGAGCACAAATCTGCGTATGCAAGATATGGTCATAGCAGCTGTTTTACCCGGGCATGTGCATTTTAAAATAAAAGAAAAAAAAGCAGGATATTATTTGTTGGGAACCAGGAGTTTAGGTTATGCAGGTTGGGCATATCTTTCAATAAAAGAGGAGTCATTGTTAAATATGCTTTTTTTACCCGGTTATAATTATTTATACAATATTTCAACCGGCGATAAAATTGTAGCCTATACATCTGTCGTTTTAATTGTTGGGAGTTATTTATACGATTGGATTCACGGAAAATATATATTAGATAAAAAACAGAATAAAATAAGATACAAATATGCCAAAAAAAGAACCCAAATAGGTCTTTCTAGCATTAGAATTAATCATAAAGATTATCCGGCTTTGGCATTGACATACAGTTTTTAAATATAAAATAATAATATACGGCAAAATAGTTTGATTTTAAAAGCTAATAAATTATCTTTGCCCGATTAATTTGAAAAAGAACAGAAAAAAAGAATAGAATGAAAAATAAGGGACTTGTAATAGTATTCGCCTCCATTTTGGCAATACTAAGTATTTATCAATTATCGTTTACAGTAAAAAGTAACCTAATTCGTAAGGAAGCTAAAACCTTTGCCAAAGGCGATCAAGCCAAGCAAAAACAATATTTAGATTCACTGGATAAAAAACCTGTTTACAGTTTATTAGGATCGGATTTTACTTATAGTGACCTCAAAGATCGCGAAATGAACCTCGGTTTGGATTTACGTGGTGGTATCAACGTAATCTTACAGGTTTCTGTAAAAGATATATTGAAAAATTTAGCCGGAAAAACCGACAATTTGATTTTTAACAAAGCTTTGCAAATGGCAAGCGAAATGCAGAAAAGCAGTAATAAACCCTATGTGGATTTGTTTTTTGAAGCCTTCGACAAAATCAATAGTCAATCAAAAAATCCGGTAAAATTAAGTTCACCTGAAATTTTTGGTAATAGAAACCTAGCTGATGATATCAAGTTTGATATGCCTGATAGCGAAGTCAAAGACGTTATTATTAAAAAAGTAGATGATGCCATGGTCAGTGCTTTTGAGGTACTTCGTAAAAGGATTGACAAATTTGGTGTGACACAACCACATATTCAACGTTTGGGTAAATCAGGAAGGATTTTAGTCGAATTGGCCGGTGCTAAAGACATCGAAAGGGTTAAAAAACTATTACAAAGTACGGCACAACTCGAGTTTTGGCATGCATATAATGCACAAGACGTCTTGCCCTACCTAAAACAAGTAGATGCAATGGTAGCCCAACAAGCGGTAAAAGACACTACAAAATCTCCTGAAGATTTAATCGTGGATCAAAAAAGCAAAGAATCTTTATTCAAATATTTGCAACCCGGTAATTTTTCTAGAGTTGGTTTGGCAAAAGTCAAAGACAAAAAGAGAATTGAAAAAATGTTGCTAAGCAAGGATGCTATTAAAATGCGTCCTAACGAATTAAAAGATGTCATTTTTTACTGGGGAAAACCGGCAAAAAAATCTGAACTGGTATATTTATATGCTATTAAAGGCAATAGAGATACCATTCCGCCATTAGGAGGTGATGTGATTACAGATGCACAATCATCTTTTGATCAATTTGGTAAGCCTGCGGTTACCATGCAAATGAACAGCAAAGGCGCCAAAAAATGGAAAGCGATGACGACAACAGCTTTCCAAGACAAAACGGGAATAGCCATTGTTTTAGATAATATCGTTTATTCCGCTCCCGGTGTTACCACCGGACCTATTGACGGGGGGCGTTCTGAGATTACAGGTAATTTCACTGTAGAAGAAGCAAAAGATTTAGCTAACGTACTAAGAGCAGGTAAATTGCCCGCCAAAGCAGATATCGTACAATCTGAAATTGTGGGACCTTCTCTTGGTAAAAAATCAGTTAATGGCGGTTTAATGTCATTTGTTTTTGCCTTTTTATTGATTTTCTTATGGATGTTTGGTTATTATGGCAAAGCCGGTATTGCTTCGGATCTTGCCTTGATTTTAAACATATTATTTATATTTGGTATTCTGGCAAGTTTGGGTGCGGTGCTTACTTTACCTGGTATTGCAGGTATCGTATTGACCATTGGTATGGCAGTGGATGCCAACGTGCTTATTTTTGAAAGAATTCGTGAGGAAATGAGACGAGGTAAGTCTTTGAGAAGTGCTGTTGACGACGGTTTCCAAAATGCTTTGTCTTCCATTCTCGATGCCAACATTACAACAGCTTTAACGGGTATAATTTTATTAATTTTCGGTACAGGTCCTATCGAAGGTTTTGCAACCACCTTACTAATTGGTATCGCAACGTCCTTATTTACAGCCATATTTATTACCCGTCAATTAATTGAATGGTATTTGGCAAAAGGGAAAACATTGGCTTTTGATACCGTTATTTCTAGAAATTGGTTTTCAAAAGTTATTTACAATTTCTTAAAAAGAAGAAAAATAGCCTATATGGTTTCAGGCACAATTATTCTTGTTGGTTTGATTTCTATTTTTACTAATGGTTTAAACCCGGGGGTTGATTTTGTTGGTGGACGAACTTATATTGTAGAGTTTGATAAAAAAGTAAATCCTATTGAAGTTAAAAAAGATTTGACCAAGCAATTTGTCGATGAAAAAGGTAATCAATTTGAACCACAAGTGAAAAGCTACGGAGGTGAAAACCAATTAAAGATTACAACCAAATTCTTGATAGACAAAGAAGGAGAACAGGTTGATAACGAGGTACAACATCGTTTGTTCAATGGTTTGAAGCCTTTCTTCCCAAAAGGATATACGTATGAGCAATTTATAAGTAGTGAAGACAATAAAACAATTGGTAGAATGCAATCTATCAAGGTAGGTCCCACTATTGCAGATGATATCAAAACAGGTGCTTTTTATGCTGTTATTGGTTCGTTGATAGTCGTTTTCTTATACATTTTATTGCGATTTAAAAAATGGCAATTTAGTTTGGGTGCGGTTGCAGCAGTATTCCACGATGTATTGATTGTATTAGGTATGTTTTCTCTATTCTGGAGGATTGCCCCTTTCAATATGGAAATTGATGAAGCCTTTATTGCAGCCATCTTGACCGTAATTGGGTATTCATTAAACGATACGGTAGTTATCTTTGACCGTATTCGTGAGTTTATGAACGAACACCACACCTGGCCATTAAATAAAAAGATTAATGAAGCTTTGGATAGCACATTATCCAGAACATTGAATACTTCATTGACTACTTTAGTTACTTTGATAGCCATCTTTATTTTTGGCGGTGAAAGTATTCGTGGTTTTGTTTTCGCCTTGATTATCGGTGTGATTGTAGGTACCTATTCCTCTTTGTTCATTGCAACACCTATTATGTATGACTTAGCAGAAAAGGAAGAAAAAAAAGATAAGAGAAAAAAATAAATTTTCTTAATCAGAATTTTAAATATATAAAAACAGCCAAAGCAAAGCTTTGGCTGTTTTTATTAAAATAATATAAGAATTATTCCTTATCCTTTAACATAGGAACAAACCGAAACATTCCATGTTCTGTTTGACGGATGCCCTCATCATTCTTTTCTATTAAAAACATTTTTTGTGTTTCTTGCCCTACAGGAATAACCATTTTCCCACCGATTTTTAATTGCTTAATCAATTCTTCCGGAATTTCCGGAGCAGCAGCCGTTACAATTATTCTATCAAATGGCGCATAAGTCGGTAAACCTTTATAACCGTCACCGTAGCCGATGTATTTCGGAAAATAGTCCAAAGAGCGAAGCTTGTTTTTTGCTTTTGCAAATAAAACTTTTTGTCGCTCAATGGTGTAAACTTGCGCCCCCAATTCTATTAAAACAGATGTTTGATAACCTGAGCCGGTGCCAATTTCAAGCACTTTCATGCCGGATTTCACATCCAATAATTCCGATTGAAAGGCAACGGTATAGGGTTGTGAAATGGTTTGCCCGGCAGCTATTGGAAATGCTTTGTCTTGGTAAGCATGACTTTCCAAAGCGGATTCAAAAAAAACATGACGCGGAATTTTAGCGATTGCCTCTATGACTGCCGGATGACTAATGCCTTTATTTATAATCTCTTGTACTAATTTATTTCGTAATCCCTGGTGTCTGGGCGTGTCTTTCATAAGCAATTTTTTTAAGCACTAAAAATAATCATTTTTCTGATAGACACTATGTAAATACTCGTCCAAAATTATTAAATTTGTTCACAAATCATTAAAAAATATTATTATGAAAAAAGTAGCCGTAATTGGAGCAGGAACAATGGGAAATGGTATTGCTCATGTTTTTGCACAATCTGGATATAAAGTCCATTTAATCGATGTTTCAAAAAATGCCTTGGAACACGCCTTGGATACCATCACCAATAATCTGATGCGATTGTTGTCAAAAGAAAAAATTGATGAAGCAACCAAAGATCAAACACTTAAAAATATTCAAACTTTTACCAGTTTACGCGAAGGTGTTCCCGGTGCAGAGCTTATAGTGGAAGCAGCTACTGAAAATAAAGATTTAAAACTTAAAATCTTTAAGGAATTAAGCGAACTGACCGATAAAAATGTCATTTTGGCTTCCAATACTTCTTCTATTTCCATTACTACAATTGCTGCGGTAACCGATAGACCTGATAAAGTGATTGGTATGCACTTTATGAATCCGGTGCCTATTATGAAATTAATCGAGGTCATTCGTGGTTATTCTACTTCTGATGAAACTTATAATACCATAGAAGAGATATCTAAAAAACTAGGAAAAGTACCCGTTGAAGTTAATGATTATCCCGGATTTGTTGCCAATAGAATTTTGATGCCGATGATTAACGAAGCCATCGAAACACTTTATAATGGCGTAGCAGGCGTTCAAGAAATCGATACGGTCATGAAATTGGGAATGGGGCACCCGATGGGCCCGTTGCAATTAGCAGATTTCATCGGTTTGGATGTATGCTTGGCAATTTTAAACGTGATGTATGATGGTTTTAAAAATCCAAAATATGCACCCAATCCATTATTGGTTAAAATGGTAGAAGCCGGTAAGTACGGCGTGAAATCCGGTGAAGGTTTTTATGATTATAGCGAAAGTAAAAAAGCAGAAAAAGTAGCTGCTCAATTTGCCTAATGACATAAGTAAATTATTGTAGTGTGTAAGATAATGCTACTGTATTAACTAAAAAACTCAGAAATTTTTCTGAGTTTTTTTAGTTAAGTTTTTTTTAATAAGTATTAATGGTGCCCGTGGCAATCACCTCCTTGACATCCATGCCCCTCACCATGTTCATGGCTGTGTTGGTGATTGTGTTGGTATGCATTCGGGTCCATTGCTTTGAGTGAACCTTCAATGAGTTGTTTAATCGCTTCGTCTGGATTGGTTTCTTGTATAATATATGCTCTAACACCAAGTTGCATGAGTTTGTTAATAGCGCCGGTACCAATACCGCCTGTCAATAAAATTTGACATTGAAGTACTTCATAATCAGCAGGGTTTAAATTAGGACTATGTAACAAATTGTGCAAAGTATGTTCCTTATCTATTTTTATGACTTTTGAACCGGTGAGTCCCTCTTGTTCGTCTATTCCATATATTTTAAAAAACACGCCATGTCCGGCATGTTCAGATAGTTTATCGCCATTTCTATTAGTTGTTACAGCTACTTTTGCTTTCATTTTTCTTGTTTTTGTGATTGATGGTATCAATCGATTGGAAGTGCAAAAATATTAAAAAAAGCCTTATATTTGCTATAATTAATTTACTTTATGAATTACATCGTTTCAGCTTTAAAATACAGACCGCAAAAATTTGAAGAAGTTGTTGGGCAACAAGCCGTTACCAACACTTTAAAGAATGCCATTGCCAAGGATCATTTGGCAAAAGCTTTGCTTTTTACCGGTCCTAGAGGGGTTGGAAAAACGACTTGCGCACGTATTTTAGCCCGTGAAATCAATCAGTCTGATGAGATGTCGGCTTCGGAGGATTTTGCTTTTAATATTTTTGAATTGGATGCTGCTTCCAACAATTCGGTGGATGATATTAGAAAACTGATCGAGCAAGTGCGTATTCCACCGCAAACAGGCAAGTACAAAGTTTATATTATCGATGAGGTGCATATGCTTTCTACACAAGCTTTTAATGCTTTTTTAAAAACGCTTGAAGAACCACCGGCGCATGCCATTTTTATATTGGCAACTACCGAGAAACACAAGATTATTCCGACTATTTTGTCGCGCTGTCAGATATATGATTTTAAGAGAATTAGTGCTTTTGACATCAAGGAGCATCTCAAGGAAATCGTACAAAAGGAAGGTCTGGAAGCCGATGATGATGCCCTTTTCTTAATAGCCCAAAAAGCAGATGGCGCTTTACGCGACTCCTTGTCGTTGTTTGATAAAGTTGCCAGTTATGCCGATGGCAAAATTACCCGTAAAATCGTTTCCGAAAGCATGAGTATTTTGGATTACGATGCTTATTTTAAAGTAGTAGAATATATGCAGGCAAATGATATTCCGGCATTGTTAAATTATTTTAACGAATTGTTGCAACAAGGTTTTGATGCCCATCAGTTTGTTGCCGGATTGAGTGCGCATCTTAGAGATTTATTGGTAGCAAAGGACCATAAAACCGTTGATTTGCTAAGCCTTAGCGACAATATCAAAAAACAATATTTGGAACAATCCAAAGCGGTTTCATTAGCCTATTTGATGCAGGCGCTAGACCTTACGACCGAAACGGATATTAACTACAAACAGAGCAAAAGTCCACATCTGTTAGTGGAGCTAATGCTGATGAAAATGGCTTCTCTTCAACAAGATGAAGCAAAAAAAAAAATAGTTGAAATACTGCCGGCTTCTTTGTTTAGAAATACCGGTCAGATTGTTACAGAAGTCAAGGAAAAAAAAGAAGTTTATAAAAAAGATCCACAGGTTTTACCTGTGAATAAGAAGCAGCTTGCTGATAGAGTTGAAGCAAAATCAACACAGGTTGAAACATCAAAAAATAAGAAAGTTTCCGGATTAAGCCTGAAGGCCCTACGACAAAAGAAAGAAGAATTGCTTGCGGATGAGTTGTTAAAAAAAGGCCTTAAACTTCCTATCAATGACTTTAGCTACGATAATTTTATCAAGTATTGGAACGAATATTTAGATAAATTGCGTTCAAATAACGAAAAGAACATCTTGTCAATTTTAAGCATTGATAAAAATCCAAAACTCGAGGGTCATAAAATAAGGTTGATTTTATCAAGCGATGCGCTTAAGAGAGAATTAGAGCGCGCCAAAGAACCCGTTTTGAAATTTTTACGTGGAAATTTAAAGAATTACGATATTGACTTTATCATTGAAGTCAATGAAG
>JANTGO010000023.1 GCA_024763015.1 Flavobacteriaceae bacterium
CCGTCTTTTAATTTTTTACCCCGTCCCGGACGTCCATAATTGGGGACTTGTGGGTCTTCGTGCATTTTTTTGCCCAAACCGTGTCCCACCAATTCACGCACCACACCGTATCCGTGCGATTCGGCATGAGACTGTATGGCATGGCCGATATCACTTACACGGTTTCCGGCTCTAAATTGCTCGATTCCTTTATAAAGCGATTCTTTGGTTACTTTCAGTAGTTCTTTGGTTTCGGGCGCTACTTCACCAACCTCAAACGTATAGGCATGGTCGCCATAAAACTCGTTCATCAATACGCCACAATCTATCGAAATAATATCACCGTCACGTAAGGGTTTGTCATTGGGAATACCGTGCACCACTTGGTCATTGGGACTCATACAAAGCGTATTGGGAAAGTCATATAAACCTTTGAAGCCGGGAATGCCGCCATGATCTCTAATAAATGCTTCTGCCAAGGTGTCTAAATACAAGGTGGTAACGC
Organism: Flavobacteriaceae bacterium; assembly: GCA_024763015.1. GTDB lineage: Bacteria > Bacteroidota > Bacteroidia > Flavobacteriales > Flavobacteriaceae > WGBX01. The sequence goes on from JANTGO010000023.1 coordinate 485, forward strand.
CTGGCTTGACTTCTTTTGCCAACATACCCAAAGTTTTGGATACCAACAAAGCACTTTTTCGAAGCAATTCTATTTGTTCTTTCGTTTTTATTTTAATCATTTTTTGATAATGTTTTTTCTATTAATGTAATTAGTTCTTCTTGGGATGGACGCGGTGCATTGGCATCGATTATTTTTCCATCTTTATCCAACAAAATAAAACGCGGAATGCCATCGACTACATAATTTTCAAGAAAAGGCATTTTTTTATCGGTGGAAATGAGTTGCCATCCGGTCATTTTATTATTTTCTAGCATTTGCTTCCACTTGTCCGCTTGATCATATACATTTAGACTTAAAAAATTGACCGGTTTGTCCTTGTATTTTTCCTTGATTTTATCCAAAAAGGGAATCTCTGCACGGCAGGGCGCACACCAAGTTGCCCACAAATCGATATATAAAGGTTTTCCTGCAAAATCTTTGAGATGATACACCTTTCCATTTATATCATGCGCTGTAAAATCGGTAGATATTTTTCCGGGTCGCATTCTTTTTATCAAATCATATTTTTTTGTGATTTCTTTTGTTTGTTCCGGATTGTTATTGAGTTTTTTGAACAGACTTACCATAGAATCCAAGTGCTTGGTGTACATTAAATTATATTGGGCTATATCGTATGCAACATCTGATTTTAATTCAGGAAGTACTTTTGTTGTGTCTAGTGCCTTCATTACATAATAATCATCATAAACAATACTTGTGTCTTTTGATACTTCTCTTCCTAGCTTTCTCCCTAAAAGACCCGTTGCTACTTTAGCGACCTTCAACAAACGTTTGTCCATAAAATCAATATTTTTTATGGGATTGGGAAAATCTTTTGGTAAGGCATATTCCTGATTATGCGTAAAATATGCTTTCGCCTGCGGATATCTCAAAAAATTTGTCGCTTTAACCAATTTATTCTTTAATCGTTCTAATGACACGAATGCCTTATCATCGATTTTGGAATCTGTTAACAGATTATTATAAACATTTTCAATACTATCCATTAGTTTTACCACTGATTTTTCATCGAGTCTGCCAAAATATTGTATAGAAGATTTGGGTGCTAATTTTTGAAAAAGCAACATCTTTTTTGCCAAAAAATTATTTATTTTAGACCCTTTTCCTTTATAAGTCAAGCTCTTGTCAAAGTCTTTTGCATCTAAGGAGATGTGCAGGTTCATGCCCGGTTTCAAATACATTTGTGTGTACTCATTCCCCAGAAAAAAATTGTAATAACCTTCTTTTAAGGACAGGGTATCTATAAATGAATTATTCTTATCGAGAGAAATCATCGCTACGTCTTTCCGATTCTGATTCTTTAAAATCACTTGCTTCTCGGTGGTATTCTTTATGTCACCACTTAAAACTTCTGTACTAGGTTTTGCTTCTTTTTTACAAGAGGAAAAACCTAAAACCAAAAGTGCTAAAATTGATAATCTTTTCATAATTTATTTTTTTTGTCCATATTTATACGCATAAAAAATCAAGCCTACACCAATCAGAAAAAACGGAATACTCAACCATTGTCCCGTATTGAGGCCTGTTGCTTGTAACCGAGCTATATCTTCTTCGTTTTGTGCCTCCTTAAAGAATTCTACAAAGAATCGGATGCTCCATAGAACGGCAAAAAAGATTCCAAACAACATACCCTTATATTTTTTTAAATCGGTTTTCCAATATAAATACAGCATCAAGAAAAGCATCAAGAAATAGGCTGTTGCTTCATAAAGCTGTGTGGGATATCTGGGAAAATCTTCACCCAATTTTTTAAAAATAAAACCATAATTGGTACCTGTGGGTTTGCCTACAATCTCAGAGTTAAACAAATTACCCAATCTAATCAATCCGGCACCAATAGGAATGGTCAAAGTAATCCGATCCAATATCCATAAAAAAGAATGATTTCCTTTTAGATATTTTTTCCAAAAATATAAAGCTGCCAAAAACAATCCGATAGCTGCACCATGACTTGCCAATCCTTGAAAACCGGTGAACTCATAACCGTTTGCCGTTTCTCTTATTGGAAGTAAAATTTCTGCTAAATGATGGCTGTAATAAGGCCAATCATAGAAGAAAACATGTCCTAATCTTGCCCCTAACAATGTGCCAATAATTGCATATGTAAGCAATGGATCCAAATATGTAAGCGGTAAATTCTCATTTTTAAAAACCTTTTTCATAATGTAATAACCGGCGGCAAAGCCAATAATATACATCAAACTGTAATAACGAACCGTAAAAAAACCGAGGTCGATACCAATGTTAGGGTTCCAAACAATAGAAAGAAAATACGTCATAGTTTATTTATTTTTTATGTGCATGCTTTTTTGCTTGCAATTCCTCCTTGCTTGGCACAGGGTCATATCCCGAACCGCCCCAAGGATTGCAACTTATAATTCTTTTTATAGACAGCCACCCACCGGTAAAAAAACCGTGTGTTTTGAGTGCTTCAACCGTGTAATGTGAACACGTAGGTGTGTATCTACAACTCGGTCCCAACAAAGGTGAAATCACGTATTGATAAAACTTTGTCAACCATATAAAAGGTTCGGCTATTAATAAAGAAATCTTTTTTAACACAACATTTTAAATTAAGCACAAAAGTACAATTATAATTCCGTAAATAAAAGTTCTTTAAAATGCATTATTCATAAATATCGAACTGTTACAAATTCCATTCAATATTATTAGAAAATATTAACCATCAAAATGATATCTTGTTACTTTTTTATGGTTTTTCATTTTTTTGAACCATAAAAGTATTAAAAGCTCATAAAAGTTTGATACGCTTTTATGAGCTTTTATGCCTTTTATGGTTAAATTATAAATTTCTAATAAATTCAAGGAATTGGGAGGTGTAAAACTTGAGTAATTCTATTATATTAGCTTATTTTCATCAAAAAATACTTTTTAGGAATAACACAAATAGAATATCAGCCATTAGGAATCGAATCTCTTGCAGACTCGGAAGGATTTATTTTAAAATGATCTTCCTTCAATTTTTTAAGCATCTCGTTGTCTTTTAACTTCTTTAAATTGACTAATATTATTGGAGAAAAATTCTTAATAGGCTTGTATAAAACACTAGCATTCAAGGTCTCCTGTTTGACGATTGGAAACATTTGATTACCTTGATCAAACAGCCACAAAGCCAAACTCAACACGATTGTTTTTATTGCAACCGACAAAGCCCCACCTGCCAATCTATTGACAAAACCCAAAGCAATGGCATCTAAAAATTTGTCCAAGATTTTTCCAATTAAGTGCATCAAGCCAAAAACAATTACAAAAGTTAAAATGTAAGAAACAATTTTGAGTTGGCTAGGGTCTTTTCCTATAAATTCTCCTAATTTTCCGACCAATAAATACGAAAAATGGATCGCTGCATAAATTCCTATCACAATAGCCAATAAAGAAATGAGCATATATACCGCCCCTTTTTTAAAACCATTATAAAATCCCCAAACCAAAACAATTATTATAATTATATCTAAATAATTCATATTCAATAGTTTAATTAATTTTTCCTCAAAAAAATAATAAAAATATCTTAATAGCGATATTTATTTCATGCCAACAACATAGAAATAAACTTGTATTATTAAAAGATTATTATATTTTTGCCTGCAAGATACAAAAATTATAAAAATGTCAATTAGAAACACCCTTTTCGCCCTAATCATTATCATTTTTTCAAGTGGCTGCAAGCATTCCAACAAAAAAGCTGATGGCAAATCAGGAGAAACCAAATTGGTTCAAAAAATAATCTACGAAAAAGAAAAAAAACATTTTAAAAGTGTTAAACAACTGACGTTTGGCGGTGACAATGCCGAAGCATATTGGAGTTTTGACGATAAAAAACTGGTTTTTCAAGCCCGTAACCCTCGTTGGAACATCCCTTGCGACCAAATATTTGTCATGAATGCCGACGAACCGCTTGACAGTATTCATATGCCCAAAATGATTAGCACTGGTAAAGGTCGCACCACTTGTAGCTACTTTTTACCAGGCGACAGTTTAATCATTTATGCCTCCACGCATCTAGGAGGAGATTCTTGTCCACCTGAACCAAAGAAAACAAAAGGACACTACGTATGGCCGGTATATGACACCTACGATATTTTTGTAGCGGATTTAAACGGAAAAATTATAAAACAATTAACTAATACACCCGGATACGATGCAGAGCCTACCGTTTCACCCGACGGTAAAAAAATCGTGTTTACTTCTACCCGAAGTGGTGATTTAGAACTATACACCATGAATATAGACGGAACGGATGTCAAACAAATCACCCACGAACTAGGCTATGACGGTGGCGCATTTTTTTCACCGGACAGCAAGCAATTGGTTTTTCGTTCATCCAGACCCAAAACACCCGAAGCTATCAAAAAATATAAAGACTTGCTAGCCCAAGGACTGGTAGAGCCTACTAATATGGAAATTTATGTCTGCAATGCCGATGGTAGCAATTTGCGTCAAGTAACCCACTTGGGCGGTGCCAACTGGGCACCATTTTTTCACCACAGTGGAAAAAAAATCATCTTTTCATCTAACCATGTTACCAAATCCATACCTTTTAATTTATACATGATTAATGTTGACGGTACCGGATTAGAACAAATTACCTATGATCCTATTTTTGATGCTTTCCCTATGTTTTCTTATGATGGCAAAAAATTGGTATTCGGATCTAACAGAAATAACCGAGGCACTCATGACACCAATTTATACTTGGCTGAATGGAAAGACTAACAATTTTAAAAGAATAAAAATATAAACCCGTTAAAGATTCTAACGGGTTTTTTATTGCTCCAAAAAGTCAGGAGCTTTGTAAAGTCTACTCATTTATTTTATAACCGTAAGTTCTTGTTCTTATTCATTTTTTTTAGCAATTATATTTTTATTTACTGAAAGCTTACTTTTGCAAAAAACCAGTATAAGTTATTAACAATTTTTGTTTAATAACTTCTGTAAATTAATATTTTATTAAGAATTAATTTTTATTAAATTTGCTCATCATATTAAAACTAAACTAAATTTCAGACTATGAAAAGAAAATTAACATTTTTTGCATTGCTACTGTTGATTGTATCATCGGGCTTTGCACAGGTAACAACTTCCAAAATTAAAGGAATTGTAAAAGACCAAAACGGACCTATGCTAGGTGCCGAAGTGATGGTTTTACACAAACCCACCGGAACCAAAACAGGTACCATTACACAAGAAAACGGTCGTTTTATTTTATCTAACTTACGCATTGGCGGACCATACAAAGTCGTGGTGAAATATGTAGGTTATCAACCGGTTGAAATAGACAACATCTTTCTTAAATTAGGGGAAACCAAAAATTTATCAATAGATTTAATCGAAGAAAAAAACTCGCTAAACGCAGTCGTTATCAATTTAAAAGACGATGGCAAAAAACCCAGTAAAGAAAGAACGGGACCTGCTACCAGCATTGGCCATAAAGAATTGGAAGCGCTACCTACCATTTCGCGTTCTGCAAAAGATTTTTATCGTTTAGAACCCTCTGCCAGTGGCAATTCTTTTGGTGGTCGTAACGATCAATATAACAACTTTTCATTAAACGGAACTATCTTTAACAACCCTTTTGGTTTGGATGCTGCCACACCCGGCGGACAGTCTAACGCCCAACCTATTTCGTTAGATGCTATCGACCAAATTCAAGTATCTACTGCACCTTATGATGTCAGTCAATCCGGATTTACAGGTGCTGCTGTTAATGCGGTTACCAAAAGTGGCACCAACCATTTTCACGGAACAGCCTTTGGTTACTACCGAAACCAAAATATGACCGGTAAGGTTAATTTAGGCAACACAACGCTTACACCTGACCTTAAACAATTACAAGGTGGATTTAGCGTAGGCGGTCCTATCATCAAAAACAAATTATTCTTCTTTGCTAATGCCGAAATAGATGACCGAAGCGATTTAGGTTCTTATTATATTGCCAATGCTCCCGGACGTAGCGGAGATAATGTTTCAAGGGTATCAAAATCAGATTTGGACGAAGTATCCAATCTACTCAAAAGCGTTGGTTATGAAACCGGCGCATACGAAGGTTATTTGCACAACACCTACTCACAAAAAGGAATTGTAAAACTAGACTGGAATGCTATGGATAACCTACGTGTATCCTTTATCTACAACAGATTAAATGCTTACAGAGATTTGAATGCACATCCCGATGCTATTATGCATAGAGGTCCGGACAGAACCGTTATGCAATTTTACAATTCAGGATACAGAATCAACAACAATATTGATTCTTTCTTGACGGAAATTAATTGGAACTCAAAAAGTGGTGCTTCTTCTAACAAATTTAGAGCCGGTTATACACACTTTGACGATTTTAGAGAACCCAATTCAACTCCTGCTCCTGTCATTAATATTTTTAAGGATAATCAACCCTATATTATTGCCGGACACGAACCTTTTTCTATTCATAACACATTAGATCAAAAAGTATTACAAGCATCCGATATTTTTTCTTATACACATAACAATCATACCTTTACCACCGGTTTTAACTTTGAAAAATTCAGTTTTAACAATTCTTTCAACTTATTTGGATACGGATTTGATATTTTCGGATCATACACCATGCAAAGTTTTAGAGATGCTATAGCTGATGGCACCATTGCCGGCAAAATAGCAGCTGCCAAAAGCACAGATGCCGCCGGAAAATGGAATGTTACCAAATTAGACGTTGGACAATTAGGATTTTTTGGACAAGATGAAATCCAAATCAATGACAACTTCAAAATAGCATTAGGTCTTCGCGTTGACAAACCGATGTATTTTAACACTGAAAAATATGTGCTTGATAAAATAGAAGAAGCAAAAAATGGAGACGGTTACATCATGGAAGATTTAACTTGGTATGATGAAAATGGCAAAGCTATTAAATATAGTGCCAAAAACCTTCCTTCTACCAAATTGTTATTCTCTCCCCGTTTTTCATTTAACTGGGATGTCAGCAAAAACAAAACAGCCGTTATTCGCGGTGGTACCGGTATCTTTACAGGTCGCTTGCCTTTTGTATGGATAGGCAACCACTTGGCAAATGTTGGTCGTTGGTATATGACACCTACATCAGCCGATTTCAAATTCCCACAAGTTTGGAGATCTAGTATAGGTATCGATGGCAACTTTGGCGGTGGATTTACCACAAGTGTAGATTTGGCTTACACCAAAGATGTAAATGCTATGATGGTTCGTAATTACGGATTAAATCTTCCTACAGGAACCCTTAACAGCAGTATTGACAACAGACCCGTTTACACTTATGGCGATCACGTAACCATGCAAGACGGTGGTTTTGCAGGTATTCCTGCTAATTTATACACCTTTACCAATACTGATATAGGTGATTCCTTTAATTTCACTGTTAAATTAAATGAAAACTTCGGACATGGCTTCCGCACTAGTTTGGCTTATAATTTTATGTTATCTAATGATGCTACCTCTATTGAAGCAGAAATTACCGGTGATGCTTTTGACCGAAACCCTGCTTTTGGCAATGTAAACAAAGAAGTTGGCGCTCCTTCATTATATGGTGATAAACATCGTTTTGTAGGATTTACCAGCAAAGTATGGAAATATGGAAATCATAATAAATGGAACACCAGTGTTGCTGCTGTTTACGAATTGGCACAAGGCGGTCGTTTCTCATACACTTATTCAGGTGACATCAATGGCGACGGATCAGGTTTGAATGATTTAATTTATATTCCCAAAAAAGATGAAGTAGACCAAATGATCTTTGCCGGTGATGCCAACCAACAAATGGCACAACAAGAAGCCTTTAACCACTATATTGTTCAAGATAAATATTTGAACCAACATAGAGGTGAATATATGACACGTTATGCCATTTTAAGTCCTTGGAGAAATAAAATAGATTTGAAATTAACCCAAACTTTACGTCTTGGTGGTGCACAAAAAATTCAATTTAACTTAAATATTTTAAATTTAGGAAATATGCTTAACAGCGATTGGGGTGTTGTACAACTTCCTAACAACCGTCAACCTATAGGTGTTTCCTTTACAGATGATAACGGTAATCCGGTAAATTATCCTATCTATACTTTTGACAGTAATTTGAAAAAAACTTTTTACAAAGATTACAGTCTATTGTCAAGATGGCAAATGCAAGCAGGACTTCGTTATGTTTTCTAATATAAAAGTTTAATAATTTACAAAAAACCGCTTCATATGAAGCGGTTTTTTTATAAAATCATATTCTTAAATGGCAACATATTTTAAAATATAATCTCTCCTTAAAAAAAATTAAAAAATATTTTGCGGACTAAAAAAAATGATATAAATTTGCACCACTTTTAAGGGCATTGGTCTATGGTGTAATTGGCAACACGTCTGGTTTTGGTCCAGAAGAGTCCAGGTTCGAGCCCTGGTAGACCAACAAATAAGTCGCAAAGCTTTGCTTTGCGACTTATTTATTTTTAAAATATCGACGAATAAAGCACCTATTTACCTGTAAATTGAGGTTTGCGTCTTTCTACAAAAGCTTGTGTGCCTTCTTTAAAATCTTCAGTTGTAAATGCTTGCCCAAACAAATTTATCTCTGCCTTAAAACCTTCCTGATAATAACCGGCATTGATGCTTTTAATAGCTAGTGATTGTGCCATAGGCGAATTTCGCATTAGTTTTTTGGCTTTATTATCAGCCGTCTCCATCAATTTATCCAAAGGAACCACTTCCGTTACCAAACCATAGTCCAATGCCGTTGCAGCATCTTTCATATCAGCGGTTAAAACCATCTCCATAGCGCGTCCTTTTCCAATCATTTGCGCCAACCTTTGGGTACCGCCATAGCCCGGAATAACACCCAAGGAAACTTCAGGTAGTCCCATTTTGGCATTTTCTGAAGCAATACGAATATGACTTGCCAATGCCAATTCCAAACCACCACCCAATGCAAAACCATTGATGGCAGCAATAACCGGTGTATTCAAATTTTGTACAAAATCAAACAATAATGCCTGCCCCTCCCTTGCCAAATCACGCCCTTGTTGCTCGTCAAAATTCATAAACTCTTTTATATCCGCACCTGCCACAAAAGCTTTTTCACCCGAACCGGTTACAATAATGACACGCACCTTATCAGCTTTATCAAATTGTTCAAATGCGTCGTGTAGTTCTTCAATGGTTCGTTTGTTTAGCGCATTGAGTTGTTTAGGACGGTTTATGGTTATAGTCCCTATGCCTTCATTGATTTCTGTCAAAATATTTTCGTAATTCATCATATATGTTTTAAAAATTATTAATTATTTATTCTCCCCCTTTAATATTATTACAAACTCAGTTCCTTTGCCCTCAATCGATTTAAAATGAATACTTCCAAAATGATTTTCCACAATTCTTTTGACAATGGACAGTCCCAAGCCCATTCCGCTACTTTTTGTCGTAAACTTAGGTTCAAAAATCTGTGATTGATGTGCAATCGGAATACCATTTCCATTGTCTTTTACCTTAATCAATATTTGATTCTCTTCTACGAGCAATGAAACAAGAATTTCGGGTGTTCTGCTATTTGGAACGGATTGTAATCCATTCTTAATCAAATTTGTCAATACTCTTTGTATTTGACTCCGGTCAAAATGATAAATTATATGTTCTCTATTGCACAATAATTTCACTTGATTTTGATCGTATAAAGCTATTGTTTTCTTTATGGTTTCGACCAAGTCACCCTCGAGTAATTGTGCCTTAGGCATTTTGGCAAAATCAGAAAAAGCTGTTGCGATATTGCTCATGATATCTATTTGTTCGATTAACATATTCGAAAAATCCTTGAATTTTTCTTTGATATCCGGAGCATCCGGATTAAAAGTCATCTGAAAACTCTGTATATTCAAACGCATAGGTGTCAACGGATTTTTTATCTCATGGGCTACTTGTCTGGCCATATCACGCCACGCTTGCTCACGTTCTGTTTGTGCTAATTTTTTGGCGCTTTCTTCCAGTTCATCAACCATTTTATTGTAAGAATCAATCAATTGATTAATTTCATCATTCGGGTTTTTCACCTCAATTTTCTGGTTTTCCTTTGAAAAAGAAGTGTGCATCAAAATCTGGTTAATGGTATTTAAAGACTTGGTGATATAGCGCGACAAAAAATAGGACAACAAGGTAGCCAACATAAATAACAGCAAATAAATTGTCGTCAAGTTTCCCAAAAATTCTCGTAACTCTCGCTTGTAAAATGTGCTATCTGCCAAATATGGCAAGTTTAAGATCGCAATCGGTTTAAATTTTTTATCATATATATATGTATAAGACGATTGAAATTCTTGGTTTGCATCCTCGTGTTTTTCAACATAGCGTTTATCAGGAGAAACATCAATTTTTTTTATGACATAGGCAATGCTTGTCGTATCATTTGACTTTTTTTGATGCCTAAAACGCCACCTAGAAGTAATCAATAAATGGCCATTAAAGTCATAAATATTTATAGGCATATTATGAATCTTAGACAAGATGCTTATCTCATTTTTAAAAATATACGGTAATTTTTGGGGAATAACCTGATAAGTTGTGTTGTCTAAAACACTCTGAATGTGTTTTTTTACAGCTGTTTCCTTTCTAACCAATCGCTTTTTATGATAATCTTCCGCCTCTTCTTTGTACTGCGAAACCGTAACCGCTAATATCATTAGAGATGCCAATAATGTCAATAGTATCATTGACATAAATATCTTGGAACGCAGAGAAGTCGTAGAAAAATTCATCATTAAGCGCTATATTTTTTCAAAAATACACATTTCACACCAATTAACACAAAATAATTGTCAAAATATACTGCAAAAACTTATAGGTTATTATTTGTAGAGACACCCAAATTGGGCATCTCTACAAAACAATACATATATTATATATTTATTCATAAAGAAAAAGGAAAGAATAATAAGAATAACGCATTAAAACAAAGTCAAAAAGCCAAAAATATGATTTATGTTATATTTTTTTTTAAATTCGCCGCGAATCAATCAAAAATAAATAACTATGAAAAAATTAATGTCAATTTTATTTCTCGTCGGTTTTAGTCTATATGGCTTCAGCCAAGAAGTAAAAGGTACCGTTACAGATTCTGCCAATGAACCTATTCCGGGTGCAAATGTAGTGGTTAAAGGTACCAATCAAGGTACAACTACCGATTTTAACGGAAAGTTTGTCCTAAAAGTAAAAAAGCTACCGGTAAAACTTTTGATTTCGTATCTGGGATATGAAACCACAGAAATCAATGTAGCCGACACGAATAGTGTTCAAGTCAAGTTACAAGAAAACAATGAATTCCTAGACGATGTCATCATTACGGCTTCCAGAAAAAGAGAATCCATTAAGGAATCACCTGTAAGTATTGAAGTGCTGAACTTAAAAGAAATGAAAAGAAACTCTTCTCCAACTTTTTATGATGGCTTATCCAACTTAAAAGGCGTAGATTTAAACACCAGCAGTTTAACTTTTCAATCGGTTAACACCAGAGGTTTTGCTGCTTTTGCAAATGAGAGATTTGTACAGTTATTGGACGGCATGGACAATTCGTCTCCAGCCTTAAACTTTCCATTGGGAAATCTCGTTGGTATGAGCGAGCTGGATGTAGCCAAAGTAGAAATACTTCCCGGTGCTTCTTCAGCCTTATACGGAGCGAATGCATTTAATGGTGTGTTAAACATGCAAAGCAAAAACCCTTTTAAATATAAAGGATTAAGCGCTTATGTAAAATATGGACAAACCAAACAAAAAGCTGCCGGAACCAATCCATACTCTGACTTAGGCGTGCGATATGCTTGGGGAGGAAAACATGCTGCTGCCAAAGTCAATTTTTCCTTTTTAAAGGGAACCGATTGGTATGCAGTAGATATGAGCGATATCGATATGGACCCGACAAATGCTGCTGTAAATGGAAACAGAGCAAATCCCTCTTATGACGGCATGAATGTTTACGGTGATGAAATCGTTACTACACTACCCATCAGCGCTTTGACGGGTGGTGCCATTTCAGATGTTAGAGTATCTAGAACCGGGTATGCGGAAAAAGACTTAACAGATTATCAAGCCAAAAGTGTAAAAGCTGATGTTGCTTTCCATTATCGTCCTTCGGGAAAATCAGGTAAATTGGAATTTATTTGGAACTCTAGATTTGGGACCGGACAAACGATGTATCAAGGCGCCAACCGCTATGCCTTAAATGACATTTTTATTCATCAACACAAATTAGAAGTAAAAAGCAGTAATTTCTTTGTAAGAGCTTACTACACCGGTGAAGATGCAGGTAATTCTTACGATACAAAGTTTACGGCTTGGAATGTCAACAGAAAATGGCGTTCTGATGAAGACTGGTTTACCGATTACGCTGCTATATATGCCGGTGCAAGATTTGGTATTTTACCAGGCATGACTGCCCCCGCTAACGAAGCACAAGCACACGCAATTGCCAGAGATTACGCCGACAACAGTCCGGTAGATTATCAAGGAAATCCAAAAACCCCAAGATATAAACCGGGAACACCCGAATTCAAACAAGCTTTTGAGGAAGTAATTGCAGACCCTGACTTTAAAACAGGTGGTAAGTTTATCGACCATTCTTCTATCAGCCATATCGAAGGAAATTACAACTTTAAAGATTTAGTAAAGTTTGCTGAAATACAGGTAGGTGGTTCGTTAAGAAAATATGCCTTAAATTCACAAGGAACTATTTTTACGGATTATGAAGGTTTAGACCCACTTTCCATAAAAGAACAAGGTGCCTATGTACAGTTAGGCAAAAAAGTTTTGGATGACAAATTAAAATTATCTGCCTCTTTGCGTTATGACAAACAAAACAAATTTGACGGCAACTTCTCTCCTAGGGTTTCTGCTGTTTTTTCTACCGGTAAGCATAAAGAACACAACTTTAGAATGTCTTATCAAACCGGATTTAGAAATCCTACCACACAATCCTTATATATTGGTTTGGATTTAGGACCTATTACTTTGGTAGGTGCTGCACCTGACAACTGGGACAGATATCACGAAACGGTTGTAGCTACTGACCCAGGAACAGGTACGCACTTTGATGCTGACATATCAGGTGGAGATGCTTACAATAATTCCTATACACTAAGTTCGTTTATGAAATTTGGGCTAACGCACAATCCTGCTGATTTAGAAGTTGCTGAAAACAATAAAATACAACCCGAAAAAGTAAGCACAGTAGAGTTTGGTTATCGCGGTCAAGTCCTTAAAAAATTGGGCATCGACTTTAGTGTTTACTATAACAAATACAATAATTTCGGCTCTAGTTCACGCGTAATGGCATTATCGAGCCAAGTGGGTAGTGTAAATGATGCAACTGCTATGAATGCTATTGGCACAGGCGCTTTCAAACCTTTTCAAATATATACGAATGCCAAACAAGAAGTTAATTCATACGGAATGGATGTGAGTTTTTCATACAAAATAGCCAATTATAGATTAGGTCTTATTTACGACTATGCCAAACTCGATTTTGACCAAGCAGCCAATCCTGACTTCCGCACCGGTTTTAATACACCGGAGCACAGACTTAAGTTCTCCTTTGGAAATGACAAAGTATATAAAGATCTTGGCTTTAGAATTGATTATAAATATCAAACAGAATTCAAATGGGAAGCTTCATTTGCCGATGGAATAGTGCCTGCCAGAAGTATTTTGGATGCACAAATCAATTATAATCTAAAAAAATATAACACCCAATTCAAATTGGGCGCTACCAACTTGCTAGGCACTGAATACCTTCCGGCTCCAGGAACCGGTATGGTTGGTTCGATGTTTTATCTAGGATTGACCTATAGCAAATAAGAGAATTTAATAAACTATTTTTTGTCGAGGCACTTTGTTAATAATAAGTGCCTCGACATTTTTTTAATATAGGATCAAAGATTGATTGTATTATTTCTAATTTTCAAAATTGATCGTTTTTAAGGATAAAAAATCTCACATAAAAAAATTAATGTCAATTTAATGTTAATTTCTACATTATTCTCAAAAAATCATTTTTTTAAAACAGATAGTTTCATACCTTTGTCCGTTCTAATTATAGAAAAATTACAAATTAAAATAAATTAAAACATAAATACTATGGCAAAACAATTTCCAAAATTTATAGGAGACGCAAATGAAGCGGTAGCCAGAGTAGCGCATAAAATCAATGAAGTTTGTGCTATCTACCCCATTACGCCCTCCTCTCCTATGGGCGAACATGCTGACGCATTAAGCGCCAAAGGAGAAACTAATATTTGGGGCGAAATTCCCCGCGTTATCGAAATGCAAAGTGAAGGAGGTGCCTCGGGTGCTGTTCATGGTGCTTTACAAGGTGGTGCCTTAACCACTACTTTTACAGCCTCACAAGGTTTGTTGCTCATGATTCCTAATATGTATAAAATAGCAGGTGAATTGTTACCTACCGTTTTCCATATTGCCGCTAGAACAATTGCAACACACGCTTTATCAATCTTTGGAGACCACTCCGATGTAATGGCAACCCGTCAAACCGGTTTTGCAATGCTTTTCGGTGGTTCTGTTCAAGAAGCACAAGATATGGCTTTATTAACCCAAGTAGCTTCCTTAAACACTAGAGTACCTTTCCTTAATGTATTCGATGGTTTTAGAACTTCGCACGAAATTCAAAAAGTAGATGCCATCACCGATGATATTCTGCACGAAATGATCAATGAAGAAGCCGTAATGGAACACAAATTGCGTGCTTTAAATCCCGATCGTCCTAAATTGCGTGGTTCTTCGCAAAATCCGGATGTATTTTTCCAAAACAGAGAACGCGCCAATCCATATTACGACAAAGTGCCAGCTGCTGTAAAAGCGGCTTTTGATAAATTCTATGAATTGACCGGTCGTCGTTATGAATTTTATCAATACTATGGTGCCAAAGATGCAGAAAAAATGATTATCATTATGGGATCCGGAATGGGTGCTGCATTGGAAACTGTAGAAGAAATGACTAAAAACGGTGAAAAAGTTGGTGTTTTGGTCGTTCGTATGTATCGTCCATTCTCTATCAAAGACTTTATGGATGCCATACCTGCAAGTGTTAAGAAAATTGCTGTATTGGACAGAACCAAAGAATCAGGCAGTATCGGTGAACCATTGTATATGGATACCGTTAATGCTTTTGTAGAATCCGACAGAGATATGCCAACTATTGTTGGTGGTCGTTATGGATTGTCTTCTAAGGAATTTAACCCAAGTCATGTAAAAGGTGTTTTTGATATTTTATCGGATGCCAAACCAAAAAATCACTTTACCGTTGGTATCGTTGATGATGTAACTTTTACCAGTATTGACAAAGACACCAAGTTTAAGGTAAACAATAACAATAAAAGTTTTATGTTCTTCGGATTGGGTTCAGACGGAACCGTTTCTGCAAACAAAAACTCTATTAAAATTATTGGTCAAACTACTGATAATTACGTACAAGGATATTTTGTTTACGATTCAAAAAAAGCAGGTGCACGCACCGTGTCCCACTTGCGCTTTGGACCGGATCCAATTCAATCTACCTACTTAATTGAAGAAGCCGATTTTATTGCTGTACACCAATTTAATTTTACTCAAAAATTCAATTTTGTAAAAAATGTTAAAAAAGGTGGTACTTTCTTATTAAATTCTCCTTTTTCTGCTGAAGAAATTTGGGATCAATTACCCAAAGAAGTACAACAAGAAATTATTGACCGCGAAGTAAAATTCTATGTAGTTGATGCTTCACGTGTTGCTTTTGAAGCCAAACTTGGTCGTAGAACCAACACGGTATTGCAAACTTGTTTCTTTGCTATTTCAGGTATTCTTCCACAAAAAGAAGCCATTGAAAAAATCAAAAATGCCATTGTAAAATCATACTCACATAAAGGAGATGCTATTGTTCAAATGAACTTTAACGCCGTTGATAAAGCTTTAGAGTATTTACAAGAAGTTGCTTATCCTAAACAAGTAACCAGCAACCGTGCTTTGGAAAGCGTTATGCACCAAGATGCACCCGAATTTGTATTAAACGTGCTACAAAAAATATATGCCGGAGAAGGCGATTCACTACCGGTGAGTGCTTTTGAAGCTGATGGTACTTTCCCTACCGGAACAGCAAAATTTGAGAAATCTAATATTGCTGATTTTGTACCTACTTGGGATGACACAGACTTGTGTACACAATGTAATAAATGTGTTCATATCTGTCCTCACGCTGCTATCCGTAGTAAAATTATCGATGTAGAAGCCTTAGTAGATGCACCCGAAGGTATGAGACAAACCAAAATAAAAGGTCGTTACGAAGGTGCGGACACTTACATATTACAAGTTGACCCTGAACATTGTACCGGATGTAACCTTTGCGTAAATGTTTGTCCTGCTGAAAGCAAAACAGAACCCGGATTTAAAGCTATCAATATGCATCCACGTATGGAAGTGCAACCCGTTGAACAAAAATTATGGGATTACTTCGTGGATCTTCCTTGGTATGACCGTACTAAATTAAAATTAGGCACGGTTAAAAACGTACAATTCCTGGAACCTTTATTTGAATATTCAGGTGCTTGTCCCGGTTGTGGTGAAACACCTTATATCAAAGAAGTAACGCAATTATACGGCGACAGCTCTATTATTGCCAACGCAACAGGTTGTTCGTCTATTTACGGTGGTAACTTACCAACTACCCCCTACACAACCAACGATAAAGGTCAAGGACCCGCTTGGGCAAACTCTTTGTTTGAAGACAATGCTGAATACGGTTTGGGTATGCGTTTGGCTTTAACCGAAAAACAAAAAACAGCTAAAACTTTATTAAAACGTTTTGAAAAAGAAGTTGGCAGTGATTTGGTCGAAGCAATCTTGAACAATCCGGAAAATGACGAAGCACAAAAAGCCCAACAACAAGAATATATTGCACAAGTAATTGAAGCCGTTAAAGATATCGACTCATCTGATGCCAGACGTCTAAGATCAATGGCAAATTACCTACGCAAAAAATATATCTGGATCTTTGGTGGAGACGGATGGGCTTATGATATTGGCTACGGTGGTTTAGACCACGCGATTGCCAGTGGTGAGAACATCAATGTTTTAGTATTAGATACCGAGGTGTATTCCAACACAGGTGGACAATCTTCTAAAGCAACCCCTATTGGTGCCAGTGCCAAATTTGCCGTTGCCGGTAAAGCCATCCCTAAAAAAGACATCGCTTTACAAGCAGTTGCTTACGGAAATGTTTATGTAGCTCAAATTGCTTCGGGTGCTAAAGATCAACAAGCACTTAAAGCGATTAAAGAAGCTGCTGAATACGACGGACCTTCTATCATCATAGCTTACTCACATTGTATAGAACACGGATATGATATGGGTGATGGTGCCAACCACCAAGACTTGGCGGTTCGTTCCGGTTATTGGCCTCTTTTTAGATACAATCCTGTAAAAGAACCCGGCAAACGTTTCCAATTGGATTCTAAAGCACCGGACATTCCCGTTGAAGAATTAATCTATAAGGAAGCACGTTTTGCCAGAGTGAAAAAAGCGACACCCGAAAGAGCAGAAATGTTGAAAGAAATGTTGCAAGACGAAATCAATTACCGTTGGCAACGACTAGAATTGTTGTCTAAATTGTAAGATTTAGCAAACAAATACGTATTAAAATCCTGCCGGTTGGCAGGATTTTTTTATTTTATATAGCCAAAAAAGGCTAAAAAATGACACAAATGCGTCATTGACAAGCGGCATCTTGTAACCTACCTTTGTGTCATATTTAAAAACTTAAAACTTTTATTATGAAAAACAAAGTCATACTCCTATCCTTATTTAGCATTTTTTTGTTAAATACTTTAACTGCCCAAAAAATAGTTGCCCTACACAGTGCCACAGGTGTACAGTTCTTTAGTGATGACAATCCCCTGCAATCTGCCTATACGGCTGCGGTGAACAACGACACCATTTACTTGCCCGGAGGTAGTTTTGCCGTGCCGCCCAAATTTGAAAAAAAACTCCGTATTATCGGTGCCGGACATTATCCTTCTGCTACCGGTGCCACATGGAAAACAATCTTATCCGGAAACATCAATCTATGGAGCGGTGCCGATAGCTTGTATCTCGAAGGAATTAAAGGAAGTGATTTGAATTTTAACACCAATCAATCTATTAATAATGTCGTCATTCAAAGATGTAAATTGAACAATATAAATATTAACGGCGATCGTTCAAACCCCAGTGAAAATTGTATTTTCAGAGAAAATGTTTTTAACGCACTCAATGTTGCCAATTTATTAAATTCCAGCTTTTTTAATAATATTATCCAACAACATGTTAATAGTGCCCGAAATTTGACTTTTTTGAACAATATATTTCTATATGCTTATCATTATAATCCTGTCTTTAATTATGCTAATAATTGTATGATTAAGAATAACGTATTTTTACAAACAGATGGCTATCATGGGATAGCAGATGGAGCTGGTCAAAGTACTTATAGTCATAATATTGTTTGTTTTGCATTTGACCCTAATAATACGAGTAGCTTTGGTACCGACCCGCTCTTGGACAGCAATTACACCATGACCCGGGCCAATGTTTTGGTTAATCAAACTGGCGGTACTTTTGATTACAGCCACGATTATCACTTACAAACCGCAGCACAAGCCAATCTGGGTGATGACAGTACGGTGGTTGGCATTTACGGTGGTTTTTTTCCTTGGAAAGATGAATCTATACCCAGCAATCCGCATATCAGCAGTAAAAATATTTCCAATACGACCAGCACTACGGGAACTATTCATATCGATGTAAATGTCCAAGCACAAGATCGGTAAACTTTTTAAGTAAAACATAAAAACTTGCAATACATAATAATCATAAGACTAATTACATATTTACATAAAAAAATATTAAACCTATGAAAAACAAAGTCATATTCCTATTCATATTTAGCATTCTTTTGTTAAATAGTTTAAATGCCCAAATAACCGTTGCACTACACACTGCTTCAGGTGTACAATTTTTTAGCGACGACAATCCCCTGCAATCTGCCTATTCGGCTGCAGTAGACAACGACACCATTTACTTGCCCGGTGGTAATTTTTCGATACCCCCCAAATTTGAAAAAAAACTCCGTATTATCGGTGCCGGACATTATCCTTCTGCTACCGGTGCCACATGGAAAACAATCCTGTCTGGCGACATTAATCTATGGAGTGGTGCCGATAGCTTGTATCTCGAAGGTATTCAAGGAAATAATTTGAAATTTACTACCAATCAATCTATCAATCATGTCGTCATTCAAAGATGTAAATTGAACAATATAAATATTAACGGCGATCGTTCAAACCCCAGTGAAAATTGCATTTTTAGAGAAAATATTATCCTTGAACTCAACATTGGCAACTTATTAAATTCAAGTTTTTTTAATAATATAATTCAAAGCCGCGTTGATGCAGCTAGAAGTTTAACTTTTTTAAATAATACTTTTTTATACTCATATCGTTATGGCTCAGTCTTTATCTATGCCGACAACTGCATGATAAAGAATAATGTATTTTTACAAACAGAAGGTAATCATGGGATAGCAGATGGAACTGGTCAAAGTACTTATAGTCATAATATTGTTTGTTTTGCCTTTGACCCTAATAATACAAGCAGCTTTGGAGCCAACCCCCTATTGGATAGCAATTACACAATGACCCGTGCTGATGTTTTGGTCAATCAAACCGGTAGCACTTTTGATTATAGCCATGATTATCATTTACAAACCGGTGCGCAAGCCAATCTCGGTAGTGACGGCACAGTCGTTGGTATTTACGGCGGTTATTATCCTTGGAAAGACGAATCTATACCTAGCAACCCGCATATCAGTAGTAAAAACATTTCCAATACGACCAGCACTACGGGAACTATTCATATCGATGTAAATGTCCAAGCACAAGACAAGTAAAAGCTTTTTAAATAAACTAATGCCATAAAAACTTGCAATGCATATAATATCATTCAAAGTTACTTAAAAAAACAGCGTCTTACAAATTTCCTTAGGCTATGTTTTGAACTAAATGAACCTTAAAAACAAAAAACAATGTTCAAAAAAATTTATAAATATTTCATCTTTATTTTCTTGATAACAGGTCAAGTCTTGGCGCAAAATAATATCATAGGCTATCAATATGCTTTTAACAATGGCGATAATTTAACCTATGTACCCATTACACCCACAACAGATTTTCATCTGCAAACCGATTTGGATGTCAGCAGTTTGACCAATGCCATTAACCAAATTCATATCCGCTTCAAAGACAGCAACGGACAATGGAGCGGCATTGTATCACAAATGTTCTTGACCAATCCACAAACAGCTAATGCACAAGATGTCAAGATTACCGCTTATGAATATTACTATAATGATGATGTTGCCGGTAAGCAATTTGTAAGTGTAACGCCACAAGACAATTTTCACTTGATAGACGATTTGGA
>JANTGO010000024.1 GCA_024763015.1 Flavobacteriaceae bacterium
GAATTGGAAGCAGAATTTGCCCACGAATTTTTGCGTCGAGGCTCAAAGGGATTTGCCTATACGCCCATTATTGCCAGTGGTGGCAATGCCAATATTTTGCATTATATAGAAAACGATGCGCAGATTAAAGACGGAGATTTAATCTTGATGGATGTAGGGGCTGAATATGGAAACTGGGCTTCGGATATGACGCGTTGTATACCTGCCAATGGCAAGTTTTCTCCCCGTCAAAAAGAGGTTTACAATGCCGTATTGCGTGTCAAAAACAAAGCAGCCAAAATGTTGAAACCGGGTGTTATTTGGCAAGAATATCAAAATAAAGTGGGACGCATTATGGAAAAAGAACTCATCGGATTGGGTTTGCTCACCGAAGCGGATATCAAAAACGAAGATCCTGCTTGGCCGGCATATAAAAAGTATTTTATGCACGGTACTTCGCATAATATGGGATTGGACACCCACGATTACGGCATTCTGGAAGAGCCAATGCAAGCCGGAATGGTTTTTACGGTTGAACCCGGCATTTATATTCCAGAAGAAGGAATTGGCGTGCGTATCGAAGATGATTATGTTGTACAGGAAGAAGGTGAACCTATCAACTTGATGAAAAACATTCCGATTACTGTTGAAGAAATTGAGGCCTTAATGGCTAAATAATACATTTCCTAGCGTAGTAGAGACCTAGCATGCTACGTCTCTACAAACACTAAAAAATTTACCCTACAAAACAACCGCCATCGTAAGCACACTTACTTTAGCTTGGGGTATCTTGTTTAAAATGCTTTCTGCACAAGACTCAATGGTCGCACCGGTGGTCATCACATCATCGATGAGTAGAAAGTGTTTACCGACGTATTTTTCGGGTTGTATGATGTCAAATACATTTGCCACATTTTGACGTCTTTCGGCAGCATTTTTTTTGGTTTGTGAATCGGTGTTTTGGGTCCTTATCAATATTTTTTCGTCGTAAGGTATTTTAAAAGCTTGAGATGATTCTTTGCCGAATACACTCATTTGATTATAACCGCGCTTTTTATATTTTTTTGGATGCAAAGGTACCGGAACTATGTAATCTATCTGTGAGAGAATAGCATCATTTTTTAAACTTTCGATAGTTAATTTGGCTAAAAAACGACCAATTTCTTGTCTATTTTGATATTTTAGTTGGTGTATAAGTTCCTTGATAATGCCGGACTCGTTAAAAAGTAAGAGAGCGCTTGCCGCTTCTATTTTTACGATGGCGGACAACCTTTCAAAAACAGCATTTTGATGGTCTAAATGGTAGTGTGTAAAAGGAAATTCGGATAAACAATGATGGCAAATAAGTTTTTCCTGAGGATGCAACAAGGCGCTACACGTCAAACATACTTCGGGATAAAAAAGATTTAAGACATTGTTGCCTAATTGTTTAATCCGGTGAAGTAGCATCTAATTGATAGTTTTTATAAATTGTAAAAGTCAAACTTATTTTGAATATATGTAGAGACGCCATGTTTGACGTCTCTACACAAAATGTTTTTATATAAGAAATGCTATTTGTCCTTATTAAGTTCCAGTTCTTTATAAATTTTTGCTTCCAGCTCGTCCATTAATTCCGGATTGTCGGCAATGAGGTTTTTCACCGCATCACGACCTTGACCCAATTTGGTGTCTCCGTAGCTAAACCAGGAACCACTTTTTCCGACAATATTCAGTTCTACGGCTTTATCCAATATTTCACCTACTTTGGAAACGCCTTTTCCGTACATAATGTCAAATTCAGCAATTCTAAAAGGCGGTGCTACTTTGTTTTTGACCACTTTTACACGGGTTTTATTTCCCAATAGCTGTCCTTGTGAATCTTTAATGGCAGTAGATTTACGAATATCCAAACGAATAGAAGCATAAAATTTCAGTGCATTACCACCGGTAGTTGTTTCGGGGTTTCCAAACATTACGCCTATTTTTTCACGCAATTGGTTGATAAAAATAACAGTGGAATTGGTTTTGGAAATAGAAGCAGTCAATTTACGCAGCGCTTGCGACATCAGGCGGGCATGTAAACCCATTTTTGAGTCGCCCATTTCGCCTTCAATTTCGCTTTTGGGTGTTAGGGCAGCAACCGAATCTACAACGATTACGTCAATAGCCCCCGATCGGATTAAATTATCGACAATTTCCAAGGCTTGCTCTCCGTAATCGGGTTGCGAAATGATGAGGTTTTCTACATCCACCCCTAAATTTTGTGCGTAATATCTATCAAATGCATGCTCGGCATCTACAAAGGCAACAATACCTCCTTGTTTTTGTGCTTCTGCTATGGCGTGAATGGCTAGTGTTGTTTTACCTGAGGATTCAGGTCCGAATATTTCTACGACACGTCCACGTGGATATCCGCCAACGCCTAAGGCTATATCTAGACCCAAAGATCCGGAGGGGATGACATCTACATTGACCACCGGGGCATCGCCCATTTTCATAACGGTTCCTTTTCCATAGGTTTTGTCTAGTTTGTCAAGTGTAAGTTTAAGTGCTTTGAGTTTGGCGTCTTTTTGAGCCTGAACTTTTTTATCTGTATCTTTTGCCATATCTATTTTTGTTGAATATATTTTTCTATATAATTGTTTAATTTTTGGATTAAACAGTCATGATATCTTTTTCCTTTTTTTCTAATAATTTTTCTATTTCTTTGGAGAATTTGTCAGTCATTTTTTGGATTTCTTCATGACCAATTTTAGATTCATCTTCGGATATTTCTTTATCTTTTTCTAATTTTTTTATATCGTTATTCGCTTCTTTTCGTATGTTTCTTATACTGACTTTAGCTGTTTCTGCTTCATCTTTTGCTTGCTTAACCAAATTTTTCCTTCGTTCTTCGGTTAGTGGCGGAATATTGATGATGACCATTTCGCCATTGTTGTTTGGAGCAAATCCCAAATTAGAGTTGATAATTGCCCGTTCAATATGAGAAAGCATCTTTTTTTCCCAAGGTTGAATGGTAATGGTACGTGCGTCTCTTACGCCGACATTGGCAACTTGAGACAAAGGTGTAGGATTGCCGTAATAATCTACCATAACACCCGACAACATATTGGGTGAAGCCTTTCCGGCTCTAATACTTTTGAGTTCGGTTTCTAAGTGCGCCAAGCTTTTTTGCATATGCTCTTCGGTAGCATCATATATAAAATTTAATTCTTCGCTCATGATATTTTTTTTTTGGATTTTCTATTTTTTCAAAAATAAGGAATTTTGATAAAATATGCAAAAATTGTTCCTTTGATTACAAAATGGACATTTTAGTTGAATTTTGTTCGTTAAAACGAATTAAATGCTGTGCTTGTTTATTTTTTTAATAACTAAATGCTCCTTTTGTGTGTGGTGTGTCAGAATGGTATGCACCATTTTGTGGTAGTATTCCGGATTTTTTACAAAATCTATATCGCTAATGTCTAGGATTAATACGTTGAGGTCTTTTTGGGTTTTGATAAAATTCATATAACCTTCGTGAATCTGTGTCAGGTATTCTGCTTTAATCGATTGCTCATAACTGCGACCGCGTTTTTTGATGTTTTCGAGCAATCTATCTACATTTTGATACAGATAGATATACAAATCGGGTTTTACCAAATCCTTGTACATAAAATTAAATATTTTTTTATACAAGGAATATTCTTCATCGCTTAAAGTTACTTTGGAAAAAATAAGCGATTTAAACACAAAATAATCCGACACGACTGAAGTTTTAAATAGGTCGTATTGTGCCAAATCATCAGATAATTGTTGATAGCGGTCTGCCAAAAATGACATTTCGAGCGGAAAAGCATAGCGTTTGGCATCTTCGTAAAACTTGGGAAGAAACGGATTTTCCTCGAAGCGCTCCAATACTAATTTTGCATTAAATTCTTCGGCAAAACGACTGGAAAAAGTTGTTTTTCCAGCACCGATATTCCCTTCGATAGCAATAAAATTATAAGGTATTTGCTTAGGCACTTCCAATGGATATTTTGTTTTTTGCACGACACTTTTGTCTGGGGACAAAGTTAACAATTCTTTGTGATTTTTTTGTAAAACAGGATGAATTTTATCAGGTAAAATATCGTTTAAAGGACGCAAAACAAAATTGCGATGGGCTATTTCGGGATGTGGTATTTGTAAGTCTTTGGTATCCAGTATTAAATCGTTGAAATATAATATATCGATATCTATAACTCGATTGTGGTAAATTTTGTCCTTACTTTTTTGATGACGACCCAATATTTTTTCTATTTTTTGTGTCTGCTCCAATACCTTTTCCGGACTTAAATCGGTTTTGACCAATAGGCAGGCATTCAAAAAATCGGCGCCTTCAAATCCAAGCGCTTCTGAGCTATAAACAGATGATATTTTTTCGACTTCACCTACAAAAGACGCGATATAGTAAACTGCGTCCAACAAATTTTGATGCCGGTTTCCCAAATTACTTCCGATGCCTAATGTAAGTGTGTTCAATGATGTATTTAGGTTAACTGAAATATGCAATGATTAAAGCCAAAAAAATCAAAGTAAATTTACGAATATTAAATTGATGCGAGTGTTCGTTTTCAAATAAAATGGTAGTGCCAATATGCGCAAGAATTCCCACTACAAATGCATTGATATAGTTTCCGTAGGTCAGCATAAAATCAAAAGTTGCTCCTACATAAGCAGCCAAAGGTGTCATAGCGGCAAAAAACAGTAAAAAACTAAAAATTCTTGTTTTGCTGTAATGCGCATTGATCATCAGAGTGGTCAAAACGATGGCTATGGGCAACTTGTGCACCAATATACCATATAGATACGAACTGTGCAGATGGTTTCCTTCGTTTATTGGCAAACCTTCCATAAAGGCGTGAATACTTAAACTGAAAAATACCAACCAAGGCGCTTTATTGCTAAACTTATGTCGATGTCCATGCTCTGCGCCGTGTGAAAACAATTCTAAAATCAGTTGAAACACAATGCCCAGCATGATAAACAATCCAATTTTTTTATCAGGAGACTTGTAAACGCCCGGCAACAGATGAAATACAATGATTGACAACAAATAAGCACCGCTAAAACTCAATAATAATTTTACATACTGTGGATCCTTATTTTTAACAACAAAAGCCAATAATCCACCTAGAATGACAACGCTAAAAAGTAAAAGGTAAACCATATATGCTAAATTTTATGTTAGTATATAGCAAATATACGTCAATTATTTTAATGTGCCGATGTTGGATTTTCTGGTGTAGAAATTACATGTTTTGGTGTGTGTATGGTGGTAGAGACGTTTTGCAAAACGTCTGTACACAGGATGCGAGAATTTTATTTGTATTTGTGTTAGCATATATGTAGAGACGTTGCGCCGCAACGTCTCTACATAATATTATTTCTAAAATTCGTTTTTTTAATGTGACATATCAATGGACAACCAATTTGTTAGCATGCGCTCACCTATTTTACATTTCGTTTATTTTCATCTTGTCTATTATCCCAAAATGATAAAATTTCAATTCTATTTCCATTTATTTCATAAAAAACCAAATATACTTTCATTACAATAACTCTGGTTTTTTTATTTGATGTTAATCGACCAATAAATTCACTTTGAGATAGCGTGTTTAATAAATCATCTATTTCATCAACAAGTTTTAAGCTGTAATTTGTATTACCGTTTCGTTCCTTGTAGAATTCAAGAATCTTCTTTAATTCAAGATTTGCTCTTATTGACCAAATTATTTCTTTTTTAGCCATTCTTTAATATCAGATATTGCCTTTGAGTTTTCAATATAATTCCCATTCTTTAATTCATCACGACAAATATCAATCGATTCATTTTGTGCATTATTGAGCTGGTATAACTCTTGTTCAGAGCTGTCAAAAATAGTTTGTAATGCCCTTAAAAAATTCAAATCCTTTGAATTTCTAATTCTTGAAATTAAATTATTTTTTATTTGAGTTGTATTATCCATATCTCTGTGTAGATTTATCCAAAAATACAATTTATTTTTTTAGAATGTATTTTGTAACCAATTTTCTTTTTCCGACTTGCACCTTTTATCAATATAATTTTAATTTCCTAATCAAAAAAGAGTTAAATAACAATCAACTTTTTAATAAAGTGGCTACCATCATCAAAAGAAACTTGTATCAGATAGTGTGCTTTTGGCAATTTTGAAATATCGATATTGCGTTTGTTTGTTTGTAAGATACGTCTGCCGGTAATATCAAATATTTCGACTTTTTCGATATTTTTATCACTAGATATATGAAGGTTTTGATGTGCCGGGTTTGGATATAGACTAAACATATTTTTACCGGATTGACTAATAGCGCTGACATTATCGCTCATTAAAACAAATTTATTGCTCAAATTGGCTGCGAAAGCAATGTCGAAAGAACCATCGTCGTCAAAATCTTGTACGCTAATGCAAGCAGCACCGTTTTCGGTATTGTCAATGGTCGTTTTAGTGAAATTTTGATTGCCATCGTTATAGTAAATCGCTACTTCACTTCCCGAAGTACCGTTTCCGTAAGCAGAGGCGACAATATCCTTATCGCCGTCGCTATCGATATCGAGCCAATGTACATACGAAGCACCTACAAAATTGGCATCGATACTGTGTTTGGTAAAACTGCTTCCGTCTCCGTTGGTGTTTTCAAACCAAGCGATTTCGTTGTCGTTGTAAGCTGCGCCTATTACATCGTCATCGCCATCGTTGTCTATATCGCCCCCTTCGATACCAAAAGCGCCGTGAAAATTGCTATCGATGGTGCCACCTCTTGAAAAGAAAAGACCGTTAAAGGCGTACCAAGCAATTTCATTTCCATCAAATGAGGAGATTAAGACATTGCCATCTCCGGTGCCGTCAAAATCCCCACCGTGAAAAATTTTGGGCGTATTGATGCTTATGATATTCATTCTGGTAAAACCACCGTTTCCGTCATTTAAAAAAGCAGTAATGGAATTTTCGCCATAGATAGCTACGCCTATGTCGCCATCGCCGTCACTATCGACATCGTAAGCTCTTACAAAAGTAGGGTTGGTCAAAGTTGTGATGAGGTGTTTGGTAAAAACAAAACTTCCATCGTTTTCATACCATACCAAATCCCCACTTCCGACAGCTGTAAAATCCAAGTCGCCATCACCGTCCAAATCGTAAGCATCTGCGTAAGTGGCGCCGGTCAAAGCATTGTCAATGATGGTTTGTGTAAATGTATGATCACCGTTGTTTATATAGTAAGAAACGGTGTTGCTCGATTGGCTGGCGCCAATTAAATCTATCAAGGTGTCGCCATTGATGTCTTTTTCCAATAATCCATTAGCACCATTTGTATCGGTTGATGAAATAATGCTTTTGGTAAACTGTGCCCATAAACTGCCCGTTATGAGTAATGCGATAAATAGTAGTTTTGTTTTCATGTGTTTATAATTTTAATTTTTTTGGTAACACATGAAACCACCTTAATCATATTTGTGTGTGTAAAGAGAATGATACATGGTGGTTTCATATAATTAATTTATAATCTGATTTTTACAAAGATAAGTAGAGTTTTTTAGTTTTGACTTTTATTTAATAAATAGCATTGGTTTTTTATTGAGAAAACTATAAAGTATTGTAATTTTATATCAAAAATTATTCCACCTATTTAAATTCTGTCAATTTTTCTCTAAAATTTTCTTTAAATCGTCAAAACGTATTTTTTTGTCTTTAAAATAATCAATGGCAAAAGCTTTTTCTTCGGGGGTAGCATCTAACAAATTTAGTAGGTTGTTTAGGTGCATTTTCATATGTCCTTGTTGTATGCCGTGGGTAATCAAGGAGTTTATGGCAGCAAAATTTTGTGCCAATCCGGCGCTTGCCATCATTTGCATCAATTGTGTTGCTGAGGGATTTTGTAGCAGTTGCAAAGAGAATTTTACCAAGGGATGAATGCCAGTCAAACCACCAACTGTCCCTACAGATAGTGGTAAATCTACCCAAAAAGTAAACCGGTCATCAACAATTTCTGCATGACTTAACGAGCTATATGTGCCTGATTTAGATGCATAAGCGTGTACATCGGCTTCTACGGCTCTAAAATCGTTTCCGGTAGCAAGCACCACGGCATCTACGCCGTTCATAATACCTTTGTTGTGGGTAACGGCTCGATAGGTTTCTACCTCGGCTATGCGAATGGCACGGACAAATTTTTGAGCATATTTTTCGGCGCTGCCATCTAATTTTGGTAATTCGGATACTCGACAACTTACGGATGCCCGAACCAAACACTCAGGGGTGTAATTAGACAATATACTCATAACAATGTCGATATTTCCTTCTAATGCATCTTGAGCCAACAAGCTGAAATGATCGGCAACTTCCTCTAAAACCGTATTGATAAAATTGGCACCCATTGAATCAACAGTGTCAAATTTGAGTTCGATTTGGTAGTAATTGTCCAGTTTGTCAGTCCTATCAATCAGGTTAATATCTTTGATACCACCACCGCGTTTCCTCATATTTTGTTGTAAGGGGTCAATGTTTTTTAGTATTTTGGCCCTGTATTTTCTAAAGAAACTAAGTAAGTTTCTAATGTTTCCGTCATAAGTAAAATGGACATGACCCTTTTTGGTAGTGCCCAGTATTTGGGTTTTAAAGCCACCGCGTTCCGACCAAAATTTTGCTGCATTTGAGGCGGCTGCTACGACCGAACTTTCCTCTATGACCATAGGCAAGGCATAAGTTTTTCCGTCGATCAAAAAATTGGGTGCTATAGCAAAGGGTAAATAAAAATTTGATAAAGTATTTTCGACAAATCCATCGTGTAAGCTTTGCAGTGCTTCGTTATCGTTCCAATATTGCAGCAAAACGGCTTGGGCATCTGTGCTGTTATTCAGATATTTTTCTAATAACCAGTTTATCTTATCTTTTTTTGATAATTTTGAAAATCCATTTATTCTCATTAGCACACTTTTTGATGCTGCAAGATAAGTAAAGATTTATAAAAAATGAATTTGATAATTGACATCGGAAATACCCGCGTTAAAATTGCTGTTTTTGACCAAAAAAATGACATTATTGACCAAAAAGCAAACAATAATGATTTGATAATCGATGATATTAAGGGTTTTCTTTCAAAATATAATATCAAGTATGCCATTGTTTCGCAAGTAGGTAATACAGTTGCCGGACTTAAGGAATTGTTAACCAATCATAAAGTTTTGCTTAAAAATTTGGATGCAAACCTCAAATTGCCTTTTAGCATAGCATACAAAACACCGCAAAGCATAGGCTCCGATCGTTTGGCATTGGTTGCCGGCGCGCAATTATATCAGCCCGATACAAACAAGTTAATCATAGATGCAGGCACTTGTGTTACCTATGATTTTATCGATAAAGATAATGTATATCACGGTGGTGCCATTTCGCCCGGGCTGTTTTTGCGCTATAAATCCCTACACGATTATACGGCAAATTTACCCTTATTAGCACCGGAAAGTAAAAAAGCAACATTGATTGGAGATGATACAAAATCTTCTATACAATCGGGTGTTGTTTTAGGATTTGTCAACGAAATATCCGGTTTTATTGTTAAATATAACTTAAAGTTTAAGGATTTAACAGTTTTTTTAACAGGTGGAGACAAGAAAATTTTGGATAGCTACATAAAAAATATGATATTTGCGAACTCAAATTCTCTTTTATTAAAAGGTTTGAATCATATTCTAAATTTGAATGTATAATAAATTCCATCTATTGAAATAATTTTTATGCAGTAGGTATAAATGATGACAAAACGATGGAATAAACAATAACATAAATACCAATATATGAAATTAAAAACACTGTATATTCTTGTCGTTCTACTTTTTATTGCCAATAGCAATTACGGACAAGATACCTCCTTATCGCCTTACGCTTTTTTTGGTATTGGTGATCCTTCTTTTAAAGGAAATGTCGAAAATATTGGAATGGGAGGTGTAAACGTTTATGGTGACAGTATTCATTATAACATCAATCATGCGGCTTCTTTAAGCGCATTGAAATTTGTCAATTTTAACCTAGGGATGTCCAATAACTTTGTACAGATGACAGATCCTACGCAACAAAAATGGGTATCTACCCACAATGTTAGCTATTTTTCATTGGCCATTCCTGTTGGAAAGAAATTTGGATTTGGATTTGGTTTGCTACCGGTAAGTTCGGCAGGATACAAAATTTTTAATAAAACCAACGATGGCAATTATACCTTTGATGCTAAAGGCGGCTTGAATCGTTTCTTTTTTGCCGGTGCATATAGTGTTAATAAAGATGTACACGTTGGATTGGCTTATAACTACCATTTTGGCTTTTTGACCCATAATAATTATTGGGTTCCCAACAATACGATTACCTACACAAGAGATGAAAATTCTGTAGCGATGAAAGGCGCTACCTTTAAATTTTCTGCTGATTATAAATATCATCTTTCCAAAAGGAACTACTTAAAATTTATGTTTGATTATCGTTTGGAAAGCAAGCTAAAAAGTGATTTTGTAG
This sequence comes from Flavobacteriaceae bacterium, assembly GCA_024763015.1. Classification (GTDB taxonomy): domain Bacteria; phylum Bacteroidota; class Bacteroidia; order Flavobacteriales; family Flavobacteriaceae; genus WGBX01. Next base: position 10,506 of record JANTGO010000024.1, read on the forward strand.
GTTCAACCAGACTGGTTACGACGGTTAACGGTCGAGAAACAACGGTTGAAACGCTAAATAAGGAATCCCAAACAGCCGATATCACTTTGCCTTCAGAATTAGATTTTGGAATGGGGATTGGCAAAAAGAACAACTGGTTTTTTGGTGCCGAATATAGTTATATCGGGATGAAAAACTTTAGCAATCCATTTTATGACCCAAGCTATGTGCAGTACAAAGATGCATTTCACTTGAAATTTGGAGGCATGTTCATACCGGAATACAATTCTATCACAAATTACTGGAAAAGAATAACATACAGAGCCGGATTTAACTATAAACAAAGCGGGATGAACATCTATGGCGAGGATATTAATGACTTTGGCATAACTTTTGGATTTGGTTTGCCGTTACCAAGAAAGTTGTCAAACCTAAACATTGGTCTCGAGTTGGGACAAAGGGGAAAAGCAACCACCAATTTGGTAAAAGAAAAATATGTTAATTTACACATCAGTCTATCGTTAAATGACCGGTGGTTTATAAAAAGAAAAATCAATTAAATACAATCATTATGAAAAGGATTTACACATTATTAGGATTAGTTTTATTTACGACTATGGGTATGTTTGCCCAAGATGCAAGTGAATGTGATGTGAATTTAAGTTTGGAACACGATTATGCAAAAGCGCGTCACTATGACCAAGCCTTGCCTTACTGGGAAAAAGTTTATAAAGCTTGTCCTAAACACAGCGAAGCTATCTATAGTGACGGTACCAAAATTTTTAAAGCAAAGTTCAAAGCTGCCAAAAAAGCCGGTGACACTGCCAAAGCGGATGAATATTATAATAAAATTATCCAATTATACGACCAATGGTTAAACTATTTCCCCACTTCCAAATATATTGGTAAAATATATCAAGAAAAAGGTTTGATGATGCTTAACAACAAAAAAGGGAGTAAAGCAGAATTATACCAAGTATTTAACGAAGGATTTACCAAAGGAAAAAGCAGATTTACCAACCCCAAAGCATTTTACGGTTATTTTGATGCAGCCGTAGATATGTATAAAAATAATCAATTAAAGTTTGATGACTTGATTAATTTATACGACGAAATCGGTGCTTCAATAGAATCATCTATTGAAAAATATACCTTGATGATGGAAAACTTGCAAAAGAAAGAAGATGCAGGTGAGTTGATGAAAAATGAAGAAAGAAAATTAAAAGCTATCAGAAATAATATTCCCGTTTATTCAGTTGTAGCCGGTGAAATGGACAAAATATTAGGAGAATTGGGCGACTGCGAGCATTTAGTACCGCTTTACAAAAGAACCTATGAAGACAATAAAAATGATACAAGTTGGTTGCGAAAAGCGGCTAGAAACTTGAGTAATAAAGATTGTTCAAATGACCCTATTTTCAAAAAATTAGTAGTGCAATTGGATAATATTGAACCCTCGTATAGTTCGGCATATTATTTAGCCATTATGTATAAAAAAGAAGGCAATACTTCCAAAGCAAAAGAATATTTCTTAAAAGCAGTTGGCTTAGCTGATAAAGCTTATGATAAAGCCAAAATATACTTTGCCTTGGCAAGAATGGATGCAAAAGCAGGACGCAAATCATCTGCCAGAAACTATGCAAACAAAGCGCTTGCAAACAAACCTTCAATGGGTAGTGCTTATTTGTTGATTGCCGGTTTGTATGCCAGTAGTGCCAACCAATGTGGAACGGATGAATTTAGCAAAAGAGCAACCTATTGGTTAGCCGCAAATATGGCTGATAGAGCAGCAAAAGTGGATCCTTCTATAGCAAAAAGAGCGAGAAAAAAAGCAGCTTACTATAGAACACTTGCTCCAAGCAAATCTGATATCTTTATCAAAAATATGGGCGGTAAAACTGTGCCGATGAAATGTTGGATTGGTGGCAGTGTAAAAGTACCTAAGTAATTTAAAAAGCTATTGATGTTACATCAATTAAACGATACAAAATTAATTAAAAGCATTGTTGTCATTTTACTGACGACAATGCTTTTTTCTTGTGCAAAAAAAATTGAGGAAATCAATAGTATTTACCGGGAAAATGAGGATATTCCTTTTTCTGAAACAAAAGATTTTAAATTGTCCTATACCTTATATGGCGATAAAGTACTTATTTTAACAGCACCCTTAATGTTGGATTACAGCAATCAAAAGGCGTTTCAATATCAATATTTTCCTAAAAAAATAAAAATTGAACTCATTGGTAAAAATACCAAACAAAAGACCATTGTAACGGCCGATAAAGCCTATATTTATAAAAACCCCGATATTTCGGAGCTGATTGGCAATGTGCATATTCAAGGTGCTGACGGAAGTACACTTACAACCCGTTATTTATATTGGGATGCCAAAAACAAACATATTTTTGGCGAGGCGGAAACGCATTTGCAACAACACGGTGAAGAAATAAACGGTATCGGTTTTGATTCCAGCATCGATTTTAAAAATGTTAGACTTAACAAGATAAACGGTCAGTTAAAAGTGGGTCAAGCCAGTAATCCTAATTAATAATTGAAAAAGAAACCAAATGCGAGTACAATTTGTAATGATTATTTTGATAGGCTTGTTAACGGCTTGCTCGGGCAATGACACTTTGCCAAAACCAAAAGCCCAATTGCGGTTAGAATATCCAATACCAACTTACCAAATTACTGATTTTGACTATTTTAGTTTTGAAACATCCAAACTTGCCAAAATTGAACGGATTAGCGATAAAAAGATTAATCTGTCATATCCGACTATGCGTGCAAAAATATATTTAACCTATAATCCGGTTGGAAAAAACTTGGATACTTTGCTACGTGATGCAGAGAAATTTACACTGGAACACACCGTAAAAGCAGATGAAATCATCACCAGAGATTTTATCAACGACAAAAATAGAGTTTATGGCACGATGAATTTGGTAACAGGGAATGCTGCTTCACAAATACAGTTTCACGCTACGGACAGCATAAGGCATTTTATAGACGGTTCCTTATATTTCTATGCCGAACCCAATTACGATTCTATTATGCCGGCTGTTAAGTATTTGCAAAACGATATCAGCCACCTTTTGGAAACCTTGAAGTGGAAGCATAAAAAATGATTACGATAATTCTTTTTTTCTGCTTCCCGAATACATTTGATAAGTAACCAAACGCGTTTCTATTTTTCCATTGAATAGTTTTATTTTTTTGGATGGGCGCAAACCGACATATTTTAGCGCTTGCAAATTCCCGACCAACATTAAGGCAGTCGTATCGGGATAGTGGTGTTTTAGCGTATCACCTATTTTTTTGTAAAACGATTGCGCGTCAATAGTTAATCTTTCGTCATAGGGTGGGTTAAATAGCAACATCACCGGAGTATCAGGCTTTTGGCTTTTAAAAAAATCAGCTTGTTTAATTTTGATAAACTCTTCCAAATTGGCATTTTTGACGTTCTGTATCGCTTTGGCAACAGCAGAAGGTGCTTTATCATAACCGATTAATTTTATGTTATCAGGGAGTTCCCTTATTCGTTTTAAGCTCGATTCTTTGATGATTTTAAACAAATCTGCATCAAAATTAAGCCATTTTTCAAAAGCAAATGCAGTTCTGTTAATATTTGCCGGAATTTGCATTTCTTGCATTGCTGCTTCTATCAAGATGGTGCCGGAGCCACACATGGGATCTAATAAATACGCTTGCCCATGCCAGCCCGATAAAACCACCATTCCGGCTGCCAATACTTCGTTAATAGGCGCTATATTCGTAGCAGAGCGATATCCGCGTTTGTGCAAAGATTCGCCTGAACTGTCTAGTGAAACACTTAACGTATCATCGGATAAATGCAGTACAATACGCAAATCCGGATTTGTTATTGAGACGCTTGGACGCATCTTATACTGTCGTCTAAACTGATCTACAATGGCATCTTTACTTTTTTGGGCAACAAATTGTGTGTTGTTAAAAAAACGACTTTTTCCGCTTACGTCAATTCTAAAACTGCCACTCCTATTGAGCAAAGTATCCCAAGGTATTTTGGAAATAGCGGCATACAGTTGTCCTGCTGTGCGAATATGTCTAAACCGTCTGATTTCCATTAAAATACGCAAGGCGGTATGCAAATTGTAATTGGCTTTGTACAAAAAACCCATATCGCCTTCAAAATAAACAGAACGATTTCCTTTTTTGATAGCTTTAGCACCCAGTTGCAACAATTCTTTGGCTAAAACATCTTCTAATCCGAAAAAAGTTTTGGCGATTAATTTTAGGTCAGACATACAGTATATATTAAAAGAGCAAATTTAGGCTTTTTATCGGTTGAGGAAACTTATACTTTTTAATTAATTATCCATTCTGCGTTTGTAGAGGTGTTTTGCAAAACGTCTCTACATTTGACTATGAATTTTAAAAACATTTTAATTGACTTTTATTTACCATTTAATTACAACTTATTTACGATTTATAAACCCGTCCCTTCCATTCAAACCCAGTTCTTAGGGATAAAAAACCGATTAGTAGCAACCAAAAAGGATAGAAAATAAATGTGGCCAAAAAATATAAGGGATATATCCGAATGCGATACAACTGATTTACATATTTTATATAAAAGGCATCTGCCAAAAATTTTATGAGGATAAAAAGGGAATATTCAATTTTATAAAATGTCAAAAAAACACTAAAAATGAGCAAAAAGTTTGTAAAAAATATCCAAAAACCTATAAATTTAGGTAAAAACGATTGAAAATGTCGTGTTTTGCTGCCCCAACGAATTTTTTGTTGTATCAAATCTTTTAGGTTTTTTTGCACTTTGGTTTGTACCATTGCCCCTTTTGTTTTTAAAAAATGTATTTTTTCGGGATATTTTTGTTGAAATTTTTCCAGCAAAAACACATCATCCCCTGATGCCAATTGCGTATTGCCTTTATAGGCATCGACTTCAAAAAAAGCTTGTTTTTCAAATCCGAGATTGGCACCATTGGACAAAAAGGGCTTTTTCAATCCCAAACTTCCCATTGTCATGACTTGTAAGCTCAGAAATTCTATTTGTTGAAATTGTGACAAAAAACTATGTTCTTCAAAAAATGCAACCGGAGCCAAAATCATTTTAGCAGTTGTTCTGGATAATAAACTGTCATAAGCATTGAGCCAATCAATAGGCACTTTGCAATCGGCATCTGTCGTTATAATCCAATCAAATTTTGCTTGTTTGATACCTAATAACAAAGCTTCTTTTTTGGGGGAATTTGTACGCTTGTTGCTGCTTAAAATCTTGATGGGTAAATCGGTATATTGCTTGATGATTTCAACAGAATGGTCGGTGGATTGATCGTCAACCATTAATATTTCGTATTTATTTTTCGGATAATCCAACAAGCGAAACGAGTCCAAAAGTAAGGGCAAATTTTCAGCTTCGTCCTTAAAAGGAATAATGATGGAGAAATGCGCCACTTGTTTTTTTTCTATCTTGGGTTTTGGAATGCGGTGCACGCCAAACAGCATGGCTGCCAACAACAGCACGTAACACGTAATGATAAAGAATATAAAGTAAATCATAAACGCTTTTTTTGTAGCCACATCCAAAAAAGTCCTATGACAAACGGCAGGGCAAAATTTAACAACCACATTAGTCCCACAATATACATAATAAATTCTTTTTTAGCACCCAAAATGCCAAAAATTATCACGGCGATGCTGCTCTTGACTGCCCAGTCCAAAAAAGCCAACATCGGGACCAAGGTAGCAAAGAAATAGGTTAGAACAACTGCCAAATAAAGTTGATAAAGCGGTGCAGGAACAACATTAATCCATAGTAAAAACAAAAATTGCAAAGAAAAAACCAAGTATCGCAATAAGGCGTAAATAAATGCTTTTGACCAGATTTTGGGATTGGTTAACATGATTTTTTTGGAATTAAATCGCCAAAACAACCATACTAAAACCATTATGAGCGATAAAATTAGCCCTAAAGTAAGCCATCTTTGATTGGGAGGTAGTTGGTTCCAATAATTCAGCAAATACTGTTTGAGTTTAAAATCATCGGTAAACAGCAAAGCGACAAGGGCAAGCAGGCCTAATCCCAAGCTAACAAACATTTGCGACATATTTCCAATCAAGGACAAGGAAAAAATTTGTTTTCGTTTTTCCTTAGGATAAAACAGTACTTTTGCGCCATATTCCCCCACGCGGTTGGGTGTTAGCATCGAAAGGCTAAAACTCACCAAAGACTGACGCGCTGCTTCAAGCCAGTCAATCGGGTAAGATTGGGAAGCTAAATATTGCCATTTTTTGGTTTCCAAGAACCAATTTATCGATGTAAATATCAATAAAATCCCTAGTAAATATATATCTGTTTTGGACAATATGAACAGGACGCTTGGGATATCAACTTGATGCACTAAATAGTAAATAGCCCCAATGCTGACAAGCAATTTAAAAAATATTGAAAATAAACCTTGGGATTTAAACAATTGTCCTTATTTTTGATTATTGCAAAATACTGAAAAAAAATTGAAAAAAGAGCGTATTATATTAGGAATTGATCCGGGGACGACTGTCATGGGTTTTGGCATGATTAAGGTTACGGGCAATCAAATGAGCCTGATATTGATGGACGAACTTATTTTAAGCAAGTTTGACAGTCATAGTTTGCGCTTAAAAAAGATTTTTGAGCGTACGCTATCGCTTATAGACGAATTTCATCCGGATGAGTTGGCTATTGAAGCGCCTTTTTTCGGTAAAAACGTACAATCTATGCTCAAACTGGGTAGGGCACAAGGCGTGGCGATGGCCGCCGGACTTTATAGAGAGGTTGCCATTACCGAATACCTTCCCAAAAAAGTTAAAAAAGCGATTACAGGCAACGGAAATGCTTCAAAAGAGCAAGTTGCAGCGATGCTCAAGCAGTTGCTTAACATCTCTGTGCTTCCCACTAAACTCGATGCCACAGACGGATTGGCAGTGGCTGTTTGTCATTACTTTAATGCCGGAAAAATAGGGCAGAAAAAAAGCTATGGCAGTTGGAAAAATTTTATTTCGGACAATCCTAAACGGGTTAAGGAATAATAAGAAACGCTTGATAAATATTTGATTTTCTGATTGAATTTACAGGATACAAGACTGTACACCGTAGAGACGTAGCATGCTACGTCTCTACGCACCAAAACACCAATCAAAAAAATCTTTTTTACATATCATTTTATATCGTACCTTTATCCTTATTAATTTAGTGTCATGGATGTATTACTAATACTTCTCGGATTGATATTGATTATTGTAGGGATTATTGGCTGTGTCGTGCCGGGATTGCCCGGTCCTATCAGCGGGTGGGTAGGTTTGTTGGTAACGATGTCGGCAAAGGCAATTCCTATGGATTGGGCGTTCTTATCCATTACCTTATTCGTGGCGGTAGCAATTTCCGTATTAGATTATTTTATTCCGGCTATCGGGACGAAGAAATTCGGGGGCAGTAAATACGGTACTTACGGTTCTATAATCGGGCTGTTGGTTGGTATTTTTGCACCTATTCCCGGCGGTATTTTAATAGGACCTTTTGTCGGTGCTTTTATAGGAGAATACATCAAAAACAGCGATGCGCCTCAAGCCACTAAGGCAGCTTTTGGCTCGTTTATCGGATTTTTGGTTTCTACCGGTATGCAGCTTATTGTAAGCATTGTTTTTGCTATTCTGTATTTCAGATTGCTGACGGACAACTGGGATGCGATAAAAGCAATATTTTCTTAGGTTTACGATAGATTTAAACAACTACTCAAAAATGCGCTAATAAATCTGAAACAATAATACGATACCTGAATTTTTATTTGAATATCAGACAGTTGCCATTATTAATAAAAAATGCAAAAACAAAAAAATAGGGCTTTTCTGCAAGCCCTATTATTATACATTCTTTAGTATATTTTAGATAGCATCCACTTCCGAAATTTTAGCCAAAATATCAGCATAAGGCAAAATCAAAAATTCTTTACCATCTAATTCTACTTTGTTTCCGGCAAATTTTTTATACATCACGACATCACCGGATTTGATAGCGGCATCTTCGATATTTCCCAATGCCAACACCCTTCCCAATGAAGGTTTTTCTTGTGCGCTATCCGGAATAATAATTCCTGAAGCCGTTTTGTTTTCGGTAAATTCATCTGTTAGTTCTAACAAAACATTTTCGTTTAATGGTTGTAACTCTCTCATATCATTCTGTTTTTTTTAGTTATTTATTCTGTTGGTATATTTAATATTCTACTTAATTTGGGGACATCAAATCCCACAATTATTTGTCCGTTTATCTCCGTTTGCGGCACACCGCGTTGTCCGCTTTTACGCACCATTTCGGTAGCAGCTTGTTGATTGGTTGCTACATTTATATCGGTATAGCGGATATTATGTTTGTTGAAATATTGTTTTAATTTGTTGCAATAGGTGCAAGAAGGTGTTGAATACACCACGACTCTTTTTTGAGATGTCGTATTTGCGCCTTGTCCGTAAGAGGTGCTTTTTTCGTGTATAATTTGGTCAAAATAATTTTCGGTCTGACATCCCTTGACAATATTTACCGTCTTGTTGTCCTTGGTCAATACAAGCGAAGGCACAGCTTTTACACCCAAGTGTTGGTGTACATCGCGTACCTCATTCACATCGACCAAAAACACTTTTGCGTCTTTAAGTTTAGCCAAGCTGTCATAAGCACAGTCAGAATTTGGCGTGCCACTCTTATACACTAGCACCCACTTTTTTTCATCGTCATACTTAAGGAAATCTTGATAAGATGTCAGTTTGATAAACGTCATATTTCATTTAATTTTTCAGCCTCAAAATTACAATAAATATGCCATTAAAATAAGTCGTATTATTATGTCAAATTGTCATATCTTTGCAAAAAATAATACTTGGCAAACAGGCATCATCATTATATTTCTTAGCAAATCCTAAATCTGCAATATAATAAAGTGTCTATACTTATTCAAAATGCCAATAGATCGTTTAAAAATTTAAAACATGAAAAAAAGAGAAACAGGAAAAGGAAAAAATCCAAAGAAAAATTTTTCTGCTTATAAAGGAAAAAAATTTGTTTCTAAAAACAGAAATACACCAAAGAATTCCGGAGTTGTGCCACCAAAAACAGACGGTAATATGCGTTTAAACAAGTATTTGGCACATGCGGGAATTGCTTCGCGAAGAGAGGCCGATGAACTCATTAAAATTGGTGCGGTAAGCGTAAATGGAAACATCGTTACCGAAATGGGATACAAAGTAAAACCCGGCGACCGCGTACAATTTAATGGCGAAACCATAAAACCCGAAAGCAAAGCTTATGTTTTGTTGAACAAACCCAAAAATTTTATCACCACGACAGAGGATGAAAAAGGTAGAAAAACCGTAATGGAACTCGTAGAAAAATCGGCACCCGTCCGTATTTATCCGGTGGGGAGATTGGATAGAAACACGACCGGTGTTTTGCTGTTTACCAATGATGGCGACTTGGCAAAAAAATTGACACATCCGCAACACAATATTGAAAAAATTTACCACGTAAAACTCAATAAAAACCTTAAAAGCAATGATTTAGATAAAATCAGAGCCGGTTTAAAATTGCCTGACGGATTTATCCAAGTCGATGAAGCTTCCTATATAAAAAACGCGCCACATTCTGAAGTGGGGCTAAAAATTCACTCCGGTAGAAACCGCATCGTAAGACGAATATTTGAGCATTTGGGTTATGAAGTAATCAAATTGGACCGGGTACTTTTTGCCGGATTGACCAAAAAAGACTTAAAACGGGGTCATTGGCGTCATCTAACCAAAAAAGAGGTAGATTTTCTAAAAATGTTATAGTTTACCCGAATAATTTAAACAATTGTCCAAAATCGGTTTAATACTTTCAAAAATAAGCTATTAGCACAAAAATTGAAATATTTTTAAATTTTTGTTTGTAAATAATCAAAAACCTCTTTTTCCTGACAGGGATATCCAAATATTTTAAAAAAACCGTATCTAACAAATTGTAATTTAATAAAATAGACAAAGAATATTTTCTAAACAATTGCGGTTTGCCACGGCATACGAAGGTTTTGCGTAAATTTAGAGTTGAGCGGACGTAAAAAACAATCTGCTGTCCGAGCATAAACGAATTTTGATTGGAAATCAGAATTTGTAATTAGTTAAGAATAGAATAAATAGCAGAAGCGTAGTGCGAGTTCAGATTGTTTAGGGAGCGAAACGTATAAATTAGTAAAAGTTTCGTAAGCCTAGACTTTTTTGTTACTTTTTTGG
>JANTGO010000025.1 GCA_024763015.1 Flavobacteriaceae bacterium
GATTTAAATGGCGAAGGTGTTTCAATATTAGGAATTCAACTGAGTAAAAAGTTATAATGTTTTTGCAATTAGTAGTTCTAATAATCTAACTCACAGATTATTAGGACTGCTATTGTTAATAACAAAACTAGATGTTTCAGAAAATAAAATAAATTAGTGTCTATCAGAAAACAGACCCTAATTACGCATCGGGCGCATAGTAATAATGCCCGATAATTTTCCAGTTAAACAGTACACTTTCAAGCACTTGACCATTTCCAATATTGTGGACAATTCTATATTGATAAGGGGGCGATTTTTCTTTAGCTGCAATGATCCCGATGTGCAAAACACCGCCACCCAAATCCCAGACAACGATATCGCCTACTTGATAATCATTTGGGTTGTTACTAGCAGGTAAGCTCTTGCCAAAGCGGCTAAAAAAATTCATTAAATTGGGGACACGCCTGTGGTCAATATTGGTATCGGGATGTTTTAGTCCCCATCTTTTTGGGTATAAATCAAAATGCGCTTGCATATCTATATGTACTTTTTTTTGTAAATCTATGCCTAATTTTCTGTAGGTGCGAATAATAACATCGGTGCATACACCTTTGTTTGCTGGTATATCACCATTGGGATATGGAATTGTAAAATAATCAGGGTTGTAGGTGATATGGGGATTTACAATATCAAGCGCAGCTTTTGAAATGGCTTTACGCTCTTTTGAAATTTCAGGTTTATTGACACCGGAATGCCTTGCATCAACTTGATGGCACGACCAAGTGAAGTTACTTAAAAAAATGAGGTAATAAAACAAAATTCGCATAAGTATTTATGATTTATTGAAAGGTTTTTTGTACGCTGCTAATACCTGCCACATAAAAATAGCCGATTCCGCCTTGTACATTTGATTCCGGATTGCCCGTTACAGCACTCATAAAAGGACTATTTCCATATTGCATATTGCCGATAGATTCTAAGGTTTTAAAATAATCATAGCTTTGTTTATCTATATGAGACAAAGCGACTTCATAAGTACCGGAACCTTGTGACCAATAAGGTAATTCTATTTTATGCGCTTGTGTATCATAAGTATAATCGTTAAAAACCCCTTTTGAGATACGAATTTTTCCACCCGGAAAACTTTGGTCTATTTGATAAATTTCTATCTTGAAATAATCTTTTTCAGCGCTTGGGTCATCAAAATATAGTGCTATTTTTGAGCGGTAATCATACTCGTTAAGAATAAATTCAAAATCTTGTAAAACAACTTTTTGCAACATAGTTTTTGTCGCCGTGATGCGCTTCGTATCTTTTGATATTTCCAACTGATAGTTCTTGTTTTCCAAGGCAATTCCGCTGGTTTTATACAGCCCGTCTGCATCGATCTGAAAATCGATTTGGTTTCCCATCTCGTCTTTTATGAGGACTTGTGCATCCGTAATATTTTCATAATTACCCGTGCTTTCAAATCCTGTAGATTGTGTCAATCGGACAAAAGATTGGTCTGCTTGGTCACTAAAGACTGCTTCTATAACTAGGCTTGGCGGCATTTCTTTTAAATCGATGTCGGCATCTTTTTCACAAGAGAATAAGAAGAGTGTTATAAAAATTAAACTAAAAAATTGTATGGTTTTGGTGTAATAAATATGTTTCATAGTGATTAGAATTTAAAATTATAACTGATTGACGGAATCCATTTAAAGATGGTTATTTGCTTGGCTTTTAATTTTTCGCTTCCGTTTACGTATTCTTTTTTAAAATATATGATGTACGGATTGGCTTGGCTATAGGCATTGTAAACCGATAGATTCCAATTGGATCTAAATTTTTTGCTTGGCTTGTTATATAGCGTAAACGAAAAATCAAGACGATGATAGTTGGGCATACGTCCACCGTTTCGCTCTGTATAATAAGGATACTCTTGCCCGTCTATTTGATAAAAACCTGCCGGAAAAGTGACGGCATTTCCCGTATAATATACCCATACGCCTGATACCTGAGTACGTGGCGAAAGTTTATAATTGGCAACCATTGAGATATCGTGAATGCGATCTTGTTTTGCCGAATACCATTTGCCGTGGTTGATAGCATCAAATTTTTTGAGGGAACGCGAAAGTGTGTAAGAAATCCATCCGGTAAATTTGCCTTGTTTTTTGCGCATCAAGAGTTCAAGTCCGTAGGCTTTGCCTTTTCCGTAGAGCAAATCTTTTTCTACATCGGGATTGAGTGTAATGGTCGTGCCGGTTTTATAATCGACAACGTTGTTTATGTTTTTGTAATAAGCTTCGGCGGAAAATTCCCAAAGTCCGTCTTTTAGATTTTTGAAATAGCCAATGCTTTCCTGATAAGAAGTTTGTGCCGGTATATTAAGGCCGCTTGGCATCCAAACATCGGTAGGGTTAGACGAAGAGCCATTGCTCATCAGGTGTAAAAATTGATAGGTTTTGGCAAAAGATGCTTTGATAGAAGAATTTTTGTCGAGCAAATAACTCATACTGATACGCGGGGCGAGTCCGTTAAATGACTTTATGATTTCTGACGATTTGTATGTGTGATTGCCAATTACATTTCCATCTTTGTCATATTTGGTAAACGTACCGGGACCTAATTGCAAAAAATTGGTAAATCGCAAGCCGTAGTACAGATTTATTTTGGACGTGATTTTTTGTTCGTTTGACACATACAAAGCGCTCTCCAATGCCAAGCGGTCTTCTAGCGCCAAGTTTTGGCGTTCGGTTTCGTCTATCTCGCTGGATTCAAATATACTTGGACGCAATCGGTGGTGAGATATATCAAAGCCAAAATTCATCTTGTTTTTGTCGTTGACATAAAAATTAAAGTTATTCTTAATTGAAATATCTCTAATACCGGCACCTAGTTTAAAAAATGAAGCATTATCACCGGTTTCTTTAAGATTGATCAAGTAATTATAATCGCTATAAATCAGGGTGGAATTAGAAAATAAGCGACTGTTAAAAACATGGTTAAATCGTAGGCTGGTAGTGGCATTTCCCCAAGAAAAAGTAGCGTTTTGGTTGTCATCATCGAAGCCAAAAACATCACGACCTAAATAAGCGGAAAAAAAGATACGATTATTGGAATTGAAACTGTAATTGGATTTTAGATTTACATCATAGAAATATAGTTTCATATTATCCACATCTTCATCGCTTGATACGGCTTTGGCAATGATGTCAGCATAAGTTCTTCTTCCGGAAATCATAAAAGAGGATTTGTCTTTTTGTATAGGACCTTCAAGTGTAAGGCGTGAAGATATGAGTCCGATACCGCCTTGCGCATGAAATTTTTGGTCGTTACCTTCTTTCATTTTTATTTCCATAACCGATGACAAGCGACTGCCAAATCGTGCCGGAATATGTCCTTTGTATAGTTGGGCATTGCGCAAAGCATCAGAGTTAAAAACAGAGAAAAATCCCATTAAATGCGAGGCGTTATATACCGGTGCTTGATCTAATAAGATGAGGTTTTCATCTATGTTTCCGCCACGAACATAGAATCCGGCTTGTCCTTCTCCGGCAGGTTTAACACCCGGCAGGAGCTGAATGACTTTTAAAATGTCTTTTTCACCTAATAGCACCGGCAAATTTTCAACTGCTTTTACACTGATTTTATGGGTGCCCATTGCGGTAGATTGCACTTTTCTTTTTTTGGTTTTTTTGGTGATGACAACCTCGTTAAGTGATTCTTGTGCGGGTTTTAGACGAATATCTTTTTTAATATTAGTCAATAAATCGATAAAAATTTCTTGTGATTCATAACCTAGAAAATCAAATACAATGGTGTAGGAATCTTTAGCTAATTTCAAGGAATAAAATCCATAATAGTTACTGGTAGTTCCTTTTTTAGCTTGGTCTTTTACATAAATGTTGACACCGGTGAGGTCTTCACCTGTTTCAGCATCTTTGATATGCCCGCTTAAGGTATATTTTTGTTGTGCTGAGAGCGATTGGATTGAAAAAAGTATAAGAAAAAACGGTAGGTAATATTTCATGTATTTATATTTTTGTTTTTTTTATTGGTAATACATGAAACCCCTATAATCATAGTTTTGTGTGTAAAGGGAATTATACATGGTGGTTTCATAAATAGATATTTATATCAGGATGTTTTTTGTTTTTTGAATCCAATGGTATTAGGATATAACGATTAGATATATAATTTATTACAAGTGGTTTTCTGTATTTAAATCATAAAAAACTCCTTCATCTTTTAGATAAAGGAGTTAATAAATTGTTAGGCGAATAAACTACTTCACAATAATTTTTTTAATTTTTCCGCCTTTGTTATTGCCAATTCTAAGTAAATATACGCCTTTGGCTACATAAGTCATATCCAAATCATAAGAATATTTGCTATTGATATTTTTCAAATCGTGGTAAACAATTTGCTTGCCCCCGATGGTATAAACCGTAAGATTTAAGTCTTCTTCCATATTGGTGCTAGACAAACTGATTTCAAAATGATTGTTTGACAAAGTTTTGACGGATATTTCAGAAGCGTCAAAACCATTAATGCCGCTAGAAGAAACAAGGTTTAACTTGTAGTCTTCCGTTTCGCCGTAGCTGATATCATCACAAGCGTTGGGTTCGCTATTCCATTTTGTCCTAATACGCAATAGGTGTTCGCCCAAATTGGCAGTTGATGAAATATTTATAGAATAGGTTGCTGAAAAATTACCACTTACATTTTGGCCAGGCTCTATGATTTGATTGTTAACAATTTTTTCGTTATCGCTAAATACAAAGTCGTCATTATAATCAATCCAAGCATTAATATGTTCGTTGCTGTATCCGACATCTACGCTTAAATCGTAACTGTTGTTTCGTACAAGATAAGTAGAAATAGCTGTAAAATCAGAATAGCCCGTACCGTTACAAGTTGACGTATTGTCAATGGTGCCAAAGCGGAATCTTTTGATTTCATCGCCTTGTGAACAATCTGAAGTTGGCTGGCATATTTGTTTGTCAATATCTACACTAATAGCGTCATTTGACGTATCTGCATCACCGGCTAAGTGCGTAGAAGCGATTAAATGATGTGTGCCCAGATTTGTAAAATCTCCGGTTTGTGAGAATGTGTAAGTAGCTTGTGCACCTGCATTCAGCGTGGCGGTTACAGTTTCATTAACCACGCTGCCTCCGTCTAATTGGTAAGAAACGGGGATGTTTGATTGTGCAACACCTCCAAAATTTTCAAGTGTGACCTGAATGCTTTCACTATTGGTTAAGCTACTACCCGAAACAGGCGATACAACATTTACAATACCTACATCGTTTGCTGCTATAGAATTAACAACTACGCTGGTGCCATCATTAGAGTTGTCTTCATCTCCTGATAAATTTGTGGCTGCTACCACAGTGTAAGCCAAACCGACATTTGATAAATCGGCAGTAGTGTTAAAAGTAAATTGTGCTGTTGCCCCTGCAACAATGCTTCCTGTGAAATTCTCGGTAACTACATTTCCACCGTTAACTTGATAACTAACAGGGAAGTTGCTTTGTGTTTGCGAACCAAAATTTTCAATAGTCACTTGAACGCTTTCGTTATTTCCAAGTGTACCTGTTACGGGTTGGTCTATTCTGATAACCCCTAAATCGTTGGTATAGCTACTTGCAAGTTTAAATACACCTACTTGGTCTCTACGATGATTGGTTTTGAAATATTCACCGATAAACCAAAAAGTTTTGTTGTCGCTTGGATCTACCGTCATTTGTGCATAGTCACCATATCTACTGGCATTAGACGAGCCAGAACCGGGAACAAAAGCTTCTGAGGTTACAGTCATTTGTCCTAATGCATCATTTTTATAACGTCCGGTATATCTTAGTTCAACAGGTTGGTTGGTGTCAACTATTGCATAACCAAGTCCGATATTGCCTCTGTCATCGATAGATATGGAACCACCAAAGGTATTGTGGTTGCTGGCATCGATATAAGTGCCTTCTTGATAAATAGTCCAAGGGGCGCCATCAGAAGTTTGTCTTAATTCAAACCAACGAATACCTGCTTTTCCGGCATTGTTGGTGTTTACGACAAAATTTAATACCACAGAATTATAGTTTGAAAAACGGCGGTAATTGGTCATAAACATAACGGTAGCTTGTAATGCGTCAATTTTGATACCGTTAGGTTGTTGAAGATTGCTAAAACTTCCATTATTAAAGACGGCATTAAAAGCAGTGGTATTTAATTGTTGAGGAGAAGAGATGGTAGAATTAGTGGGGGTTGTCCAGTCCACGTTGATATTCCATATTTTTAAGTGATCAGTTGAGATACCTGACCAACTGTCGTCTTGCATATAAATGATGGGGGCATTTCCTCGAGGGGGCAACTGTGTGCCAATAGCATTAAATCCTGAAGGAGAGTAAAAACCATTGGTTCTAATACCCGGTAGCGAGAAACCAATCATTTGCGCTGTTTGGTCGCCGGTGAGCATTTTATCTCTCTCAATGGCATACACTACTTTGCTGGAAGAAGCAGTGCTGCTATTTTTATTTGTAGTGATGTAATATCCATCACTCCAGACAGAAAATTTTGGGTAATCGGGCATGCCGCCACTGACATCAAATTTATAAATGTACCATCCGCCGTTTACAGGGTCGGGTGTTTGACTGATAGCAACCAAAAATTTATTGGGTGTTGAGGTAACGTCAAATTCTGTAATTAAGAATCTATCGGCAAACTGGTCATACAATACAATGGGGTCGCCATCGCTATATGAACCCGGAAACAAAGCGCTTAGGTTTGTGTCGTTTATCAACACACCGCCTTGTTTGTTAAAAATTTTAAAGGCTGTGTTATAAGCCATTACATAATGATTTGGCCCCACAGCACCGGTCGGGTCTGATGGGGTGGCACCATTGTAAGCAGCTTCAAATGTCAAAAGCGGACTTCTACTTTGATGTTGTTGACTGCGTCTTTGTAAGTTAATCAAAGGGTCGTTTCCTTTTGGAAAACCTTTGCCCGGGATGACGATGTTTTGTCCGGACCTTCTTTTGGGATTTACTTCACCTTTTTGAACAGGTGCCGGTAAATTTGTACGCGATGCCAGTGAGGGTACAAATTGTACCGGTTCGGATCGTGAGATTGAAATGGGTTTTTCCTGTGCAGATGCTGAAAAGCTTCCTAAAACCATTAATAAAATAAATGGAATACTAAGTAATTTTTTCATAAATGTTATTTGTTTGGGATTTGTAAATTCAAGCGCTATTAATGTTTTTTAACTTAAAAACATCCATAGAATTGAATTTTATTTGTTTTTCTAAAATAATCGTCGAAAATAAGATATTTCAATCAATTTTAAAAGTATTAAATCCTTTTTCTTGCAAATAATGAATTATTATACATGATTTACCGATGATTTTATCAATAATGCATGTTTGTCAATAATACTTTTTACTTTTATGAATAATTTTATTTTTAGTTAATATTTTTCAGGAGTCTTTTGATGAATATATTTTTATAATTTTGCACCAAAATTTAATAATAGTGAATGAAGTTATGAATATTTTAGATGATGCAGGAAAAAACTTACCGATTATGGAGCATTTTTTGTCTATTCAAGGCGAAGGCTTTCATACGGGCTTGGCTTCTTATTTTATTAGGGTAGGCGGTTGCGATGTAGGTTGTCACTGGTGCGACGTAAAAGAGAGTTGGAATCCGGAACTTCACCCCTTGACACAAGTCGATGCTATTTTGAAACAAATACCCAATCATATCCAAACCATTGTGCTGACCGGTGGCGAACCTTTGTTGTATAATTTGCAATATATTACTTCAGAACTGCATAAGGCAAAAAAAAATATTCATCTGGAAACTTCCGGAACCGGTAACTTTTCAGGTGAAATTGATTGGATTTGCTTGTCTCCCAAAAAAAATGAGTTGCCAAAACCCGAAATGTATCAAAAGGCGGACGAATTAAAAGTGATTATTTTTAATAAAACAGATTTTGAATTTGCTGAAAAACAAGCCCAATTTGTCTCAAAAGATTGCCAATTATTCTTGCAACCCGAATGGAGCCAAAGAGAAAAAATGATTCCCCAGATCATTGATTATGTCACGCAAAATCCTAAGTGGAAAATTTCTTTGCAAACCCATAAATACTTAAGAATACCGTAGGGTTCTTTCCGCAATATTTCTTTAATCTTTCTCTTAACAAAACATTAACAAGACTTTTTGATATTAGTTTCTTACATTTGCTGTAAACATTAAAAACTACTTAGATGAAAAAATATTTTATGATAGGTATTTTGTTGTTTGGTATTACATCTTGCCAGCAAAGTGGCAAAAAAGATGTAGCTGAAAAGAAAACAAACACACCCAAACAGACAGAAGGATTAAACTTGAGTTTTATGGATAAAACAGTTAGACCACAAGATGATTTATATAGATTTGTCAATGGCGAATGGATGAAAAAAACCAAAATTCCTGCCGATCGAGGTCGTTGGGGAAGTTTTGATGCATTGGCAAAAAAGACGGATTTGAATACGTTGAAAATTTTGAAGGAAGCTGCCAAAAGCAATCGATACAAAGCAGGAACAGACCAACGAAAAGCCATTGATTATTTCGCGTCGATTGTTGATACAACCAGTCGAAACAATGCCGGAATTACACCTGTCAAAGCTTATTTGGACAAGATAAACAATATTAAGACCAAAAAGGATGTTGTTGATTTTATGATTTTCTCAGAACCGATTTTAAATTCATCTTTTATAGGTGTAGGTGTGGGTGCTGATATGAAAGACAGCAATAAAAATACCTTATATGTATCGCCTGCCGGCTTTGGTTTGCCCGAGCGAGATTACTACGTTTCCGATAAACCTGATGCCGTGAAAATACGAAATCAATACAAGGAACACATCGGTAAAATGCTTCAATTCATCGGTAAAAAACCTGCTGAAATAGAAAATGCCCAAAAAAATATTTTGGATATCGAAACAGCACTTGCTACAGCAAAATTAACCAAAGAAGAAAGACGTAAGCCTGAAAATACCTACAACCCGATGGGAATAGACGAATTGGCTAAACTAATGCACAATTTTGATACCAAAAAATATTTTTCCGATTTGGGATACAAAGTCGATAAAGTGATCGTTTCGCAACCTGAATACATGAAAACTTTTGATAAAATATTTAAGAAATTTGATGTAAATGCTATTAAAGATTATTTGACTTGGAATGTTTTTAGAGGCGCTGCAGGTAAATTGAGTACAAAAATTGCCAATGCCAATTGGGAATTTTATGGCAAAACCCTTAATGGTCAGAAAGAAAGACGACCTTTGGACGAAAGAGCGCTTTCTACCGTAAACTGGACAATTGGCGAAGCCGTAGGTAAACTATATGTCGATAAGATGTTTCCACCCGAAGCCAAAGCAAATGCCAAAGAAATGATTGAAAATTTGCAAAAAGCTTATAAACAGCGCATCAAGAATTTATCTTGGATGAGTGAGCAAACCAAAGAAAAAGCTATTGAAAAAGTAAATCGTTTGCAAGTAAAAATCGGTTATCCCGATAAATGGAAAGATTATAGTAAAATGCAAATTAAATCACCCAAAGACGGTGGCACTTATTTTACAAATAGTTTAAGCGTTTCCAAATGGCATTTTGAGGAAGGATTAGATAAATTAAACAAACCTGTCGATAAAACCGAGTGGGGCATGGCGCCGCAAATTGTTAATGCCTATTACAATCCGTCTTACAATGAGATTGTTTTTCCGGCAGCAATCCTGCAAGCGCCTTTTTATGATTATCATCGTGATGCTGCCTTGAATTATGGCGGAATGGGTGCTGTTATCGGTCATGAAATTTCACATGGATTTGACGACCAAGGTGCTAAATATAATGCAGATGGGAATTTTGAAAATTGGTGGACAAAAAGCGATTTTGAGGCATTTAGCAAATTGGTTGATAAACTGGCTGATCAATATTCAAAAATTGAAGTACTTCCGGGCGTTTTTGTCAATGGAAAGTTTACTTCCGGAGAAAATATTGGAGATTTAGGAGGGGTTAATGCGGCATTTACGGCCTTGCAACTTTACTATAAAGATCACAAAAAACCCGGAAAAATTCAAGGGTTTACCCCTGAACAACGTTTCTATTTGTCTTGGGCAACCGTTTGGCGCACCAAGGCACGAGATGCTTTTATCAAAAAACAAATCAAAACCAATCCGCACAGTCCCGGACAAGTGCGTGCCGTACAATCGCTTAAAAATGTTGATGCTTTTTATAAAGCTTTTGATGTAAAAGAGGGTGATGGTATGTATATAAAACCCGAAGGTCGCGTTAAAATTTGGTAAAAATTGTAAAATATTTTAGCGATGCTATGCTTTGTGTAGCATCGCTTTTTTTGGCAAAAAATCGGTATGATTATTGCTAAATACATTCCGAACTTCTTTTATATATTTATGTTTTAAATGTAAAATAGAGGATTTATTTGATTAAAAACCTTAAAAACCAATGCGTTTATTTTATAAAATACTTGTTATTTTGTGTTTGTTTGCAAATGTAAGTCAAGCACAATTTTCCAATGATCAATTAAATAAAATTGATGTCCTTCACTATGATTTTAATATTGATATCAATGATCAGAATAACAAAATCGAGGCGGTAAGTTATATCAATATCATGCCTTTGCAAACGATAAAATCTTTTTATGTGCAACTGGTCGGCAAAAGACCAAACGGGAAAGGAATGCTTGTTAGTCGTGTCAAAATTAACAATCAGGCAACAGACAAATACAAGCAAATCGATGATAAAATTATCTTTTTTAATCCTCAAAAATGGCAAAAAGGAAAGTTAATTCGTTTGGAAATTGCTTATTCCGGCATTCCTGTAGACGGTTTGTATATCAGTAAAAATAAATATGGAAAACGAACTTTTTTTGGTGATAATTGGCCCAATCGTGTCCATAATTGCTTGCCGGTGATCGATCATCCTTCTGACAAAGCAAGTCTTTCGTTTCATATTACGGCGCCCAATCATTATCAAATTATAGCTTCGGGTATAAAATTGAAACATAAACATTTAAGTAAGTATTTTGATCAATGGGATTTTGATACAAAAGTCCCATTGCCAACAAAAGTTATGGTTTTTGCTGCCGCAGATTTTAAAGTAAAAAAATACCCACCGGTTCAGTTGTCTAAGAAAAAAATTCAGGTGAGTAGTTGGATATACAAGGACAGTCCGGATGAAGGTTTTGATGATTATAAATGCGCCATAGATATCCTCAAGTTTTATGATAGTTTGATAGGCCCTTACAGCTATGAGAAATTGGCAAATGTGCAATCTAAAACGCGTTTTGGCGGTATGGAGAATGCAGGCAATATATTCTACGACGAAAATACGGTTGACGGCACCAAAAGCGTTGAAAATTTGGTAGCGCACGAAATAGGACATCAATGGTTTGGTAACGCCGTAAGTGAAAAAAAATGGCAGGATATTTGGCTAAGTGAGGGTTTTGCCACCTATTTGACTGACTTGTATTTGGAGCACAAATATGGAAAAAAAAGGCTTAAAGAACGCATGCAAATGGAGCGAAACAAAGTCATACGTTATCAAAGAAGATCATCAAATCCGATTGTGTATGATGAGGACAAAAACTTGATGCGTTTGTTAAACCCTAATTCGTATGAAAAGGGCGCCTGGGTTTTGCATATGTTGCGACGAAAAATCGGTGATAAATTGTTTTTTGAGCTGCTGCGCTCTTATTATAAAAAATATCGAAACAAAAATGCATCTACGGAGGATTTTATCAAGGAAGCAGAAATTATTTCGGAGCAAGATTTAACAGACTTTTTTAAGCAATGGTTATATCGTCCCGATATGCCATATGTCAAAATGACTTGGCAAGTACATCAAAATAAATTGTCGATAGATGTGGTTCAAATAACGGGTGTGTTTCATTTTAAGTTGCCGGTTCTTATTGAACTAAAAGACAGCAAAATGATGAAAAAATTTGACATTCAAAAGCAAACCAATAATTTTAAAATCATTTTGCCAAAAGACTATAAAAGAGAGGAGGTAAATGTAATTTTGGACCCCAGTGTGGATCTCTTATTTAAGCAAATGGATTAATATTATTAGTTAAAATTTTTGGCTATATTTGTTAACCGGTGAAAAAGCAATGTTTTTAAAAACTGTAAAGCCGGATTATTGTAAATTTATGCGCCCATTTTGACTAAAATAATATCCTATGAAAAACCATTTTTTCTTATTATTTGTTTTTACCGTTTTATTAATAGGTTGTAAGGAACCAAACAAAGCCAAAAAAGATGTTGTTGTACAAAAACCAAAAACAAGCTTTGCTATTGTTTTACATGGTGGTGCCGGTAGTATCAAGAAATCTTATTTTACAGATGCACAAGAAAAAGCATATAGAGATAAATTATCCGAAGCACTTGATGCCGGATATGCAGTTTTGCAAAACAATGGGAGTGCTCTTGAAGCGGTGCAAAAGACCATCAACGTAATGGAAAACGCTCCTTTGTTTAATGCCGGAAAAGGCGCTGTTTTAAATAATCTAGGAAAAGTAGAAATGGATGCTTCCATTATGGATGGCAAAACTTTAAATTGTGGTGCCGTAGCAGGTGTGTCGCATATAAAACATCCAATTAATGCCGCTCGTGTTGTAATGGATAGTTCGCGTCATGTGTTTTTGTATGGTGATGGTGCTGAAGTTTTTGCAAGAGAAAAAGGCGTTCAATTGATGGATGCCCAATACTTCATTACCCCAAAACGTCAGGAACAACTCAAACGTTTGCAAGCAAAAGAAGCAGGTAAAAAAATTGCCTATAAAATGGCAATTGATAAAATGAAAGATCATAAGTATGGAACGGTTGGCTGTGTTGCATTAGACAAAAACGGAAATATTGCTGCCGGCACTTCTACGGGTGGCTTGATGAATAAAAAATATGGACGCATAGGAGATTCGCCAATAGTGGGCGCCGGCACCTATGCCAATAATCAAACTTGTGGAATATCTTGCACCGGCACCGGAGAATATTTTATCAGAACACTTGCTTCGCATTCGGTTTCTGATTTAATGCAATACAAAAACAAAAATTTGCTAGAAGCTATAAAAACTACGATTGGTAAAATCCAAAAATTGGGTGGTGATGGTGGTATGATTGGTCTGGATAATAAGGGCAATATTGCTTGGTATTTTAATACCGATGGCATGTTTAGGGCTTATCAAAAATCTAATGGTGAAAAAAAGATTGAAATGTTTAAAAATTGATTAAACCAAATTTAATTTAAAGTGTCTAATAATTAAAAATAATTAAAATAATTCCCTATGAAAAAGATTTTAGCATTGGCAGTATTAACTTTACTTTTTGTTAATTGTCAAGAAAGTAATAATCAAAAAAGTAAAAAGGATGAATTGGTCGCGTCGACAAATCAAGAAGTGAAGAATGAAAAAACGGTTTTAGCTTCTGATTCAGAAGGTTATAAGTTAATGCAACAAAATTGTTTTACCTGTCACTTTGAAAAGCCTGATCCTAGTAAAAAATCGCAGATGATTGCACCGCCGATGTTAAATATACAAGAACATTATAAACCTAGTTTTGGCGATAAAAAAGCTTTTGTAGAAGCCATCGTAAAGTGGGTAAACAAGCCAAGTAAAGCAGAAGCAATGATGCCGGGCGCTGTTAGAAAATTCAACTTGATGCCACCCATGCCGATTGGAGATGAGAAAATAACGAAAATTGCTGAAGTATTGTATGATATTGATTTTGGTGATTTACCCGTTCAAAGAGATGCTATGAAAAGTGGTGTGTTATCCTTAAATAATGGCAAAAAATGGCAGTTGCAAAAGCAAGATTATGACAGCGTGTTGCAGATAGCAGCGCAATTAAAAAACTTTAAATCTGAAGATGTCAATGCTTACCACAACTTGGGAAAATCTATTTTTAACCAAGCAAAAAAACTTTTGTTTAATAAATCTTATGATTCCAAAACTCTAAAAGAAATACAAATATTTTTTCATAAAGTAGAAGATGACATGCATTTGCTAATGGCTGTAAAAACAACAAAAGAAGGTGATAATCAGATTGCTAAACTCAATAAATATTTTAAAGAATTTCCCAATTATTTTGAATAAAGAATTTTTTTCTAAAAAAAGCATTTTATAAAAATAGAAATCAGTACTTTTGATTTCTATTTTTTTTTAGTAGTAATCAAGCGATTACATAAAATAGGGGTATAATTAGATGTAGCAATATTTTTAAACAAAAACAGTCGTAGTCATGCACGAAATAATCAATTTTTTTATAGCGCCTTATCAAGATACGCCTGTCCTTTATATAATTATCGAATTTGTGGCTATGACATTTGGTATTATCAGTGTTTTTTATGCCAAAAAAGAAAATATCTTGGTATATCCTACCGGTATTATCAGTACGGTTTTGTATGTTTATTTGCTGTCGAGATGGCAAATGTATGGCGATTTGATTATCAATATATATTACACTTTGATGAGTATTTACGGTTGGTGGGTTTGGAGTAGAATCGTCGATCAAAAAACTCAAAAACATATTTCTATTACAAAATGTAACCGGCTCGATTGGCTAAAAACATTGGGAATCTTCGTTTTTACCTCTGCATTTGTTATTTGGGTATATCGACATTTTAATGTGATGCCAAATGAATTGGGTTTTAAGGATAGCGTTTCGTATGCTTGGCAACATTTGTCTAGTGGAAATTTGTCGGAAATTAAGAAAGTTACACCCTTTTTAGATACGTTTACAACCGGTGCCGCATTTGCCGCAATGTTGTTAATGGCTACTAAAAAACTGGAAAGTTGGATAGTGTGGATTCTTGTAAATATCGTCTCTGTTCCCTTGTATTTTATTAAAGGATATGGGTTTACAGGTATCCAATATTTCATCTTTTTAATCTTGGCTTTTTACGGTTATAAAGAGTGGAAACAGCTAATGGCCGAAGGAGAATAGCTTTTGGTTATGTTTTAAGGTTTATTTTTTCTATTCTAAATAACTTTTTGTAATTTTACCCTTTGGAATAATCAAAAATATGCAAAGAATTATTTTCTTATTATGCCTTATTACAGGTCTTTCAATGCAAGCGCAAGGTACGGCACCTGTAGATGTGTACTTAAAACAAGGAAAAGATAGTATATATCTTAACAACCAAACGATTAAGATCAAAAAGGCACCTTTTACACTGATCTTTGTGCTTAACAATCCAAAAGAGTTTCCCGGTGTTTTTGTCAATAGTTCTTTTACAAAAGATTACTACAATTTAGAGCCTTCTGAAGTGATTCCGGATGTAAATTATCTGCCTCAAAAAGTGTATTCCGAACACAAGTATAATCCCAATAAGGAAATAAAACTGAATCCCGAATTTTTTCAATACTTTGGATACAATCCCGATGCACTTTGGAACAAGTTTGACCGTTTGATAAAGAAAAATGGCAAAATTATAGCCTATCGAAAAGTGAAAATGTTTACTTTGGTTGATGAAAAAGTACATATTCCGGTCGAAAAAATAAGGTTTAGTGTTTTTATGATTTTTGATGTTATTCACAAAAGAAAAACAACGGTGTTTAACGAAGAGGTTTACCGGGCAAAAGCCAAAATTAAATTCAAATAAACTTTTTCTGTTTAACCACTTAATCTTAGTACATATTTGTCGGAGATGAAAAAAAATAACTACAAACTTTTTGAATATTATGTGCTTCGAACACCTTTATTCCCAATTCAAAAATTTATAGATTTTGATCCTGATAATGCCAAGCATATCGATGCCTTGTTGCAAGAAGAACTGTTTTTGGAGGCTATTTTTTTGGCATCACCGGAGTTATATGACGAAATTAAAAATTTAATAAATCAGTCTCTTTCTCCAAAAAAAGAAGAAAAATTACGTTTTGCCATCACTAAATATTTGTCTAGAATGTGTAGCCGAGCAACGCCTTTTGGATTATTTGCAGGCGTTAATATGGGTAAATTTGATGCCCAAACTAGCATTAAATTGTCTGACATATCGTCTTTTGAAAGACATACAAGGTTGGATATGAATTATTTAGTAGCTTTAGCGCAAAATTTGTCTCGTCAAGAACTGATAAAGAACCAGTTGCTTTTTTATCCCAACACGAGTATCTATCAAATCGGGAATTTTATAAGATATGTGGAGTATTACTACGAAAATGCCCGACGAACACATGAGATTGTTTCGGTAGAAAATTCCATTTATTTACAACAAATACTCGATGCGGCACAAAATGGTGCAAACTTTGACAGTCTTGTCAAGCTAATTTGCAATGACGAAATATCTATAGAAGATGCCAGCGGATTTATTGATCAATTAATCGACAGTCAATTGCTAATCAGCGAATTAGAGCCGGGCGTTACCGGAGAAGAATTTTTAGGAAAACTCATCAAAAAGTTTTCTTCGCTAAATAATCTTGATCAATTCACCCGTTTTTTTAAGTCGATAGATGAAAAATTAAGACACATCGACCAAAAAATTGGCAACGTCCCTTCGAAATATGAAACTGTTAAAAATGAGCTTTTAAGATTGGGGACAACATTTAATCCAAAATACCTTTTTCAAACCGATTTGGCTATAAAAACAAAGGAAAATACTTTATCTGAGAGCTTAAAATCGGAATATATCGATACGCTTTCTTTTTTAAATAGATTGACAACTGCACCTCAAAATGATACTTTAAAACAATTTGGAAAAAATCTATACAAGCGCTACGAAAACAGACCGGTTCCTATTTCTTTGGCTTTGGATAATGAATTGGGTATTAGTTTAAAATCAGATTTATCGGATGATTCTGTCAATCCGTTGGTCGATGATTTACTATTACCGGATATCGAAAAAAAACAGGATAAAAGTTCTAAGTGGAATGAAGTAAGCAAGATGTTGCATCGCAAAATATGTGAAGCTAAAGCGCAAAATGCTTATCAAATCGATTTATATCCTACAGATTTAAAAAATAAAAAAGTTGATTGGGATGATTTACCAGATACTTTTTCTTCGATTGTAAATTTGGTTCAAATAAGTGGCAAAGAAATGTTTTATATGCCTTCGGCGGGTCATTCCAGCGCGACCAATCTGTTAGGAAGATTCTGTTTTGTCGATAAGGATGTTTTGAGCTATGTGCAAACAATAGCTAACAAAGAAACAGTTTTGCAGAAAGACAAAATCGTGGCTGAAATCGTGCACTTACCCGAATCAAGAGTGGGCAATATTTTGTTGCGACCCCGTTTTAGAAAATATGAAATTCCTTATTTGGCGCAAACGGATATGAATGATAATATGTTGAATATTAATGATTTGTATGTTGTTTCTGATCATTTGGGAAACATAAAATTGTTTTCAAAGAAACTTGGAAAAGAAGTATTGCCACGTTTGAGCAATGCCCATAATTTTAAGCAGAATGCCTTGCCCATTTATCATTTTCTAGCTTTAATGCAAACACAAAACAAAAGAGATACATTGGCCTTTTCGTGGGGTGTATTAAGAGAAATGTTTGATTTTTTACCGCGTGTGGTTTATAAAAAGGCTATTTTAAGTCTGGCGCAATGGCGTTTGCATAAGCCCGTTTTAGATAGTTGGAGAAAATTGTCGTCAGATAAATTACTTGCTGAGGTTAGCCGGTGGCGAAAAAATCACCAAGTACCGGAATGGCTTGTGTATCCTCAAAAAGACAATAAACTTTTATTAGATTTGAGTAAACACGCTCATGTAAAATTGTTATTAGATATGACCCGTAACCAGCGTGATTTCTTTTTAGAAGAATACCTATTTAGTGAAGGAAGTCCTTCTAAGCGACACAAGGATTTATATGCTAATGAGGTTATTCTTGCTTTTTATAAAAACGATTTAAAAAACTAAACGATGCTACAACGACATTTTATTTTGGGTGACGAATGGGTTTATTACAAGATATACACCGGTGCGAGTATGGCAGATGTTTTTTTGAAAGATCAGATCATAGACTTAACGGAGGCATTTTTAAAAGAAGGCATCATCGATAAATGGTTTTTTATCAGATATAAAGACCCCGATATTCATTTGCGCCTGCGTTTTCATCTCAAAGATATGTTGCGAATTGGCGAATTGCTGGATAAAATGAAGTCTGGCTTGCAAGCAAACTTGGCGCAAGATTTAATTTGGAAGGTACAACTCGATACATATAGCAGAGAAATCGAGCGTTATGGGGCTGCGTTTTACGAGGAAATTGAAAGCTTGTTTTATATCAACAGCAAGCACACTCTTAGTTTGTTGTCTATGATAGAATACGTAGAAGATGAAGATTTGCGTTGGCTTTTTGGTTTTCATTCGATTAATCAAATCTTAGATATTTATTTTGAAGCTGATTTGAATGAGAAATTACGCTTTGCCAAATCATTGGCGGATGCATTTGCCAAAGAATTTAATATGGATAAAACTTTAAGAAACCAAATAAATGTGAAATTTAAAAAGTCGCATCAAAAAATAATTGATTTTGTAAATCATTCGGATAATTTTTCCGAATATCAGCCCATTTATGATATTTTATCTCAAGCAGATAAGGATACAACCGATTTGTTAAAAAAAACACATTTTTCTGAAAATGTTTTGGGCAGCATTATTCATATGATGATGAACCGCTTGTTTAAGTCAAAAAATAGGTTACACGAATTACTCTTGTATCAATTCTTATTTTTATATTTTAGGGCTGAATCCTATCAGAAAAAATACAAATCTTAAAAAATCTATACATTGATATTATGTAAGCCTTAGGTTGTCGAGTGATTAACCAAGTTGACGGAGTTAATTGTATCGAGACGCCGGTTTTATAAACAAAACACATCAAGTATTCCATTTAAAAAGATTATATTTGCAACGGTAACTAATTTTTAAATGTTTTTGATGCAGAGGTTTTCTTTCCTTTTTGCGGTTTTTTTGCTGTGCATTCCTTTTTGGGGCATTTCTCAAAATACGCTTTCTAATGAGCAATTACAAGACAGTATTCAAAAATACTATAATGTTAATTCAAAGGCGTTTCTAAAATATGCTAGTGTTTTAAAAAATTCATTGCAGCAAGAAAAACGCTACAACGATCTAATTCAACTCAAAAATAAAATTGGTCTTCAATTAATTTCTCAAAATAGGCTTGATGAAGCTAAAAAAGAATTAGATGAAGCAATTGATTTGGCAGCACAAATCCACAATGACAAACTCAAAGCCATTTCATTTAAATCATTAGGCTCAGTCTATTTTCAAAAAGACGATTTTATCAATGCTATTAAGTATTATTCATATTGTGATTCTTTAGCCCAAGACAGGATTACTTCTTATAGAATAAAATCAAATTATGCCGGTGTCAAAAGGGCAATTGGGGAGTATGAGGAAGCGCTGGATATTAGAAGGCAATTATACAAGGAGCTGGCTACGGTAAAAGGAATTTACAATTTGAAAATGGTAAATTTAATTAATACCATTAACCTCAATGCCGATATGTTATCTAAGAACCCAGAGAAAAAGTTTATGTATTTAGATTCGATAAACAAATATGTTTCACTGGCAAAAAAGTTAAGTCATAAAAATGATTTATATTATTCCTTGATATTGTTATCGGAATTAAGTGCATCAGTTGATACAAAACAGCATCCGGATGCTCGTATTATCAAACAATTTGATAGCATTTCTGCTATCTTAAATAAAAAGAATTTTCATTTTATCGATGCAAAAATTTATTTTGACAAGGCACGATATTATCATAAAAAAGGTGATGACTATAAAGCATTGACTTTATTAAAGAAGATTGATAAATTGGAGCAGACCAAACATTTTGCCATTAATTTTAAAGAGGATAAAGAAAAGTTGTATAGCGATGTTTATAAAGCTTTGGGTAAAAATTCTTTGGCCATGAACAAGCTTTCTTTGGCAAACCGCATTTTGATAGAAAAAGAGCGACATCGTCAAAAAGTAGCCAAAGTCTTGCGCGATAAGTATGATTATAAGGCGATTAACCAAAAGATTAGAAATCTAAAAAAGCAAGTGCACAAGACGCATTATCTCAACACGATTCTTTATGGACTTGTCTTCACTTTGTTGTTGTTGGTTTTTTATAGCTTATACAATAGAAGAAAACTGATGCAAAATTATCGCAAGACCCTTAAGGAATACGAAATCGGTAAGCAAAAAACGATTGTGGAGCAACGCCCTAAGCCCAAAACGACTTCAAAAATCAATATTCCTGAGGATGTATTGAATAAAATATTAAAACAACTGAAGAGTTTTGAAGGGCAAGATGTATACCTTTCTTCCAAAATGTCTTTGGATCATTTGGCAAAATATGTCAAAAGCAATAAGGTTTACACCTCAAAAGTGCTTAACGA
>JANTGO010000026.1 GCA_024763015.1 Flavobacteriaceae bacterium
TTATAACTTTATATCCTAAAGAAATTAAACTAAAAGCATTGCTATAAAAAATTTTTTTACAAAATAGAGCATAAGCAAATTTTTGAAATTTCACATTAGTCTGAAAAAAACTGCTAGCATAATAAAATACAATAATGAAACTACCATGTATAATTCTCTTTTCTCAAAGATATGATTTTGGTGGTTCCATGTGTTACCAATAAAAAAAATAAAATTATAAACACATGAAAAATATAGACTCATATACACATCTTCGAGGCGAATCCTTATTTGTAGATGATATTATTACCAGACAAGACACTCTGTACGGTTTGGTATTTGATTCACCAAAAGCGCATGGCATCATCAAAAATATTAATTTCGCTAAAGCAGAAGCTGTGGAGGGTGTTATCAAAATATTTACTTACAAAGATATAAAAGGAGAAAATCAAATTGGTGGCATTATTCCGGATGAACCGCTTTTAGCAGAAAACGAAGTTCATTTTCAGGGACAACCTATTGCTTTTATCGTTGCAAAAACAGAAGCAATTGCTAAAAAAGTAAGAGCGCTTATCGAAATAGAAATAGAAGAACTACCGGTAATCACAACCGCAAGAGAAGCCAAAGAAAAAGGAAGTTTTATTAGCGCACCAAGATCCTTCAATCTTGGAAATACAGAAAGTGCTTTTGCTAAGTGTAAATATGTTTTTACCGGAAATGCTTTTAGCAACGGTCAAGAACACCTGTATTTAGAAACGCAAGGCGCTTATGCCATCCCGATGGAAAATGGAAACATTAAAATAACTTCTTCCACACAAGGACCTACATCCGTACAAAGAATAGCGGCACAAGTTCTAGGAGTTGCCATGCATAAAATAGAAGTGGATGTGATACGTCTTGGCGGTGGTTTTGGCGGAAAAGAAGATCAAGCAACGCCTTGGGCAGTGATGGCTGCAGTTGCCGTGCAACACCTCAAAAAACCGGTTAAATTCGTTTTAAACAGACACGATGATTTGCGAATGACCGGCAAAAGACATCCTTATGATTCTACTTTTAAAATAGGGCTGGATGAAAACCTAAAAATTCTTGCTTATGATGTAGAATTTTTACAAAATTCGGGTGCGGCAGCAGATTTATCACCTGCTATTGCAGAGCGAACCTTATTTCATGCAACCAACAGTTATTTTATTCCGAACGTGAGCAGCACCGTGCATAGTTGCAAAACCAATTTGCCGCCAAACACTGCTTTTAGAGGCTTTGGCGGACCACAAGGTATGTTTGTTATCGAATCAGCAATTGCTTTAGCTGCCCATAAATTAGGAATCGATAAACATATCATTCAAGAAAGAAATCTAATACGCGAAGGCGATGAATTTCCTTACGGACAAATTGCAACTAAAGTGGAAATGGAAAATACTTGGCACACAGCTATTGCAAAATTTCAGTATGAAAAATTAGAAGAAAAAGTTGCTCGATTTAACAAAGAAAATCCCATACTAAAAAAAGGCATTTCCTTAATGCCCATTACATTTGGCATTTCGTTTACCAATACACCTATGAATCATGCAAGAGCCTTGGTGCATATTTACCAAGATGGAAGTGTTGGGGTCAGCACAG
Organism: Flavobacteriaceae bacterium; assembly: GCA_024763015.1. Lineage (GTDB taxonomy): Bacteria > Bacteroidota > Bacteroidia > Flavobacteriales > Flavobacteriaceae > WGBX01. The sequence goes on from JANTGO010000026.1 coordinate 1,597, forward strand.
GCGCTGTTGAAATGGGACAAAGTGTAAACACTAAAATCCTACAGGTAGCTTATAAAACTTTAGGCATTTCTCCCAAAAAAGTGAAACTAGAAACAACCAATACCACCAGAGTGGCAAACACTTCGCCAACCGCTGCAAGTGCAACCGCAGATTTGAATGGAAAAGCAGCCCTCAAAGCCTGTAAAGCACTTAAAGAAAGACTTACAGGAGTTGCTTCCGGTATGTTACAAGTAAACAAAAAAGCTATTACTTTTAAAAAAGATAAAGTTTTTGTTAATGGAGAAACAACAAAATTAACTTGGGAAGAAATCGTCAGTCAAGCCATGTTAGAACGCGTTGCTTTAAGCGAAAATGCACATTACAAAACACCCGTCATTTATTTTGATAAAACCAAAGAAAAAGGACACCCGTTTGCCTACCATGTTTATGGCACTGCCATAACCGAAGTAACTGTTGACTGTTTAAGAGGAACTTATGAAATTGATGCCGTAAATATTGTTCACGATTTTGGAAAAAGCATAAATTTAGGCGTAGATATTGGACAAGTAGAAGGCGCGCTGACACAAGGAATTGGTTGGATGACCATGGAAGAAATTGCGTATGACAAAAACGGAAGCTTATTATCAAATAGCTTATCCTCTTATAAAGTACCTGATATTTTTGCAGCAGCCAAAAAAGTAAGCGTTGTTCCATTAGAAACAAAAGGAACTAAAATGGCCATCAAAAAATCAAAAGCTGTTGGCGAACCACCCTTAATGTATGGAATAGGCACTTATTTTGCCATTCAACAAGCCGTCAAAGCCTTTAATGCTAAGTATAATGTAAAGTTTCATTCGCCTTTTACACCTGAAAAAGTATTGATGAGTTTGTATGAAGAAAGCTCGGAAGCATAAATTCCCAAAACTGAATACTGAAAACTTAACCTAACAAACAAACTTTGATATACACCAAACAAAACATCATAAAAGGCGCTATAATTTACAGCTTAGGAGATACCATTGCATCGCTTTTGTTAGATCAATTCTCTTGGATTCGTTTATTGGGAATGCTTTTTATCGGAGCCACAATTTATGCTTTTGAAATACCAAATTATTTTATTTGGATAGATAAAATAACATCAAATAGCAAAGGTTTAAAAAAAACACTGCTCAAAACACTATTGGCAATTGCCTATTTTAATCCCTTATGGATTGCTAGACATTTATTTTTTATCAAATTATTTTCGCTGGATTTTAATGCTATAAATAGCAATTTATTGACGATAGCCTTTTGGTCTTTTTTAGTAAACATACCTATTTCGGCAATAGCCAATTATATAATCCAAAATAAAATAAAACTCGGTTGGCGTTTTATGGCTAGCGCTATTTTCTCCGGCTTAATGGCAATTTATTACGCAATGAGTGCAAGTTGGTTTAGATAAATTATGAAAAAAATATATTCTGAGCTATAAAAAAAACAAATAAACAACTAAAAAATTATGTTAGCTTTTTATAAAAAACTTTTAAGTAAACTTCAAGAAAATCAGCCGGTCTATTTGTTATCTGTGGTTGAAAATATTGGCAGTTCACCGGGACGACAAGGATTTAAAATGTTTGTTGCAAAAGATGGATTTATCTCCGGTTCTATTGGCGGTGGCATCATGGAATATCAATTTGTAGAAAAAGTTAAAAAAGATTTAAAGGCAGATAAATTAGAAATTCTTTTTAAACGTCAGATACACCAAAGTAAACCTAATAAAGATAGCTCAGGGATGATTTGTTCCGGCGAGCAAACCGTCGTTTTTCATCCATTAAGCATAAAAGATGCATCCGCAATAGAACAAATAATTAAAACCTTAAGCAATAATAAAAAAGGTACTTTAGAATTAAATACAAAAGGCGTTTTCTTCTCGGATGAAGTTATTGATAAACAATTTAGCTTTAGCAATACTAAAAACTGGACTTTCAGAGAGCAAATAGGTTATAAAGAAATATTTTATGTCATTGGAGGTGGTCATGTTGGCTTAGCCACTTCACGAATAATGAATTTTTTAGGTTTTTATGTGGTAGTTTTTGATAACAGAAAAGACTTAAATACTTTAGAACAAAATACTTTTGCACAAGAAAAGCATATCATAAATTACAAAGAAATAGATAACTACATTAAACCCAACAATTTTGTAGCTATTATGACCAGTAAATTTGTGGATGATCAGTTTATTCTTTCCAAAATAATACATATAAAACATCGTTATCTTGGTGTTTTAGGTTCAAGAGCAAAGATTAAACTCATATTTGAAACACTTGCAAAACAGAATATCTCCAAAAAGGAATTAGATAAAATATATGCACCGATTGGATACGCCATAAAAAGTCAAACACCCGAAGAAATAGCTATCAGTATTGGCGCACAAGTAATTGAAGTGAAAAATCAGAAATTATGATGTGATGAAAAAATTCATACCACCAATATTTATTCTACTAATTAGCTGTTCGGACAAAAAAATTGAACCGGATAAAGTAAAAATAGTAATGGAGCGAAAAGAAACACAGAAAAACTTAAAATCCGAACTTGCAAATTTAAAAAGTAACTGTTTGGATTTTAAAAATCTTTGGAAAGAATTCAGGGCAAACGCATTAAAAAACCCAGTTTTAAGCAACTTTAATAATATTAATAAATTGTTGTATTTCAGTAAAATATATTTGTTTGTTAGATAATTAATTTGTATATTACTCTGATAATCAGTAAAATAAATAAAATGAAATCAACAAATAAATTAAAGACTATTTTCGGTAAAATAGAGACTTTAGACGTCCACATCGCAAACTTTATGATTTAGAAAGCATCCTTCTTATTGGTATAATTTCAGTGATTTGTGGCGCAGATAATTGGAATGAAATGGAAAATTATGCACATTCAAAAGAAGCTTTTTTACGTTCGTTTCTCGATTTACCCAATGGAATACCCTCGCACGACACATTTAATCGTGTTTTTTCAAATATTGATAGTGAACAATTTGAAACATGCTTTATAGAGTGGGTAAGCACTTTAGCTGATTTACAGCCCAGAGAAATAATTGCCATAGATGGCGAAACAATAAAAGGCGCCAAATCAGGAGGTAAAAAATCGCCTGTACATATGGTTAGCGCTTGGGCAAATGAAAATAATCTTGTTTTAAGGCAAGTAAAAGTTTCTAACAAATCAAATGAGATTACAGCAATACCAAAATTATTGGAAGTTTTAGCTTTAAAAGATACCGTTGTAACTATTGATGCTATGGGATGTCAAACCAATATAGCGAAAGAAATCATAAAAAAAGATGCTGATTATATATTAGCAGTAAAAGGTAATCAAGAACAATTATATCAAGATATTAAAGATGAATTTAGATTTGCTAAAAATGTAAGTGTTGATTTATTGGAAAGTTTAGATCACGGAAGGATTGAGACTAGAAAATGCAGTATTATTACAAACTTTCAATTTATAGAAAACACGGATAAGTGGAAAAACTTAAAAACTATTATACGGATAGAAAGTATTCGTGAATTCAAAAACTCTGAAAAACCTAAAGAACAAGCGGTAAGGTATTATATCTCTAGTTTAAAGGCAGAACCGCAAGATTTTCAAAAAGCAATACGTTCACATTGGAATATTGAAAACAAACTACATTGGACACTTGACGTTGCGTTCTCAGAAGATGCGTCAAGAAAAAGAGCAAATAACGCCAGTCAAAACTTCTCAATACTAAATAAAATAGCACTTAATCTACTTAAAAATGAAAAAACAAGTAAAATAGGGGTTAAAGGTAGGCGACTAAAAGCGGGTTGGGACAACCATTATCTCATTAAAGTACTAAATCTAATAAAAGTTTAATGCGTTTGGCCTGGGAAAGAATTTGAGAATATCAATTATTCGGATAAACTAATTAACACAAAATCTGAAAAGTGAAAAGAATATCATTGAAAGACAAAAAGAAAAACTAGCTAACTACAATTAAATGGCATTTACATTAATTTTATATCTACGCTTATTATTTTTAGTTCTATTTTTTTAAAGAATTATACATCACAAAATTTAAGTTTAAAAAGGATAAGTTTATTTGGTTTCTCCTTGTGTTTGTTTTTTGGTTATTATGGATATTCAATTTATATAGCAAGTAAAAGGAGATTAATACAAAAAAGGAAGTTTAATCCTGATTTTAGTAAATGTAAATATCGAACTGAACCGGAAGTTTAATATTTATTGTCTGTCAGAAAACAATCTTGTGGCAACAAGGAATACATAGTATTCAATCTTTTTAGTACTATTTTCGATAAAGTCGAAGACAAATCGCATAAAAAAACGTTTGAGAAAAATCTCAAACGTTTTTTTAAACTTATTTAAAACTAAAAAATTTATTTTTTTAACAAATCTCTAATTTCGGTTAACAATACTTCTTCATTTGAAGGTGCTGCCGGTTCTGCAGGTGCTTCTGCTTCTTTCTTTTTCATTTTATTGTAGATTTTTACAATCATAAACATGACCAAACCTACAATTAATAAATTAATAATGGTATCAATCCATTGCCCATACATCATCGCGTTCTCCGGTTTGGTAATTTTTCCGGCTGCATCAATTACAGCATCATCGAGTACAATTTTCCATTCCTTAAAACTAATACCTCCCGTGAAATGACTTACAAATGGCATTACAATCATACTGACAAAGCCTTTTACAACCAATCCAATGGCACCGGCCATAATCACCGCAACAGCAAATTCAATAACATTGCCGCCCATAATAAACTTTTTAAACTCTTTTAACATAATCTTATATTTTTGTTGTTATACAAAAGCAAATTTAATCAAAAAAATTAATTTTTTTCAAAAAAACTAAATAATAATTTATTTTAAGCTTCTAAATCACTAATATTCAAAATTTATGAATTTTTTAAGATGAACCTTTTCCTTAAAAATAAAATAAATATAAACAAACATTAGTAAACATTCCATATATTTGCATCCTTAAAAAAATCTCTATGCAAGATAAATATATAGAATGGATTGGCTACGTAGCCATGTTCACGCTAATGATTGCTTTTACGTTTAAAGATACCCGAAAACTACGTTTTGTTAATATGCTGGGCGCCGTGATATTTGTTATATATGGCATACTTAAGAACTTACCCCCTATTGTGATAGCCAATGGTTTTATTGCTTTGGCCAATATCTACTATCTATTTATTAAAAAGGATCCAAAAGTTTCTACAAAAAAAATCTACGCTGACAAATAATCGTCAGTTGCCTATTTAAATACAATAACAGAAGGATTTTATAATAAATCTTTGACATTAGTTGCAAATAGTTTAACGGCTATTGCCAATAGTATAATCCCAAAAACCTTACGGATTACACCAATACCTGCTTTTCCAATAAATCGCTCAATCCTTCTAGAAGATTTAAGTACGCCATAAACAAATATCATGTTAATAATGATGGCAATAACAATGTTAATGGTCTGGAATTCTGCCCGAAGAGATAAAATTGAAGTCAATGAACCGGCACCTGCAATTAATGGAAAAGCCAATGGCACAACAGAAGCTGCTTCGGGTTCATCATCTTTAAAAAGCGTAATGCCTAAAATCATTTCTAATGCCAAAAAGAAGATAATAAATGAACCGGCTACCGCAAATGAGCTGATATCTATTCCAACCATTTTTAGAATTCCCTCTCCTACAAATAAAAACACAATCATTATTAAAGCAGAAATAATACTTGCTTTTTCAGATTGAATGTGCCCTACTTTCTTTCTTAAATCAATAATAATAGGAATGCTTCCTAAAATATCGATAACAGCAAACAACACCATAGTTGCCGTAATGATTTGGTTAAAACTTAATTTCATTAATCTAATTTTAATATGTTAATTTTTTTTTCGGATCAGCTAAGGATTATTAACTGATTTTAAGCCCGCAAAAGTATCAAAATTTTGTATTTAAAAAAGAGAAATCTGTTAAATTTTTATTAAATTTAAACTAAGAAATAATTAACTGATAACCAATGAAATAAAGCTTATGACAAACGCTTAACTTTAACTTTCTTGATGCGTTTGCCATCCATAGAAGTCGCCATTAATTCGTAATGATGAAACTTAATTCGATCATTTTTTTTGGGGAAAGCACCGGATTGCTCCAAAAAGAAACCTGCCAAGCTTTCGGCTTCGCCTTTTTCTTGTTCAAACAATTCCTCATCTGCTTCGGATAAATCCATCACTTTATAAAAATCTTTAAGAGATGTTTTGCCTTCAAACTCATAAACGTCATCGCTAATTCTGACAAAACTAACATCATCTTTATCGTATTCGTCTGTAATCTCTCCAACGATTTCTTCTATAACATCTTCCAAGGTAATAATACCTGATGTGCCGCCGTATTCATCAACCACAACCGCCAAATGCGTCTTTTTCTCTTGAAAATCTTTTAACAAATCATCGAGTTTTATATTTTCAGGCACAAAAAAGGGCTCTCTCAACAATTGCACCCAATCAAATGCTTCCTCGTTGAGATAAGGCAACAAATCTTTGGCAAAAAGCACGCCGATAACATTGTCCATATCTTCGTGAAATACAGGTATTCTGGAATAAGATTCACGGCGGATTTCATCGATTACTTCCTTGAGTGACATCGTATCTTCTAGCGCAAATACATCTATTCGCGGGCGCATAATTTGTTTGGCTTCCGTTTCGCCAAAGGAAATAATACCTTCAAATATTTTTTGCTCTTCTTTAGTTGTGTCGTCTTTGGCTGTTAGTTCTATGGCTTGTGATAACTGATCCTTAGACAGGTTTAATTTTTCTTTATTCAAGCGTCGCTCCACCACTCCCACCGATTTAACCAAAAACACAGAAATAGGATATAAAAGTTTTTGCAAAAAAGCCAATGGTTTTGCCATAAAAACAGCAAAATTTTCTGCATTTCTATTGGCATAAACTTTTGGCAATATTTCACCAAACAAAAGAATTAAAAAAGTAACAGTAACAACCTCAATGATGAAGTGCCAAAGTCCCGAAACACCTGAAAGCAATGGCGTTATCAAGTAAGTCGAAAGTATGACAATAGCAATATTTATAAAATTATTTGCCACCAAAATAGTCGCTAATAACTCCTTTGGTTTTTTTAACAGCTTAACAATCGTATTTCCCTTTTGTTTACTTTCCAAATCATCTAGATCTGTAGGCGAAAGTGAAAAAAAGGCAATTTCCGATCCCGATATCAAAGCCGACAAGAGCAATAAGATAACAATTGCAATAAAGTATGGAATTAAATGTAAAATCAGGGATAAACTATCCGGGTCGTCCATTTTTTATAAATTAAAAGGGTAAATCGTCTTCTTCGGGCTTTTCTACCGCAGCGTCTTGGCTCGTTCCCGTCGCATTTTGACTTGAGTTCTCTTGTGTATGCTGATCTTTTGCACTCTTTGGTGTCAAAAAAGTAAATTCTGTTACGTGAATTTCTGTAGTATAGCGTTCTACACCCTCATCTGTCGTCCATTTTCGCGTGCGCAAACGTCCTTCCAGATAAACTTTGTCTCCTTTATGAGCGTATTTTTCAAAGATTTCGGCTAATTTATTTCGCACAACTATGTTATGCCATTCCGTATTGGTTACTCTTTCACCGGTTGATTTGTTGACATAACTGTCGTTGGTTGCCAATGGAAAACGTCCAATAGAATTGCCTCCGTCAAAAAAATGCATTTTTACATTATCTCCGAGGTGTCCAATTAGTATTACTTTGTTGATGGTTCCGTTCATAATAAGTTAGTTTAAGCGTCTTTAGATTAAAAATAATAGTCAAAGGTATATCATAAAAAATTATTATCCAAAAAATTTGCAATAACAATTGGCATCGGATAATTTTTCAACTCATTTATCTCGACTAAATCCTTCGGTTTGGTACTAGAAGTAAGTTGCCAAAAAGATATATATAAATGTTGGTGCGTTAATTTATGAACCATTTCTTGCTTTAATATCGGTTCGCCTTGCATTTTTACAGATAAACCCTTTAATAATTCCGACATTTCTTTACTTAAACTTGCTGCTTTTGACGATGTCTCAATCAAAGGTAATTGATACAAATTTTTCCAAATATCTTTGGTAGTTCTTTTTTGTAAAACAATAGCACCTTTGTAAGGTATCAAAAAATAGTGTAAATAACGTTTTCGTTGCTTTGCTTTTGGAATTTTTACCGGCAATTTATCCACTTTTCCTGTTTGACAAGCGATGCAATCCTTAGACAATGGACAAATATCACACTTTGGATTGGCAGGCGTGCAATGCAAAGCGCCAAATTCCATAATTGCCTGATTATAAATACCCGGATCGTTTTTCTCCAACTGTTTTTGGCTCAAATTTTTAAATATTTTACGACCTTCTGACGTATTAATAGGCGTATCAATACCAAAAATTCTGGACAAAACTCTGTAAACATTTCCATCTAAAACTGCAACCGGCTCATTGTAGCAAAAGGAAGCAATAGCTGCTGCCGTATAAGTTCCTACGCCTTTTAGGTTGAGCAAATCCTTGTATTTTTTAGGAAAAACGCCTTGATAATTATCGACGATATCTTTTGCGGTAGAATGCAGATTTCGTGCTCTGGAATAATAGCCCAATCCCTGCCATAAATTAAGCACTTGTTGCTCATCAGCCATTGCTAAATCTTGTATGGTGGGATAAGCTGTTATGAATTTATTATAATATGGCAAACCTTGCGCCACACGTGTCTGTTGCAATATAATCTCCGATAACCACACGTGATAGGCAGAAGTAAGGTTTCGCCAAGGCAAATCGCGCTTGTTATTAAGGTACCAGTCGATTAATTTTTTGTTGTCCATATCGGTATTAGATGCAGGCAAATATATGATAATAATTGAAAAGTGATAATCGTACTCAAAACGTAGGTCACTGAGTGAATTAAATAATTATACCGAAGTGCCGGTTTCAATTTCGGGGCTTCGATACTATTTTCCCAACTTTGGTCGGCAAAATCACTTGACCACCTACGATACTGCTAAAAACAATAAAAGATAATACTTCTAAACACAAAAGAAAGCATTTTACAAGCAACTTCAATAAAACACATAAAAAAAATACCCGGCAAAACCGGGCATTTCAACCAAAACGGCCATGAAACTATTAAAACTTCACAGCGTATTTTAAACTAAAACTTCGCCCTAGATTTTTTAAGGAATAAATCTGAGGAGTGGCTTTATAGTTCTCATAATAAAAAGATCTTTGATCATTGAGCAAATTATCGACTTTTAGACTAATCGTGCCTTTTATAGCTTTACCTATTTTTTTACTAACATTTAGATTTAAACTATTAAACGGTCGGGTGTAAACATCGGGAATACTGCCCCCCACTTTTTCTAGTGTCTTGCCTTGTCTGTTGTAGGCAATACTTACCAACCAGCCGGCTTTTTTGTTTTTATAACTCAATCCGGCATTGATTAAATAAGGTGCTTGTCCTTGCAAGGGACGATAACGACTGACTTCTTCACCAACGCGAGCCATGTTTAATCGCAGTTGATATTCTTCATCGTACATATTCATTTTGGATTGTATAAACGAAAGATTGGTATTTAGTTTAAAATGCTTCAAAGACGGACTGATAAATTGTAAATTTTTACGCCACTCCAATTCAACTCCGTAAACTTGAGCGTTTCCTAAATTTTTTGGCGTAAAATTACTAGGCGCTGCTTGATAAAATGCCAACTCAATCGGGTCTTTAAAATATTTGTAAAAAGTGCTAACCGCAAACATATCGGTTTTATGCGTATAGTTTTCAAAACGCATATCAACATTTTGAATATAGGTAGGTTGTAAATTAATATTGCCAATGAACGTCATATTGGACAAAGGGTCAAAAATCTCAGCTATTGAAGCTTCCTTAAAGGAAGGACGCGCTGTGGTACGCGCATAAGACAAGCGCATATTGCTGTTGTCTGTCAGGTTGTAAGTAAAATTAACAGATGGAAACAAATCTAATTTATCTAGGACTACATCGTTGTCAAATTTTAAGGTTCCGGTCGTATTTTGTCCGGTGTATAGCAACATAAATTTTTCGAGACGCAAACCTAAAACCGATTTTAATTTCTCGGTCAATTTGTATTGGAAAGAGGCGTAACCTGATACATTTACTTGCTTGGCATTATACAAGTTAGACAAATTATAAACCGATTGGTTAATAATGTATGTCCCTTGGTCGGTTTGAGGTGTCCAGATATTTTGCTCGGATAAAAGTTCATTACCATCTCCATCAAATGTACTGATGCCTTTGATACCGATTTGGTACAAATAAATATTGTAATCGCGGTCTTTAAAAGACGATAACAAGCCAAATTTTAGTTTGTTGTGATGGTCTTTGAGCTTCTTTTCAAAATCTACTTTTGCAACGTAATCCATTTCATCAAGATTACGCCAAATTCGCTTGGGTTGGTTATTGGGCGCGATAGAATACTGACCATTATCGAGCTGGTAAGGTGTAGAACGAACATCTTTGTCATAAATGCCAGATTTGGTTGCCGATAATTGCCAAGTAGTTTTTAATTTTTTTTCAAAATTAGAGTGAATACCACTCAAAAAAACATTGGTAATTTGTCGTTGCGTATAAGCCAAATAATGATTTTTAAAAGTAACAAAATCCGTCTCGTTGTATTCTTGATGAAAAACACCGCTGTTTTTCTCCCCATTTCTGATATGCAAGAGGTTAAATTTATATTTGGAATGTCCTGTTTTGTAGGTAACGCCTGCCAATGTGTTAAGGATGACATTGGTAAGCCCTAAATTACCGATTTGTTGTTTGGTGTTTTCCAAAGCCAATACGTTATGATCACTACTTTTCTTGTAATTGTTCTGTTGTAGATTTTCATACATTTTATAGTCCGTACGATACGAAACGCTGGCAATATAACCAAGACTTTTGCCTTTATCACCTATATCGAAGCGATTGCCCAGGTAATAAGAAAAATTATAATTCAAAAAATCCGTTTGTGGAACGGCTCCCAATTCGGGATTGAATTTCTTGGTAATTTGTGTCAATTTTGGATTGTGATCAAAAGTATAAGGGATGTTTTCATTAATATCGATTGGGATGGAATAAGTACCATCGTCAATAGCTAAAAAATCGAAGTTTCCACCGCGATACGTCAAAAAACTTTGGTTTAAATTCATATCGGGATTATAGGTCGTACCGATTGATAGAGATTGTTCTTTGCGAACCGGAAAATCCTTGGTAACCAAATCTACAACGCCACCGGTAAAATCTGCCGGTAAATCTGCCGTAAATGTTTTATATACCAATACATTGTCAAGAATGGCTGTGGGAAATAAATCCATTTGAATGGTGTTTCGGTCGGGATCTAATCCAGGGATGTCCATTTTGTTTAAAATGGTTTTGGTATATCGGTCGCCCAAGCCTCTGACATATACATATTTGCCGTTTTTCACACTAACGCCTACTACTTTTTTTACGGCAGTTGCTACATTGCTCAGTCCGGAGTTTCTAAATGTTTGCGAGGATAAACCATCTACAATAGCCACAGAATTTTTTTGTAGCGATAAAATGGAGGTTTCCGTGTTTTTTCGTCGTGCCACTTTGATGACAACTTCGTTTAATGCTTCTTGTGCCTCCAACATTCTGATGGTTAGAAATAAAGTTTTACCACCCTTTATCTCTACTTCTTTGACAACGGACTTATAGCCAACTGTATTAAATTCTAGCTTGTATTTTCCATCGGGCAATTTGAGCATAAAGCCCCCTTCAAAATCGGTAGTTGTTCCCGTTTGTAGGCCGGTTATGCTTACATTAACCAGTGATAATGGTTCGTCGGTCTTGGCGTCTAATATTTTACCTGAAACAATATTATTGCCATTATGGGCAAATAAGGTCATAAAAAAGCCAAGCACTAATAAAGTTAGTTTAGTTTTCATTTTTGTTTTGGTTGATGGTTGATTTATTATATGTTAAATGTGAAGTGTAAAAAACACTCCACATTTGATTAAAAAATACTAAACAATATTCGATGAGATGTTTAATAATTTAGAAAGCATTGTTATGTTTGGCATAAGTCCAATTAAATGCAGCTGTATCAGCACCTACAGTTTGTTGTCCTTGGGTAACAGCTTGTGCCGTACTACCAAAACCGGCAACTTGAACGCTAGAAGCCTCATTTTTGAACAATGAAGTAACGTCAGTCACACCGGCAGGTAAAACAATTTGCCAAGTACCAAAAACAAGGCTGCCTGCATTGTAATGTGAAGCAGAAGCATCATCATCTAATTCTACATCGGAGTCTGTTTTAAAACCGTAAGCATAAATATTACCGATTGTACCCATAGCACCGTCTCTAAAATCGGCATATTCGCCTTTGGCAGTAGTTGTGTTACCTATTAAAGTTACTTGATCTACTGTAAAACCGGCTTCGTATGAGCCTTCACCTCCATCGATTTCAAAAGCATGATCAGAACTATCGCCTTCAATAACCATTGAATTCATAATACTTCCGTGGTAAGCTTGGTCAATATCCAAACCGTCATCTGAACAAGAATAAACCAATAAATGAGTTGGGTTGACAGCACCACCGAAAAACTCAATACCGTCATCTTTATTTCCAACGATTTCTACGTTATCAATTAAGGTGCGGTTACCAACACAACCTAATGACAAACCGTTTATTTCATTTCCGGCACCTATTTCAGCACCACCGTGACGAATAGAAACATATTTAAAAATACCGGAATTATCAGTATCATCATTACCACCGTACAAACCATTTGTATCGGAAGCAGGAATACCTTCGATTTGGAATTCACTCACATCGCCATCAAATGAACCTTTGGCTTTTCCTAAAATTAGAACGCCACCCCAAAGACTGTTGTCATTTGCCCCTAAGTTGGTGCCAAATTTTTGACCAACAGCAATATTGTCGGCTTCTGCAGTAAATACAATTGGATTAGCAGCTGTTCCGTTTGCCATAATTTTACCGCCACGTGCCACAATCAATACTGATGCATCGGCACCTGAACCGGGTTTTCCTTTAATAATAGTACCTTCGTTAATGGTTAAGGTTTTTCCGGCGGGAACAACAAAACGACCTTCGATAGTCCATATTTTATCAGAAGTTAATGTTTTGTTGGCTGACAATACACCTGTTAAATTTGTTGATTCCGGTGTTTGCTCTACATCTTTTTTCTTTTTACAAGAAGTCAAAGAAACAATGACTAATAGTGTTAATAATGCTTTGATTGAAAGATTTTTCATGATTTTTACTTTATTAATGTTTATATAGCGCAAAACTACCCTTCGTATTTTAAGGCAAGTTAAAGTCTGTGTGAAGTTATACTTAAATTCTTTTATAAAAACTTAACGATTATTTCATATATGTATCGGTATTTTATCTCTTTAAACAATATATTTGTAGAACCAATAAAAGAATATTTATGGCTACCGACAAATCCAAAATTCTAATAGTAGATGATGAGGATGATATCTTAGAATTTCTAAAATATAATTTTGAACAAAATGATTATAAAGTCTATACGGCAAAAAATGGCTTAAAAGCACTTAATTTGGTAGAAAAACACCATCCCGATTTAGTTTTTTTGGATGTAATGATGCCTAAAATGGACGGTATAGAAACGTGTAGGGTGATAAGAAACAATGATAGATTTGACGATGTTATTGTTGTTTTTTTAACAGCTCGAAACGAAGATTACACTGAGATTGCCGGTTTTGAAGCCGGAGGAGATGATTTTATCACCAAACCGATACGTATCAGGACTTTGTTGGCACGAACCAAGGCGTATTTAAAGCGCCGAAAAAAAAACGATATGCCCGAAATTACGATTGGTAATTTTATGCTCGACACTAATAAAAGAGTAGTTTTAATGGATAATAAAGCCATTAAACTACCAAGATTACAATTTCGATTATTAAAACTCTTGGCTACGCAACCGGAGCGTGTCTATACCCGCGAAGAAATTTATCATAAAATTTGGGGGAGCGAAACAGTGGTAGGCGAGCGAACCTTGGATGTTCATATTAGAAACATCAGGAAACATTTGGGAGATCAATTTATTCGAACATATAAAGGGGTTGGATATTCTTTTAAATAGATTTATTGTATGAAAAAATCCAATCCACAACTATTAATCTTCGTAGGGGCTTCGCTGATCAGTTTACTAGAAGCAGCGCTGTTGTTTTTTGTGCTAAAACAGCAAAAATTATATCTTGACACTGCCTATTTTATAGGCTTAACCGGTTTGTTTTTTATCATTGTCTTTTTGGTTTTCTCATTTATTATAAAGGAAATACTATATAACCGTATCAAACTGATTTACAAGTCGATAAGAAGTGTAAAATCCAACGGAAAACATCCCAAACACGGCAGTCTGGATGCTGTGGAAAAGGAAGTGTCGGACTGGCAAAAAGCCCAGCAAAAAAAAATCAATCAGCTTAAAAAAATGGAAAAATTCCGGAAGGAATATATCGGCAATGTTTCACATGAGTTAAAGACACCTATTTTTAACATTCAAGGTTACTTGGAGAGTTTGACCACTATGGAAGATAAAGATGCGAAAATATTCAAATCTTTTTTAAATAAATCTTTAGAAAACACCAAGCGTCTACATACCATTGTCCAAGATTTGGAAATGATTTCAAAGAGCGAAACAGAAACCTTGGAGCTAAATTTTGACAGTTTTAATATTAAAGAACTCATCGAACAAATCTATGATGAATTTGATATTCAAGCCAAAAAACAAGAAGTCAGTCTCCGTTTTAAGTCCCAAAAATGCTTTGATTACAAAGTACACGCCGATAGAGAACGCATACATCAAGTATTGACCAACTTGGTATCTAACGCCATAAAATATAATAAAAAACAAGGTGAAGTTATCGCATCTTGTTACGATATGGACGATCATATTTTGATTGAAATAACCGATACGGGTATTGGTATTAAACAAAAACATTTATCCAGATTATTTGAGCGTTTTTACAGAGTGGATAAAAACAGATCTCGAAAAAAAGGTGGCTCCGGTTTGGGTTTGGCCATTGTTAAACACTTGATAGAAGCACATAACGAGATTGTACACGTCCGCAGTAATCCGGGCGTAGGCACAACATTTGGGTTTACGCTGCAAAAGTCAAAGTCAAAAAATTTGACTTTTATAATATGATGAATGATTAGACTACATTGAGTAGTAGAATTAGACACCATATATTGTTAAACCATCTAATATGCACCAGTAAAGCATAGGTTAGATATTATTCAAATAATCCGCCATATTTTCACCTTTTGCCAAATCCATTTTTTTACGCAAAACATAACGGGCAGTTTTGACACTGTCAGGGGAAATATTAAGCAAGTCAGCGCTTTCCTTGATGTTAAATCGCAGTTTGATTAGAGCGCCGAGTTTGAGCTCTGCCGGTGTTATTTTATCATTGATTTGTTTCAATTTTGCAAAGAAATCTCTATTAACTTCTTCAAAATAGTGTTTAAACAAAGCCCAATCGTCTTCAGAATGCATACTTTTTTTGAGTTTTCGTTTGAGTTTGAGCAATTCGGGGCTTTGCGGTTTTATTTGCGATAGATTTTTGAGAATATCCCCCAACAATTTATTTTTTTGCATCATCATCAAAGCTTGTCCGGTGAGTTCTTTGTTTTTGAAACGCAAATCTTGGTTTAATTTTTTTTGCTCAACGGCCAACAATTCTCTTTTAATTCTATCTCTTTTTCTCTTGATAATAAAATTACGAACAATCAACAACAAACTAATCAACAACAAGAAAAGCCCAGCCGTAAGAAAACTTTTAATTTTTTTATCCGCTTCTTTTTTTATTTTCAACTCCTTTATTTGTGCCATTTTCTTTTCATTTTCATATTTGGCTTGAATATTGGCTAAGGTAATAGCAGATTCTTGACGGTTGATACTATCTCTTATATCCACAAATTCATTAAGGTGCGCATCGGCAAGTTCCAGTTTATGTAACTGTTTATAAGCTTCATACAGCTTATAATGCGCAAATTCCTGTGTGTGCAAACTGCCGTTCTTTTTAGCCATTTTCAAAGCTTTTTGCATCAAGGAGATTCCTTTATCAGTTTGATTTTGATCTATATACATTTCTGCTTGCGCACTATAAATTGAAGCTAGTAATCCTTGGTCAAATTCCTTTGCAAGCGACAAGCTTTTATGATAATAGGTTTGGGCGGAATCTTTGTTTTTCAAATAGAAAGCGTATAAATTAGCCATATCGTAGTAAGTATGTGCCAATCCTCTTTTTGAATTTTGTTTTAGGTCAAAGGGAATAGATTTCCGATAATAATACAAAGCACTGTCATACTTTTGTGAGTTTTTATACACTACACCCAAATTGGCATAAAATGGAGCTTTGCTTTTAGACAAATGATGCATATCGATTAATGAAAGTCCTTTTTTGTAAGATGAAACGGCTTTGTCGTAAAAGTGCATCTCTTCGTTCAATAAGCCAATATTGTTGAGCGAAACAGCGACACCCAAAAAATTTTGCAACGATTCATAGATTTTAAGCGCTTTATAAGTAGTCTCTATTGCTTTGTTATAATCCTCGGTATAATAATAAAAACCGGATAAAGCTTTATAAGAATCAGCCAAATCGTTGGTTAATTTTTCTTGTTTTTGAATAGCAATGGCTTTTTTGATTTGATCTATTGCTTCATAATATTTTGATTGAAAGGATAAAACCATTGCCATATTTTGATAGGACTGTGTTACATATTTGATATTAGCTTGCTGATCGGCCTCTTGTTGCAATATTCCATTATAATATCTGGCGCTATCGAGATTGTTGAATAAATAATAATCACTTATTTTATTGAGCGCCCAAAGTTTTTCTTTTCCCTTAAAGCTATGCAAAATCCTTAACAAACTATCTTTTTGTTTAGGTGAAATTTGTCCACAACTATCCGTTATTTGCATAAATGCAAGTAGAAGGATAAATATAAATTTAGTTTTCATGTGTTTATGTTTTTATGTTTTTTATTTGGTAACACATGTAACCACCATAATCATATCCTTTGTGTATAAAGAGAATTTATACATGGTGGTTTCATAAAGCTAAAGTGGTTAACTATACAAATTTACTTAAAAAAAGTCATCACCTTACCTATTTACAATGAAATATTTCATAATAAACTGATTATCAATATAAAAATATGACAAACCTTACCTTTTCCTTACTTTTATAATAGTTATACCTTACCTAAACCTTACCCAAAAAATTAGCACGCCCTAGTACAACAACCTAATTTTACACAAAAATTAAAAGCAATGATCCTCATCTCGTTTATAAAACCAAATATCGTTATCACAGCAGATTATCTACTTTCAGGTGAACTACTAATTCAAAATAAAGATAGGATTATTTATCAAACAACTTTAAAAAATACAAATGACCTGCAAATACCGATAAACTTAGAAAGCAATGGCGTTGTAAAAATCAACATTCATACACAAAAAGAAAATATCACAAAAATTATTAATCTATAAATTATATGTTATGAAAACAAAACAATTATTCTTATTATTCATTGCCATAATAATGGTAAATGCGAGTTTCGCACAAGACCAAGGCTTCAACTACAAAGCACTCATTACCCAAAATGGCAATGCATTGGCCAATCAAACGGTCAATATCCGGTTTACACTAAGCTATACCGGTATTATTCAATATCAAGAAACTCAGAGCGCTACAACTGATGCCAATGGTATCCTAAGTGTTATGATTGGTGGTGGCACAGCTACTACGGGTGTATTTCAAAATCTGTATTGGGATTACTATTATGTATTAAAAGTGGAGATAGATACCGGAAGCGGTTATCAAGATTTTGGAGAAAACTACCTGAAATATGTCCCCAAAGCAAAATGGGCGGATAGAGCTACTAAAGCTAACAGTGTCGATTTTGCAAATATAACCAATATGCCCCCAAGCTTATCAGATGGTGATGACGACACACATTTAACCGATGCACAAATAGCGGCCATGGGTTATATCAAAAATCCCAATGATGCCGATCATAGTACCACCAACGAAATTCAAAACCTATCCTTATCAGGTACACAACTATCCATTTCTAGTGGCAACCATGTTAATTTTACCGGTTGGGATACCAATGCCGCCGATGATTTTAGTGGCAATTATACCGATTTGTCCAACAAGCCGGATGTTTTTCGTGTGCAAGGAACCACAAATCCTGCCACAGCTTATAGCAGCAATATCCAACATCATGGTAATATGATTATTGAATCAGGTTTGTTAAATATCAAAGCGACTAACGCCACCTTAAAATTGGAAAATGGCACACACAAAGGAAACATAAACCGTTTTACAAATCGACTTTATATAGGTAGTAATGATATGATACAAATGGGGACAGATGGTAATGTCAGAAGTGATTTAACCATCAATAATTCCGGAGATGTCGATATTACCAAAAATTTAAAAGTAGGCAATGCAACCAATGATGTGTCTGTCAAAGTCACAGCCGGCAACGGTGATATTTCAAAAATACAATTATTTGAACAAGGAAATTATGGCTATGAATTAGAATATGATGGTGCAAATGATGAATTAAATCTTTGGTCAAAGAATTTTACAGGCAATGAAGCAAAAAGAACCACTTGGAAAAAGAA
>JANTGO010000027.1 GCA_024763015.1 Flavobacteriaceae bacterium
GAACATGCCTTTGTCCGTTATTGGTGTTAATTATTTTGTTTCCATTTTTGTATTGATTATTAGTCGCATTATTTATAAAGGTTTTTATTATCAGATAACTAATAATATCAAACAAAATAAAAGAGTTTTAATTCATGGTGCCAATTCGGGAGTTTCAGTTTATGAAGCCATTCAATCCGATGAGAATTATAAATATGAAGTGCTGGGTTTTGTGGATGAAAGGAGCCAATTTCAAAATAAATTTATTCATAGAATTAAGGTTTTTCATCCAAGAGATATTAGCGGTAAATTACTGGAAAGCAAAAGAATAGAAGAGATTGTTATCAGTAAACCAGAAGCTGAGCCTTTGGAATTATTGGATATTGCCAACATTTATTTAAAGCATAATATTAAGGTTAAAACGGTTCCATATATCAATGATTGGATTAACGGAAACATAGAGGCAGGGCAAATAAAAGAATTAAATATAGAGGAGTTGCTCAATCGATCTCCGATAGAAATGGACAATCCAAAAGTAGCAAATACTATAAACAGAAGTGTGGTAATGGTGACGGGCGCAGCTGGTTCAATTGGTTCTGAAATTGCCTCTCAAGTATTACAATATCACCCCAAAAAACTTATTTTGATAGATTTAGCAGAGTCGGCTTTATATGATTTGCAACAAGATTTTATCAGAAAAGGTTTTAAAGATAATTTTGTACCGATTGTTGGCGATATAAGAGATTCAAATAAAATCGATTTTTATCTTGGTAAATATAAACCGGATATTATGTTTCATGCGGCGGCATATAAACATGTGCCTTTGATGGAAGACAATCCATATGAAGCAATAAAAGTGAATGTGTTGGGTACCAAATACTTAATGGATTTAGCTGTAAAACATCAAGTAGGGAAATTTGTGATGATTTCTACCGATAAAGCGGTCAATCCGACAAATGTTATGGGTGCGACCAAGCGCGCTGCAGAGATTTATGCAACCAGTTTACAAAGGTCAAGTATTCATACAAAATTTGTCATTACGCGCTTTGGCAACGTATTGGGCTCGAATGGTTCGGTGATTCAACTTTTTAAAAAACAGATTAAACAAGGCGGACCGCTAACGGTAACGCATAAAGAAATCAACCGTTTTTTTATGACCATTCCTGAAGCTTGTCAATTGGTGCTAGAAGCCGGCATTATGGGAAAAGGTGGCGAAATATTTGTTTTTGACATGGGCGAACCTGTCAAAATTTATGATTTGGCCGTTAAGATGATTCAATTATCCGGACTACGTTTCCCTGAAGATATCGATATTAAAATAACCGGTTTGCGTCCGGGAGAAAAATTGTATGAAGAAGTTTTGGGGCAACAAGAAGACGATATGCCGACCTATCACAAAAAAGTAAAAATAGCACAAGTGGCTGATGTTGAAGTAAATAAGATTAGAGAATCTTTTAATTTATTGTCGGATATTCAAAAATTATCAAACATCGAATTGGTGGCTATTTTAAAAAATTTAATACCTGAATATAAATCAAATAACTCTATATTTGAAAAATTAGATAACTAACCAAAAAAATACTTATTATGGAAGCAAAAAAAGCATTTAACAATACAGTTCTGACTTTTGGTGCCCTGTATGGCATCTTGGCGATTCTTTTCACTTTTGCCAGTTCTCCAACAGATGATCCCAAAACAACTTCAAAAATGATTCTTGGAACTGTTTCACTGATTATTTTTATCAGCATCAGTATATTTGCCGTTAGATATTACAAAAATCAAGGTTTTGATATTACACTTGGAAAATCGATTAAATTAGGGGTATTGCTTGGATTATTGGGAGGTTTAATTGCCGGCATTTATAGCTTCATTTATTTTGCATATATCAACCCGGATGCTATTGAGCAAGTCATCGAAATGTCTAAAAAGATTTTTGAAGATAACGATAAATTTACGCCTGAAATGATTGAAAAACAAACGGAATTGACGCGTAAAATGTTTTTGCCGATGCAATTGATTGCCAACGTTTTTGGTGGTTTGTTGTACGGCCTTATCGGTGGTTTATTGGGCGGATTGTTTTATAAAACGCCAACACAAGATTATTAAACAATGCAAATATCTGTTGTCATTCCCTTTTTAGATGAAGCTGCGTCACTGCCTGAACTGTACAGGTGGCTTACCGAAGTATTGCAAAAGAATAATTTTTCCTACGAAATTATATTTATCGATGATGGTAGTACGGATAATTCTTGGCAAATCGTTCATGATTTAGCAAATGAAGATAAGCATGTCAAAGCCATTAAATTTAGGAAGAATTACGGAAAATCACAAGCATTGAATATTGGTTTTAAAAAAGCAGTTGGCGATGTCGTCATTACGATGGATTCCGATTTACAAGACAATCCGGAGGAAATTCCCGAGTTGTACAAAATGATTACAAAAGATAATTTTGATTTGGTTTCCGGCTGGAAAAAAGTACGCCACGATTCTAAAATCAAAAAAAATCTGCCGTCAAAACTGTTTAATTGGGCTGCCAGAAAAGTTTCGGGTATTTACCTGCACGATTTTAATTGCGGACTTAAGGCATACAAAAATCAAGTGGTTAAGGATGTAAATGTATATGGCGAAATGCATCGTTATATTCCTTTCTTGGCCAAAAATGAAGGTTATCATAAGATTGGAGAGAAAGTTGTGAAACACCAAGCGCGTAAATATGGCGAAACCAAGTTTGGTTCAGACCGTTTCATCAAAGGGGTCTTGGATTTGATTACGCTTTGGTTTCTCACGCGTTTTGCTAAGCGCCCGATGCATTTGTTTGGCGCTTTGGGCATTTTGATGTTCTTAATTGGCGGGCTGGCAACGCTGGGTATTTTGGTTTTAAAAGCCTATAGATTGTGGCAACATATTCCAACGCATTTAGTAACCGATAGACCTTGGTTTTATATTGCTTTAGCTGCAATGATTTTGGGAAGTCAGTTCTTTTTGGCAGGATTTCTTGGCGAAATGCTTCTAAAAAACAATCCAAAAACGACCTATTACAAAGTAGATGAGGAAGTAAATTTATAAGAATTACTTACTTAGCAATTCAATCGCAACATTACCATCTCCATCGATATCCAGTAGTTTTACTTGTTGTATACTGTTGACCAATTCCTTTTGATACGGATAACTGACTTTTACGTAATTATCTGTAAATCCAAACATTAAATTTTCTTTTTCGGCTTTTTCAAACAGGACGGGTTTAGTCTTGTTTAATTGCGTTTCATAGAAGGTAACTATTTTCTTAGCAGATAATCCGCGTAACATCTTACTGCGTTTGTTTCTAATATTTTTGGGAACGACGCCATCCATCAATACAGCTTCTGTATTGGGTCGTTCTGAATAGGTAAATACGTGAAGGTAGGCGATATCCAATTCGTTTAAAAATTGATATGTTTCTAAAAACAATTCATCAGTTTCACCCGGAAATCCGATAATGACATCCACACCTATGGAAGCATCCGGCATCAACGACTTGATTTTAGAGACTTTTTCGGTATATAATTCGCGTAGGTATCTGCGTTTCATCCGTTTGAGTAATTGGTTGCTGCCACTTTGTAAGGGAATATGAAAATGGGGTACAAATTTGTTGGACTGCGCTACAAATTCAATTATTTCGTCTGTCAACAAATTTGGTTCGATAGAAGAAATACGGAAGCGCTCAATACCTTTAACTTGCTCAAGAGCTTGAATTAAATCATAAAAAGTTCTTTTTTGTCCGTTAGAATAATCAACAAAAGTTCCAATATTAACACCGGTAATAACAATTTCTTTAATCCCTTTTTGGGCAATTTCTTCGGCATTTTTAACCACTTCTTCTACACTGCCATTTCTGCTTTTGCCTCGTGCTAAGGGTATGGTGCAATACGTGCAAGGATAATCGCAACCATCTTGGATTTTTAAGAAGGATCTCGTACGGTCGCCGGCAGAGTAGGCGCTAAAAAATGCGGTGCTTTCGGCTACTTCGCAAGCGTGAATTTCGGCTTTTTCTTTTTTTGCAAGATTGCCTAAATATTGAGGTAAGCTAAATTTTTCTTCGATACCCAGCACCAAATCAACACCGTTTACATCAGCCAATTCAGCGGGTTTTAATTGTGCATAACAACCAATTGCCACAACCATAGCATCAGGATTGTGTTTCAAAGCTTGTCGAACGTATTGTTTAAATTTTTTGTCGGCATTATCCGTAACGGTGCAGGTGTTGATGACGTAAACATCTGCTTTTTGATTAAAATCGGTTTTTAGAAATCCCTGCGCTTCAGCTTTTCTTGAGATGATAGAGGTTTCAGAAAAATTGAGTTTGCATCCTAAAGTGGTAAAAGCAACTTTTTTTTGATTGTGCATGAATGTAAAAAATTTTGGCAAATATAGATTATTCTTTTAAACTGTAGGCAATCAACAATGAAACCATTTCATTATATGATTTTATCCCAGACTTTTGCTTGTTGAGTTTAAGATAGGCATCATAACTCGAAGAAAAATCTATAGGAAAACGATGTGCACTTGAAAAATCACCGGCTTGTTTATAATTCTTTAAAATACCTCTATTGATACGTTTCAAATCTGCTTTAAACAATGCTTTATCGGCTTTGCGCAATTCCATCAAGCAATAATACAATGCGTCGATATTGGCGGAATATCTAAAATAAGGGTCGGGATGATACGATGCGCTTAGATATCCCAAAAAATTGGCTTCATCCTCGGGAGCATAACCCAATTGATGTGCAACTTCGTGTGAACTGATTGAGGGAATAAAAATTTTGGGATAAATTTTGTTTACTTGTGCTTCGCCGGAAAACGGGTTGAGATAACCACTCACGCTCATATAGGAAATTTGTTTACTAAATATAGAATGTTTGATACAAGGAATTTTGTATTTTTTATGAATAATACTTTCTATTGCTTTATAACCTTCGAAAACTTTTGATAGAATTCTATTTCTACTGTATGGAATTTCAACGGCGATGCTATCGTTTTGTGTTAATTGAAGTTGCAAGGTGTTCGATTTGTCAATTAGCTGATTAGTAACTTCTTGAAGTTGTTCTAAGCTGTATTTTTCTTGTGATAAAGAAAGTTGTTTCGCAAGGGGTTCTCTAAAATAATTAAAGCCCCAAGAGAGATAAAATATCCAAATAATTTTCAATAAATAGTTAGATAATTTGACCAAATGTTCTATCGGATCTTTAAGATGTTTGAGGAGTTTTAAAAATAGAAAAAGCAAATAGGAAAATCCGAAAAAATAAATAATATCGCCGACCGAAAAGCTAAAAAAGTGCATTGCCCATCGGTTTACAATGGCGACAATCGGATATATGTTTTGCGCATAAATAAGTTCGACATATTTTGGAAAATAACTAATGCCTGCAATAGTTAAAACAGTCAAAAACCATTTGATAAGTATCGACAATAAGCTTTTTGTATTGTTGTTACGAACACTTAACATAGGTTTATAAGAAGTTGATGATAATAGGTTGGTCTTTTTTAAGCCCCAACAATGTTTTAGCATTGCCGGTTTTCATATTGCTTTGGTAGGCAAATACTTCCAGATATCCGTAATCGTTGAAGCGCGTATACACATTTCCAGCTTGCATATTCTGATCGTTTTTACGGTCAAAACCGCTGTACCCGTCAATTATTTTGTCAATTTGTAAGTAATTGATTTTTATTTGCACCTTTCTGCCTTCGCGCCATTTTTCAAAGTCTTGTTTTGTAAGGTTAAAGATGGCATTGCCATAACGGTCGTTATAGATTACTTTTGGTGCAATCATACTGACGTGCTGACTGTTTCCTTCATATTTCAGACTGGGAACAGGTAATTTTAAGTTTTTGAAATCATCCGTTTTAGTTGCAAATTTCTCAATAGGCATACCTTTTAACAAATTACCAATTGCTTTGATGTGCGTTTGCATAAAGTTATCAAAATGCTCATTTGTGAGTTTATAAACTTGCATTTCTTTGCCGGACAAAGCGGTAGCAATCAGTCCGTTGTTGTTGCCAAAATAATATTGATGATTTGACACAAATAACATAGGTGTATTTTGTTCCGAAGTTTCGCTTTCAACCGCTACCAAGTGAATGGTTTTTTCGGGAAATGTAGCCAATGCATTTTTGATAATATACACGTTTTCTTCCTTGCAAAAAGGCGTGAGATCGTGGGTGATATCGATAAAATTTGCTTGTGGAATTTCTTGCAAAATCAATCCTTTAAGATGCCCAATATCAGGGTCTTTGTAGCCAAAATCGGAAGTAAGCGTAATGATGGACATTATTTTTGGATTAATTGATGAAAAATGATTAATTTTGAAAAACAAAGATAGGCAAATTATTGCTTTACTTTTGCATTTTTTTAATCGACATAAAATAGTTAATGACAGAAAGAATTATTGAATTAAACGGAATTGAACCGGTGGTTTTTGCAGGGGTCAAAAATCAGAATTTAGACTTTATCAAGCAACATTTTCCCAAGATTAAAATCATTTACAGGGGAAACAAACTTAAAATTTTAGGCGAGGCGGATATTTTGGATGTTTTGGAGCAAAAAATTGAATTGATTTTGCAACACATTCATAAATACGACAAGTTGGATAAGGAAACCATCGAGCAGATTTTGTTGACCAATCTCAATGAATATCGAGATTTTGTAACCAATGATGATGTCATTGTCCACGGCGTAAGTGGGCGGTTAATCAAACCGCAAACCCCCAATCAACACAAAATTGTGCTTTCAGAGCGCAAGAACGATATGATTTTTCTGGTAGGTCCTGCCGGAACAGGTAAAACATTTGTCAGTATTGCTTTGGCGGTTAGGGCTTTAAAAAACAAGGAGGTGAGACGCATCATTTTGACGCGTCCTGCGGTTGAAGCCGGTGAAAATTTGGGTTTTTTGCCCGGTGATCTCAAAGAGAAACTGGATCCGTATTTACAACCTTTATATGATGCCTTGCGCACGATGATACCCAATGAAAGATTGGAAGGTTATTTTGAAAAAGGTATTATTCAGATTGCTCCCTTGGCGTTTATGAGAGGACGCACGCTCGACAATGCCTTTGTTATTTTGGATGAGGCACAAAACACGACGCACAACCAGATGAAAATGTTCCTGACCAGAATGGGTAAAAATGCTAAGTTTATTATCACCGGCGATCCGGGACAAATAGATTTGCCTCGCAAGCAAGTATCCGGACTTAAAGAAGCGCTGGGAATATTAAAAAGTCTAAAAGGGATTGACATCATTCATCTTACAGAGAAAGATGTCATCAGACACCGATTGGTGAAAAAAATAATCGATGCGTATAAGTCCTTGGATTAATGTAATTTTTTTTTATTTTTCAAAAACAACTTCCTCATAAGGCAACCTAAACCTTTTGCCCCGCAATCCTTCGGGTGTACTTTTTCCAACGGCTATTGCCATGTTAATTTGAGCGGTTTTGGGCAAATTCAAATATTTTTTCATTCTGATAGCGTCCAAACCTTCCATAGGCAAACTGTCATATCCTTCGGCTACAATGCTCAACATAAATGTTTGGGCAGCCAATGCACAACTTTTTTGAGCAACTATTTCGATGTGTTTGCTAAAAATATCTGTCATAAACGGTGCTTTTCGTCTCTTTTTCCAGATATATATTTTCTTAAAAATATTTCTAAAAAATGAAAATGAATTGTCGTAAAACATAGGTATTACTTTGGTAAAATAGCTTAATTCGCTATTGCCGAATAATTTGTTTTTTACATTTTTTGTTTCAACGTTTTTTAATCTTTCCAGGTGAACGGCTTGTCTTTGTTTCCATAAATCGGGGCGTGCTACGAATACCACAATCTCAGATGCTGTTACGGCACCGGGTTGATTAAGGCATATCTTAGCAACCTCTTTTTTTGCTTTATCCGATTTTATTCTATAAAATTCCCACAACTGCATATTGCTGCTGTTTGGTGATTTGATGGCATTTTCCAAACTATTTTTGACGACGTATTCGGGCAATATAAAATTGGGGTCAAAAGCACGATATGCTCTTCTTCTATCAACGATTTCTTTAAATGATTTTGCTAGCATTATAGTAATATTAGATGTTCAAAGGTACTAAAAATATATTTTTTATGGATACTTTGTTTTTTGGTTTTTTATGGCTATTATTTCTTATTTTTGCTTAAAATTATATGTTTTATGGCACACGGTGAATCAAAAATAGCAATATTTGCTTCTATTGCGGCAAATGTCGGGATTGCAATTATGAAATTTGTAGCATCTTTTTTTACCGGAAGTTCTGCGATGCTTTCGGAAGGAATTCATTCTTTAATCGACACAACAAACGGTTTGCTTCTGTTGTTTGGTATAAAAAGAAGTAAAGTGGCACCGGACAAGGCACATCCTTTTGGACACGGAATGGAAATCTATTTTTGGTCTTTTATCGTTTCTATTTTTATATTCTCATTAGGGGGTGGCGTTGCTTTATACGAAGGTATTAAACATTTATTTGCTGAACATGAACCCATTGATAATTCTGCCAAAATGATGTATTGGAATTATGGTGTTTTAATCGGTGCCATATTTTTTGAAGGTGCCAGTTTGTGGGTTGCTTGGAAAGGTTTTAGAAAAGAAAATCCCAAAGGTTTTGTCTCTGCTATGAGCGAGAGCAAGGATGCACCTGCTATTGCCGTTATTATTGAAAATGCTGCCGCCGTTTTGGGTTTGCTAATCGCATTAGTTGGTATTAGTTTAATGTATTATTTTAACAATCCAGTTTATGATGCCATTTCGTCTATTTTAATAGGACTTTTGTTGAGTTTTGTGGCCATTTATATGGCAAAAGAGACCAAACGCTTGTTAATCGGTGAAGCGGCTATAGACAAAGAAATACAAGAAATATATGATATTTTGGCTTCTTATAAAGAGCTCGAAGGATTTGGTAATATTAAGACGATGCATCTGGGGCCCAACGATATTATGCTTGGGGCAAATGTGAATTTCAAGGATGATTTAAAGGTAAAAGATCTCGAACCGATTATTGCTGATATGAAAAACAAAATTGTAAGTAAAAATCCGGATATAAAGCATATATTTATCGAATCAAACAACATAAAGTAAAATGTTTAAAAAAATAAAAAACTTTATAGGAAAAATATATTTTCATCCTAATTTTT
The DNA here is from genome assembly GCA_024763015.1 of Flavobacteriaceae bacterium. Lineage (GTDB taxonomy): Bacteria > Bacteroidota > Bacteroidia > Flavobacteriales > Flavobacteriaceae > WGBX01. Next base: position 9,157 of record JANTGO010000027.1, read on the forward strand.
ACTATATCTGGACAATCATCGTATTGGTTTTGTTTATAGGTTATTGGTTTCGTCCGCTTTTTGTGCTGAGTAAATATGCTTTTATTGCCTTTGTGGTTGCAAGTTTATTCGACTTTTTTTTTATATTTTTTGGTGGGAAAGTGTCCGCAAATAGAAAGTTGCCAGAAAAATTATCAAATGGTGATCAAAATGCGATTTTAATCGAGCTGAAAAATACTTTTTTATATCCTATTCATATCAATATTATCGATGAATTGCCAAAACAATTTCAAAAACGTGACTTTGCATTGCGTTTTGTGTTAGAAGCACAGCAACAAGTTATAAAAAAGTATCAACTGCGTCCGGTTAAACGAGGTGTATATCGTTTTGGAAAACTAAATGTTTTTATTTCATCTCCTATAAGATTGGCTATGATGCGTTTGCAATTTTCTGAAAATAAAGATGTTAGCGTATATCCAAGTTTTATACAGATGCGTAAATATGAACTAATTGCCCTGGCAAATAAGACGCATTTGGGCGTCAAAAAAATTAGACGTTTGGGACATACAATGGAGTTTGAGCAAATAAAAGAATACAATAAAGGTGATGATTACCGCACGATTAATTGGAAAGCAACTGCCAAGCATACCAAACTGATGGTAAATCAGTATCAAGATGAAAAGTCGCAAAATATCTATTCGATTATCGATATGGGCAGGAGTATGAAGATGCCTTTTAATGGAATGACTTTGTTAGATTATGCCATAAATTCTACTTTGGCATTTTCAAATATTGCTATGAAAAAAAAGGATAAAGCCGGCCTGATTAGTTTTGAAAAATCTATTAATAGTTATATAAAACCCGATTCCAACCGACATCATTTACAGAGCATATTTGAATCGCTTTATGCAATTGATACACAGTTTAATGAATCGGATTTTGAACGATTATACTCCTTTGTTCGACATAGAATTCCTACCAGAAGTTTGTTGATGCTTTATACCAATTTTGAACATATCAATTCGATGCGACGTCAATTGCCTTTTTTGATTAAGTTGGCAAAAAAACACTTGTTAGTGGTTGTTATTTTTGAAAATACTGAGTTGCAAGAGCTGTTAGCGACAAAACCTGTTGACAATCAATCTTTATATCACAAGATTGTAGCAGAGGATTTTGACATTCAAAAGAAAATGATGGTAAAAGAATTAAAAGTTTACAATATCCAAAGTATTCTTACAGCGCCTCATAATTTAACAACCGCAACTATTAACAAGTATTTACAATTAAAATCGAGAGGGCTTATTTAATTAAATAATAAAGGGATTTTAAATTCAAAATTAACAGGATAATCTTTATAAATAGCCGGTTTTACCTTAGGAAGCAAACGGGTTATTTTCTTAAAAATAGCTGATTGAGTTTGATTGGCCAAACTATCCGATGACATTTTTAATTGCAAAAAATGAATTTTTCCAAGGGTATCAACCTTAAAACTTGCCCAAGCGGTATCTTTAATTGTTTGGAGTTTTTGTTGATTGGTATCCTTCAAATGATAAGCCAAAAACAAGGAAAATTTCTTTTGAAAACAGGCCAGTTGTTTCGATTTTTCAAATTCATCTTTACAACCCTGAAATTGTGGATACAAATCTACGCGATCCAATTGTATAACTTTATATTTTTGGGAAATTGATTTTTCCTTATGCGGCTTACAAGACAGTATAGATAGAGAAATAAATAATAATCCTATGTAAAAATATCTGTTCATGTTTTTAATTGAAATACTCGTAAAATATTTTTATAAAAATACTAAAAAAAACTGTTTTAAGAAGATTATTGTTTTAAATTTGCCAACACCTAGAAAAAAGCAATTAATTTGAAGGTATTACATAGCTTAAAAGATTACAACCAAGACCAGCCTACTACTATAACTATTGGTGCTTTTGATGGTGTGCATATTGGCCATCAATTGGTTTTGGATCAACTAAAGCAAACAGCAAAGAACTTTAAAACCAAGAGTTTGGTGGTTACTTTTGTGCCGCATCCACGTATTTTTTTCAATCCGGATACCGATTTGCGTTTGTTAAATACTTTGCAAGAAAAAATTGAATTGTTAGATAAACAAGGCGTTGATTATTTGGTTTTGCAAAAATTTGATGCCGATTTCGCTGCCCAAACTCCCGAAGTTTTTGTCAAGAATATGACAAAATATTTGCAGATGAAACATTTACTTATGGGTTATGATCATCGTTTTGGTAAACACAAATCAGGCGATTTTTCTACGATTAAATCTTTGGAAAATATATATGATTTTAAGGTGCATCAATTGGATGTTTTGTCCGTAAAAGAAGTAAACATCAGTTCGTCAATTAATAGAAAATTGCTTGAGGAAGGTAAAATTGAATTGGCAAATGAATTTTTGTCTTATCCGTATATGATGACGGGAAGTGTGGTTGCCGGCAATCATTTGGGACGTACGATTAATTTTCCAACGGCAAATATTGCTGTAAATGATTCCTATAAATTGGTGCCTAAGAAAGGAGTTTACATCGTAAAAGCAAAGGTCGTTGGCAAAGATATTTATGGAATGATGAATATTGGTAAACGCCCAACAGTCGATGGAAAAAAACAAACAATAGAAGTGTATTTGCTTGATTTTGAACAAGATATTTATGGTGAAACTATTCGCATTTCGTTTTTGAAACGCCTTAGGGATGAACAAAAATTTTCTTCTTTGGATGCTTTAAAACAACAATTACTGCGCGATAAAGAAAGTTTGGTAAATTATGTGGCTAATTTATAATATGTTTCTTTGATTATTTTGCGTATTTTTGCATCTGAAAAATTAGAATTATGCACAAGAATCTGAAATTACTAATTGCCGCTATTATTTTGGGCTTATCTGTTTGGCAGTTTACCGAATCTAATATAGGAAATGGCATTGCATTGATATTTTTAACTTTGTTAGTCCTCTTTTTTTATGTGAGAAACGAATATATATTGATGGCTTTTTTAAGACTGCGAAAGGAAGATATGGACGGTGCCGAAAAATGGCTTAATAAAATTAAAAATCCAAAAGCACAGTTGATTAAGTCGCAACAGGCTTATTATAACTTATTAAAAGGCACGCTGTTACAAAGATCAAATATTGGTCAATCTGAAAAATATTTCAGACAAGCTTTGAGTTTGGGATTGATGATGGATCACGACAAAGCCATGGCAAAACTCAATTTAGCCGGCGTAGCTATTGCCAAAAGACGCAATAGAGAAGCGATTAACTTGCTAAGAGAAGCTAGAGAATTAGATAAAAAGAAAATGTTTGCCGATCAAATCAAAGAATTGCAACACCGTATTGACCCAACTACTACCAGAGGCAGTAAATTTGTCCCCAAAAAGAAAAAACGTAAGTAATTATAGGAATTTATCTATTAAAATGTGTATTTTTACACGTTTTCATATTAGATGAGTTATTACTGATGTATTCGATTCCGGTTATTTTACAACATATATCCATAGGTTTTGCGATGGCTTTCTTAGGCTTGTTATCACCTGGCTTGCTGACGATGACCACTTTAAGCACAGCTGCCGAAAGAGGTAAAAAAGCAGGAATATACTTTGCTTTAGGGGCTGTCTTTCCCATTATTATTCAGGCACATATCGCCCTTCTTGGGGCAGATTATTTAAAAACGCATCCCAATGTTATTCAATCTTTTACCGATGTAGCTGTTTTTGTATTCCTATTATTGGCAATTGTGTTTTACTATCAATACAAGCATAGAAATAGACCTGCAACATCAGGTTTGAATATTCACAATTCTTTTGTGTTCGGCTTGATTATTTCTTTGATAAATCCAATGGCAATTCCATTTTATTTTACCTACAGTACCTTATTGGAAATGCAAAATTTATTGATATTGAAACAGGGTTTGATTAGTTTCTTCGTAGTCGGAGCAGCGTTAGGTGCTTTTTTAGTACTTTCAATTTATGCTGCCAATGCAAGAAAGTTATTTGGCAGATTTCAATTATTTGCCAAGCATTTTAAATTGCTTTTGGCAATTCTTATGTTTATACTTTCTTTGTTGTCCTTGTACAATTCCTTGCGATAATTGTTAGCGTTAAAATCTAAAATGATACGAAATAGAAGGTATAAATTTGAATAGCGTTACACGATAAGCATTGATTTTTTCAGTTTCTTCATCGTATTTGAATTTAACCATATACGTATTGTCGCGAGCATAAGCATTGTATATCGAGAAATTCCAAGAGGATTGATATTTCTTTTTAACTTTTTGATTGTCAAAAACTTTGTAGTCTTTATTATGTAAGGTAAAGGACAAGTCCAAACGGTGGTAATCGGGCAGTCTATTGGCATTTCTATGTGAGAAAAACAAGATAATTTGCCCTTGTGCTTCATAAGTCCCTGCCGGATAGGTGATGGGTCTTCCATTATAAAAAACCCAAAGTGCTGACAACTCAGCTCTTTTACTAAATTTGTAAACACCGCTAATGCTGATGTCATTGGGATGGTCTTCTGCAGCCGGATACCAATTTCCATTGTTGATTTCTTCGTTGAATTTTTTTTCGGTTTTTGATAGTGTATAAGCTAGCGATCCGGTAAATTTTCCAACTGATTTTTTAAACAATACTTCCAAGCCATAAGCACGTCCAATGCCTTGTAACAAGTCTTTTTCAATCGTCGAATTCAGCCCTATCGATGTGCCGATTTTATAATCCGTAATATTCTGTATATCACGGTAATAACCGCCTATGCTAAAGAAATATTGATCACCAAATGCTTTGTTGATTTCCAAGCTGTATTGGTCTGAGCTTTGCGGTTTTAAATTGATACCGGATGGAATCCACAAATCGGTTGGCGTTGTAGTGGCATCGTTGATGAGATAATGCAAAAATTGATAGGTTCTGTCATAACTCATTTTAAGTGCCATATCTTTTCGTACTTTGATATTTAGGGCAACACGAGGGGCTAATTTGGTAAAGGTTTTTACCGATTTGAATTTTTCGGCATAAATCGTATCGATGGTTTCGCCCAGTTCGTTAAACTTATAAAATGTTTCGGGTCCCATTCTAGAAAAAATGGAAGCACGAAGCCCATAAGAGAGTTTCATTCGCTTGCCCAACCGCGTTTGGTGTTGCGCATAAAGACCGGTTTCGAGTGCATGGCGTTCGGGGATGCTTTCTAAATCAATGTTTTCACTACGATTGTTTTTTATGGTGCCGGGTTTGATATTGTGGTAAAACAAATCCGCTCCAAAATTTAGTTTGTTTTTCTGATTGATTTGATAGGTAAAATCTTGTTTAATATTCTGGCTGCTCAAAGCCACCCCGATGTCAAAATCATAATCTTGATGATCTACATTGTCTTGCAGACTGATATCATAGTCGTATTTACTGTAAATCAATTGTGTTTTCGATTTAAAGTGATTGTTAAACCGATGCTTAAATCGAACAGCACCTATTTCATTTCCGTAATTCATATCAAATTTTGGATTGGGAACATAAACGTCTCTACCCTTGTAGCCTGTAACGGATAAATCAGATTTTTTTGACAATTCGAAGTGCAATTTCAAGTTTAGGTCGTAAAAATTAATTTTCGCTTTGCTGATATCTTCATTTTTAAGCAAGGGCGTAAACAAATCTGCATAAGTTCGTCTCGCTGCCAAGATAAATGATGCTTTGTCTTTTTTGATAGGTCCTTCTGCAAATAATTGTGCCGAAATCAATCCAATACTACCGCCAAAATGATATTCTTTTTGATTGCCATTTCGACTACTGACGTCTAATATGGAAGCCAATCTATTGCCAAATGTGGGTGGAATAGAACTTTTGTATAAATGTAAATCTTTGATGACATCGGGGGTAAAAACCGAAAAGAAACCAAATAAATGCGAAGGGTGATAAATAGGCGCACCGTCTAGTAAAATCAAGTTTTGATCATTGCTGCCGCCATGCACCGAAAAACCGGACGAACCTTCGGAAGTGGCTTTGACACCGGGAAGTAATTGTACCGCTTTTAGCACATCTCGTTCGCCAAATAACATAGGTATTTGCTTGATTTTCTGTATTTTAATACGTGTGGTGCCGATGAGAGTATATAATTTTTTCTTAGAAGTCTCTTTAACACTAACCACGATCTCATTCAAAGATGTGTTTTGCGATTCTAATACGATGTTCAGATAAGTATTTTTTTTAATGTTTAATGGAATTTCTTTTGTAGCAAAACCTAAATACTGAACGATTAATATGTAGTTTCCGTGTGCAACTTCCAAGTGAAAAAAGCCATTTTTATCGGTAGATGATCCAATGTTCGGATGATTTTTAATGCCTACATTTACAGCATTCAATGGCTGTTTATTATGGTCTAGGACGACACCTTCAATTTGATATTTATCTTGTGCAAAAGCCCCAAAATAGATGAGGGTTAATAGAAAAAATAATTTATTCATTTGTCAATTATTTAATATGTGCGTTAAAAAAATGTATTTTTCAAATGTATGATTTTTTTTTAATTAGTGTCTGTCAGAAAACAGACAAATTTTATAAAATGAATTTTTATTAGTGAGATTTTCAATTTCTTTTTTTGAGGTGATGCTTGAGCATCAGACGATAAAACCCATATTATGCATTACAAAATCTATTACGTCTTGAAATCACTGCAAAATATATCGCTTCGCTATTTTTTTAAGTTTAACCATAGCGATGCTATGCTAAAACTACTAAAAAACCATATTTTATTGTGCTTCCAAGCCTCATTACGTTTTTCTAATATATAATCTGGATTAAAAAAAATTGAAAGATTGCAATAAAAAACATTTTTAGTTTTAGAGTGTTTTCTTACAGATACTAATAAAGTCAAAAAAATCATTTTAGAATTTAAAAATATATTATATCTTTATGTGCTGGCAAACAATTATTGAAACGGCCGTTTTTACCAATTTTAGAAGCAACTATAAATGAAAACACTACAAGATAAATATCAGGAATTAAAAAAGCGAAACCAAGAGGCAGAACAAGGCGGCGGTGTTGCTCGGATTGAAAAGCATAAAAAAGCAGGAAAGTTAACGGCGCGTGAACGCATCGACTTGCTTTTGGATGCCGGCACTTTTGTTGAGATGGATAAATACGTTACACATAACATCAATGATTTTGGTTTGGCAGACAAGAAAATACCGGGTGATGGTGTGGTGGCCGGGTTTGGTAAAATTGACGGGAGATTGGTATATGTTTTTTCGCAAGATTTTACCGTTTTTGGTGGTTCGTTGAGCCGGACAAATGCCAATAAGATTGTAAAAATAATGGATTTAGCCATGAAAAACGGGGCGCCGGTTATTGGCTTAAACGATTCGGGAGGTGCTCGTATTCAAGAGGGCGTAGCTAGTTTGGCGGGATATGCCGACATCTTTCATCGCAATGTGATGGCATCAGGCGTTATTCCACAGATTTCTTTGATTTTAGGTCCTTGTGCCGGTGGGGCGGTGTATTCACCTGCGCTTACGGATTTTATTTTGATGACCAAGCAAAACAGTTATATGTTTATTACCGGTCCGGATGTTATTAAAACGGTAACCCACGAAGAAGTAACTAAGGATGAATTGGGCGGTGCAGTTACGCATAATTCTAAGAGCGGTGTGGCACATTTAATGGCGGAAGATGAGGCGCAAGCCATTATGATGATTAGGGAATTGATTAGTTTTATTCCCTCTAACAATATGGAAAAACCACCGTTTGTGCTAACGGCAGATCCTATTGACAGGATTAATCATAATTTGGACGAAATTGTTCCAGTTGACCCCAACAGACCATATGATATCAAGGAGATTATCACTGGCATAGTAGATGATGGTATTTTTTATGAAGTACAAGAAACCTATGCTCAAAATATGGTGATTGGTTACGGACGAATGGGCGGAAAGACTGTTGCTTTTATAGCCAACCAACCCAATTTTTTAGCTGGTGTTTTGGATATTGATGCTTCGATCAAGGCAGCCAGATTTGTACGTTTTGCCGATGCTTTTAACATCCCTATTGTTACTTTGGTCGATGTGCCCGGATTTTTACCCGGTGTGGCACAAGAATTTGGCGGTATCATTAAGCACGGAGCTAAATTGTTGTACGCTTTTTCAGAAGCAACGGTGCCAAAAATAACTTTGATTACCCGAAAAGCCTATGGCGGTGCTTATGACGTGATGAATAGCAAGCATATCGGTGCCGATTATAATTTGGCATATCCCACTGCTGAAATAGCTGTAATGGGCGTGGACGGTGCCGTTAAAATTTTATATAGAAATGTGACAGACGAAACAAAATTGCAAGAAATAAAATCGGATTACACCGAAAAATTTGCTAATCCGTACAAAGCTGCCGAATTGGGTTATATAGATGAAATAATTTTGCCTAGAAACACACGAAAAAGATTAATTCAGATTTTGGAGATGACCCAAAACAAGAAAGTTGAAAATCCTAGCAAAAAACACGGAAACATTCCTTTATAATATCTTGAAAATCTTTGGGCTTGCTGTTGTTTTTTTTGGGAATTGAAAAGAATAAAATATAAGTATTATTATCCGGCTTTAATGACGGGGCTTCGATACAATTTTACTCATTCTTCGTAAAATCACTCAGCCACCTATGATACTGCTAAAAGTACAAAACGATAATAAAGCACAAAGTGTAGGACACTGAGTGATTTCAATGACTGAAAGGAATTGAAATTGTACCGAAGTGCCGGATTTATATTCTTTTATAATTTCTTGGAATAACTTTATTTTCCTGCTACCGCACAAATCCTTTCGTGTGGTTTATTGTAAATTTGGTCACAAAATTTTGTTCCTACTCCCAATGGTTCGTATTTTATTCTTTGTCGATTTTATTAAATTCTTACTTTTTTAATACCACTCGAAAGGATTCGTGTGGTAGCGGAGAGGTAGTTGGGCTTTGTAATAGAAATAACTGTGAATAATTTGGGTTAATATTTTTGCATGTTAGAAAAAATACTTATTTTTGTAGAAATGATGTGTTTTCTATATGAAAGATCAAATTTTCACAAAATTATCGATTTTAGAACAAAAAATTTCAAAACTAATCGAACAAAATTTTGATTACGAACAAAAAATTGCTAATTTTGAGGAAATGTTAAAAGAGAAAGATGCTCAAATACTTGTTTTGAAGGATGAAATAGCAGACTTAAAAACAAAACAAGAGCAATGGGATATAGGAAAAGCATTTGAAGGCAGTAGTGGAGAAGGTAATGAAGAAGCTAAAAAGAAAATTGATAGCTTAATCAAAGAAATAAATCTTTGTATAACAGCATTAAAAGAATAAGACATTTGGAAGATAAAGTTAAAATTAAGGTATCGGTAGCCGGACGAAGTTATCCGCTTAAAGTTACCCCGACAGAAGAAGAATTTGTGAGAAAATCTGTCAGTTTTATCGAGGAACGAATGAATTATATCGAAAAAAAGTATGCGATCAAAGATATTCAAGATGTGCAAGCTTTGATATTGATTGAATTGGCTTCGGAGTTACATTATCTCAAAAGAACACAAAAAACAGATATCAAAATGATTGAAGATAAAATAGATCATTTGATTGAATTATAGAAATAGATCATAAAATTTAAGAACTGCCTGTACTTGTATTTATTTGTTAAACTCAACACAAATATATTAAGAAGGATAAGTCTTTGTTGTAAAGATCGGCCACAAAACTTTGGGTTTTAATCTTCGGATTGACAGTGGAAATCTGACCAATGAGTTAGTCCTAAACCTGATTTATCGGGGTTTAATCATAATTTGTATACAAGTGCAGGCTTTTTTTTTAACCAAAAAAACATAAACAAATGGATACAATTTTATATATAGGTATAGGATTAGTAGTAGGTCTTATAACAGCTTACTTACTCAAAGGCGTATTAGACAATAAGCGCGCCGCAAGTATTATCAACATTGCTCGAAAAAAAGCAGATGACATTGTCAAAAAAGCCAAACAAGAAGCAGCTCAAATTCTCAAAATCGCGGAAAAGGAAGGTGAAG
>JANTGO010000028.1 GCA_024763015.1 Flavobacteriaceae bacterium
AATACTGTCAGGTTTTAATACATTAAATATATATCCCTTTTTATAAATTTTTGCATTATACATTTTAAGCATTGAATTTAGTCGTGCAAAACTAGTAGTAATGCTATCGGTTGCATGATTATTTTTTATATATAAATATAATGTATCCGAAATGCTAATTCCTTCAAGTTGATATTTATCTTTTATTTTTTGAATTTTTAAGCCGAGTAAATGTTGTTTTTTTTGTAAAGATATAATGCTATCTTTAGAATTTTCTGAAGTGTTGATTAAAATCCTTTTATTTTCTTGCCCAACTACCGACTGGATATAAAGTAAAAACACAAAAAGTAGAAATTCTTTTTTCATTATTCTGAGCGGGCTTCTGGTCTTTTAATAGTTGCAAAAGTATGCAAACGATATAAGAAAAAGTTGTTTTTATGTTAAAACTTTATTTTTTTTGAGTTTAATATAACCCCAATATTTAGATAGAACGATTATAAATAATGATTTATTGGCGGCAGGATTAATATTTTTTGTAAATATGTAGAAATCAGTTTGAAAAACAAAAAAATATTTCTATCTTTGCCGTCCGAAAAAGAATAAATATATAAAATATGCCTACAATTCAACAGTTAGTTAGAACAGGAAGAACCAAAATAACTAAGAAGAGTAAATCGGCTGCTTTAAAAGCGAGTCCGCAAAAACGTGGCGTATGTGTGCGTGTTTACACAACTACTCCCAAAAAACCTAATTCAGCTATGCGTAAAGTAGCCAGGGTTAGATTGACCAACGGGAACGAAGTGAATGCATACATCGGCGGTGAAGGACACAATTTGCAAGAGCACTCGATAGTATTAGTTAGAGGTGGAAGGGTAAAAGATTTACCTGGAGTAAGATACCATGTTATTCGCGGTGCGTTAGATACGGCCGGAGTAGATGGAAGAACACAACGTAGATCCAAATACGGAACGAAACGACCCAAAAAGTAGTAATTGAAAAAAATTAAGAAATGAGAAAAGGAAGACCTAAGAAAAGACAAATTTTACCGGATCCTAAATTTAACGATACCTTGGTTACAAGATTTGTTAACAATTTAATGTGGAACGGAAAAAAATCCCTCGCTTTTAATTTATTTTACGATGCTTTAGAGATCGTTGATAAAAGAAAAGGTGATGACGAAAAATCTGCATTGGAAATATGGAAAGCAGCATTATCAAATGTAATGCCTCACGTTGAGGTGAGAAGTAGAAGGGTTGGAGGGGCGACTTTCCAAATCCCGATGCCTATCAGATCGGAAAGAAAAGTGTCGTTAGCCATGAAATGGATGATTACATTTACAAGAAAAAGAAATGAGAAATCATTTGCCCAAAAATTGGCTGCTGAGATTTTAGCTGCTTATAAAGAAGAAGGTGGGGCGGTTAAAAAGAAAACCGATACACACAGAATGGCAGAAGCCAATAAAGCATTCTCACATTTTAGATTTTAAGAAAAAGAAGCAATGGCAAAAGATTTAAGTAAAGTAAGAAATATTGGAATTGCAGCTCATATCGATGCAGGTAAAACAACTGTAACGGAGCGTATATTATACTATACAGGTATCAGTCATAAAATTGGTGAAGTACATGATGGTGCTGCCACTATGGACTGGATGGAGCAGGAGCAAGAACGCGGTATTACCATTACTTCAGCAGCTACACAGTGTGAATGGCCTTATAGAGGAGAGAAATATACTGTAAACATTATTGATACACCCGGTCACGTTGATTTTACCGTTGAAGTAGAACGCTCATTACGTGTTTTAGATGGTATGGTCGCATTGTTTAGTGCCGTTGACGGTGTCGAGCCGCAATCCGAAACCGTTTGGAGACAAGCCGATAAATATAAGGTGCCTAGAATAGGATTCGTTAATAAAATGGACCGTCAAGGTGCCGATTTTTTTAATGTATGTAATCAAGTAAAAGAAATGTTGGGTGGCAATCCTGTTCCTTTACAAGTGCCTATAGGCGATGAAGCTGATTTTAAAGGTGTTGTAGATTTAATTTCTAAAAAAGCAATCGTTTGGAACGAGGAAGATAAAGGAATGACTTTTGAGGAAATAGAAATTCCTGCTGAATTGGCTGACGATGTCGAAAAATACAGAACACTTTTAGTAGAAGCGGTTGCCGAATATGATGAAGGTTTAATGGAAAAATTCTTTGAAGATGAAGACTCTATTACTGAAGATGAGATAATAGCTGCGCTAAGAGCTGCCACTATCGATATGTCTATTATTCCTATGTTTGCCGGTTCTGCCTTTAAAAACAAAGGTGTACAAGCAATGCTTGACGGTGTGATGCGTTATTTACCTTCTCCTTTAGATATAGAAGCTATTGAAGGGACCAATCCTGATACCGGTGAAGCAGAATTAAGACACCCAAACACAAATGATCCATTTGCAGCATTAGCCTTTAAAATTGCAACAGACCCTTTTGTAGGCCGTTTGGCATTTTTTAGAGCGTATTCCGGATTTTTGGATGCCGGTTCTTATGTGTTAAATAATCGTTCCGGTAAAAAAGAACGTATCTCGCGTATTTACCAAATGCATTCTAATAAACAAAATCCTATTAAACGAGTAGAAGCAGGTGATATTGCCGCCGGTGTTGGTTTTAAAGACATTAAAACGGGTGACACCTTATCTGATGTTAAGGCACCTATCGTTTTAGAATCAATGGATTTTCCCGATCCCGTTATCGGTATTGCCGTAGAACCCAAAACAAAAGCTGATGTTGACAAATTGGGAATGTCTTTGGCTAAATTGGCCGAAGAAGATCCAACTTTTCAAGTAAAAACGGATGAAGCTTCCGGTCAAACTATTATTTCCGGTATGGGTGAACTTCACCTGGAAATTATTGTTGATCGTTTAAGAAGAGAATTTAAAGTAGAAGTAAATGTAGGTCAACCTAGAGTTGAGTACAAAGAAGCTATTTCTGCAACAGTAGATCATAGAGAAGTTTATAAAAAACAATCTGGTGGTCGTGGTAAATTTGCGGATATTATTTTCAAATTAGAGCCTGCTGAAGAAGGAAAATTAGGATTAGAATTTATAAACGAAATTAAAGGAGGATCAATTCCCAGAGAATATATTCCTTCTGTTGAAAAAGGTTTTAAAGAAGCTATGAAAACAGGTCCTTTAGCAGGATTTGAAGTAGAATCGATGAAAGTAACATTGGTCGATGGTTCTTTTCATCCTGTAGATTCTGACTCGCTTTCTTTTGAGTTGGCCGGAAAATTAGGTTTCCGTACGGCTGCCAAAAAAGCAAAACCGGTTTTGTTAGAACCTATAATGAAATTGGAAGTGGTAACACCTGAAGAAAATATGGGTGATATCGTTGGCGATTTAAATCGTCGTAGAGGACAAGTGATAAGTATGGATGAAAGAGCCGGTGCTAAAGTAATTAAAGCTACTGTGCCTCTTTCAGAAATGTTTGGATATGTAACGACTTTGAGAACATTGTCGTCAGGACGTGCTACATCTTCTATGGAGTTTTCACATTTTACGGAAACCCCTAAGAATATAGCAGAAGAAGTAATTGAAAAAGTTAATGGATAAATTTTAAGACATGGCTCAAAAAATAAGAATAAAATTAAAATCATACGATCACAATTTGGTTGACAAATCAGCCGAAAAAATCGTAAAAACTGTAAAAAGTACCGGTGCAGTTGTAACAGGACCCATTCCGTTACCAACACACAAAAGAATTTTTACCGTTTTGAGATCGCCTCACGTAAACAAAAAATCCAGAGAGCAATTTGAATTGAACACTCATAAAAGATTGTTGGATATCTATAGCTCTTCACCAAAGACAGTTGATGCTTTGATGAAATTGGAATTGCCGAGTGGCGTAGAAGTAGAGATAAAAGTTTGATAACAATTAAATTAAAATAAATGTCGGGTATAATAGGAAAAAAAGTAGGAATGACCAGCATTTTTGACGCTAACGGAAAGAATATTCCCGTTACCGTTATCTTAGCAGGTCCGAATTACGTTACCCAGGTCAGAACCAAAGAAGTTGACGGGTACGACGCTGTGCAGCTTGGTTTCGATGACAAAAAAGAGAAAAACACCCCCAAAGCCCTTCGTGGGCACTTTGAAAAATCAGGTGTGTCTCCTAAAAGAAAAGTCATTGAGTTCCAGGATTATGAAAAAGAAGTGAAATTAGGAGATGAAATTTCTGTAGCAGATGTTTTTGCTGAAGGAGAATTTGTTGATGTTTCAGGTATATCAAAAGGAAAAGGTTTCCAAGGAGTTGTAAAAAGACACGGATTTAAAGGTGTTGGACAAGCAACTCATGGGCAACACAATAGATTGAGAGCACCGGGATCAATTGGTGCATCATCAGATCCATCAAGAGTTTTTAAAGGAATGAGAATGGCCGGGCATATGGGTAGTGAAAATATTACCGTTCAAAATTTGCAAGTCATGAAAGTGATTCCTGAACAAAATCTCTTAATCGTCAAAGGAAGTGTCCCCGGACATAAAAACGCTTACTTAATAATTAAGAAATAATGGAATTGAAAGTATACGATAGTAAGGGAAAAGATACCGGTAGAACAGTGAAACTTTCTAAAGAGGTATTTGCAATAGAGCCGAACGAACACGCAGTCTATTTAGCTGTAAAACAATATTTGGCTAACCAAAGACAAGGAACCCACAAAGCAAAAGAACGCGGAGAGGTAAGAGGAAGTACTCGTAAAATTAAGAAACAAAAAGGTACAGGTACCGCAAGAGCCGGCGCCATCAGAAACCCTTTGTTTAAAGGTGGTGGACGTGTTTTTGGACCGAGACCAAGAAATTATTCATTCAAATTGAATAAAAAAGTAAAACAATTGGCACGTAAATCAGCTTTGAGTTCTATGCTTAAAGATGGTAATATTATGGTGGTAGAAAACTTCGAATTAGAAGCGCCCAAGACCAAAGAATTTGCCAAAGTATTGAAATCATTAGATTTAGATAATAAAAAATCTACATTTGTGTTTGTTAATCCAAATAAAAATGTATATTTGTCATCCCGTAATTTACCAAACTCCAAACTTGTAAATGGCTTAAGTTTAAATACTTATGAAATTTTAAATGCTGGAAAATTGGTCATTTCTGAGGATTCAATTTCTAAAATTGAAGCAAATTTTTAAATTTTAGCGTGTTATGAGTATTATAATAAAACCAATTTTAACAGAAAAAATGATGTCTGAAACCGAGCAATTTAATCGCTATGGTTTTGTGGTTGATAAAAATTCTAATAAAATTGAGATCAGAAAAGCAATTGAAGAATTATTCGGTGTGGAAGTTTTGGCTATAAGAACCATGAATTATCCACCTGTGAGAAAAACACGTTTTACTAAAAGTGGCGTTGTATCTGGAAAAACAAATGCGTATAAGAAAGCAATTGTTGAAGTAGCAGAAGGTCAAAGTATAGATTTCTATAACAATATCTAAGAAAATGGCAGTAAGAAAATTAAAACCGATAACCCCCGGACAACGTTTTAGAGTCGTCAACATGTTTGACGAAGTTACGACTAGCAAACCCGAAAAAAGTTTGTTGGCAAGTAAGAAAAAGTCCGCTGGAAGAAATAAAAAAGGTAGAATTACCGCACCTCACAGAGGCGGCGGTCACAAGCAAAAATATAGAATCATTGATTTTAAAAGAGAAAAAGTTGATGTGCCTGCAATCGTTAAATCGATAGAATACGATCCCAATAGATCGGCTTTTATTGCTTTATTGAGTTATGCCGATGGTGAAAAACGATATATCATTGCACCAAATGGTTTAAAAGTTGGACAAAAACTGATGTCCGGTGAAAACGCAACGCCTGATACAGGTAATGCATTACCGCTTAAAAAAATTCCTTTAGGAACCATCATTCACAATATTGAACTCAAACCGGGTCAAGGTGGATTAATGGCAAGAAGTGCCGGTACTTTTGCACAGCTTATGGCAAGAGACGGTAAATATGCCACTATTAAATTACCCTCAGGTGAAACGCGTTTGGTTTTGGTTGAAGCTTTTGCTACAGTTGGTGTAGTGTCAAATTCAGACCACCAATTGGAAGTGTCAGGTAAAGCCGGTAGAAGCAGATGGAAAGGAAGAAGACCAAGAACAAGACCTGTGGTTATGAACCCTGTTGATCACCCCATGGGTGGTGGTGAAGGTCGTGCCTCCGGTGGACATCCAAGATCTAAAAACGGTATTCCTGCAAAAGGATTCAGAACCAGATCTAAGAAAAAATATAGTAATAAACACATAATTGAACGTAGAAAGAAATAAGATATGGCTAGATCGTTAAAAAAAGGACCTTATGTTCATTATAAATTAGAGAAAAAGATTCTTGCCAATCAAGAATCTGGTAAGAAAACAGTAGTAAAAACTTGGTCTAGAGCGTCAATGATTACGCCTGATTTTGTTGGACATACTATTGCTGTTCATAACGGACGTCAATTTATTCCGGTGTATGTAACTGAAAATATGGTAGGACACAAATTGGGAGAATTCTCACCAACCAGAAGTTTTAGAGGACATGCCGGTGATAAAAAAAATAAAGGCAAAAAATAGGAATTATGGGACGTAGAAAACATTTAATGGCGCAAGCCATCAAAGAAAATAAGAAGAAAGTTGCTTTTGCAAGCCTGTCAAATCACGGTGTATCCGCCAAAAAAACCAAAATCGTTTTGGATATGGTTAGAGGAATGGATGTCGCTCGTGCCTTAGGCGTTTTAAAATTCACACCTAATAAAAGTGCGTCAGTTGTTGAAAAACTTTTATTGAGTGCTATTGCAAATTGGGAAGCTAAAAATGAGGATAAAAATATTGAAGACGCAGGTCTTTATATCAAAACCATTACAGCCGAACAAAAAGGGATGTTAAAAAGAATTCAACCGGCACCTCAAGGAAGAGCCCATAGAATTAGAAAAAGATCCAGCAAGATAAACATAGTTTTAGGAGAAAAAAATAGTTAATTTCAAAGTAGTATGGGACAAAAAACAAATCCAATAGGAAATAGATTAGGAATCATCAAAGGATGGGATTCTAACTGGTATGGCGGAAGAGACTATGGTGATAAAATTGCAGAAGATCACAAGATTAGAAAATATATTAAAGCACGGTTACCAAAAGCCAATATTTCAAAAGTAATCATTGAAAGAACGCTAAAAATTGTAACGGTTACAATTACAACTTCTCGTCCCGGTATCATTATCGGTAAACAAGGTGCAGAAGTTGATTTGCTTAAAGGTGAGTTAGCAAAGTTAACCGGAAAAAGTGTTCAAGTAAATGTATTTGAAATTAAGAGACCGGAATTAGATGCAACATTGGTGGCGCAAAATATTGCCCGTCAAATTGAAAATCGAATTTCGTACAGAAGAGCAGTAAAAAGCACGATTGCTTCCACAATGAGAATGAATGCCGAAGGTATTAAAGTTCAAATTTCAGGAAGACTAAACGGTGCAGAGATGGCTCGTTCTGAAAGTTATAAAGATGGTAGAATTCCACTTTCTACCTTTAGAGCAGATATTGATTATGCACTAGAGGAAGCGCACACAACTTATGGCCGTTTGGGTATAAAAGTGTGGATTATGAAAGGCGAAGTTTACGGTAAAAGAGATCTTTCTCCTATGGTTGGGTTGTCTAAAAAAGACGATAGAAAATCAAGAGGAAATAGAAGAAGAAAATAATTTTATATTTAAAATTGTAGAAAATGTTACAACCGAAAAGATATAAACATCGCAAGCAGCAAAAAGGAAAAATGAAAGGGAATTCCCAAAGAGGACACCAATTAGCTTATGGCATTTATGGTATTAAAGCATTGGAAGAAACTTGGATGACCGCTCGTCAAATCGAAGCTGCTCGTGTTGCTGCGACCCGTTATATGAAAAGGGAAGGTCAGTTATGGATTAAGATATTTCCAGACAAACCAATCACTAAAAAACCCTTAGAGGTAAGGATGGGTAAAGGAAAAGGTAATGTTGAATATTGGGCGGCCGTTGTGAGACCCGGTAAAGTATTGTTTGAAGTGGATGGTGTACCGATGGAAGTTGCTAAAGAAGCACTTCGTTTGGCTGCACAAAAACTCCCTATTAAAACGAAATTTATCGTAGCACCAGAGTTTCAACAAAAATAAGTAAATTATGAAAATGTCTGAAATAAGAAATATGGAATTGGCCGAACTAAAAGAACGTTTGGGCGATTTTAAAAAGAAATATGCCAGCTTAAAATTAAGCCACGCTGTTACACCATTAGAAAACCCGATGGAAATCCGTAAAATCAGAAAGGATATTGCTAAGATGATGACGGAACTAAATCAACGAGGTAACTAAAAAATATTTGGAAATGGAAAGCAAAACAAGAAATTTAAGAAAAGAACGTATTGGTTTAGTTGCCAAAAACAAAATGGATAAAACCATTGTTGTTACCGAAGTTAAGAGAATGAAGCACCCCCTTTACGGAAAATTTGTACACAAAACAAAAAAATACGTAGTGCATGACGAGAAAAACGATTGCAATGTGGGTGATAAAGTAAAAATAATGGAGACCCGTCCTTTGAGTAAAACCAAAAGATGGCGATTAGTTGAAATTTTAGAAAGAGCTAAATAGTTATGTTACAACAAGAGTCAAGAGTTAAAGTAGCTGATAATACCGGCGCCAAAGAAGCATTGGTTATTCGCGTTTTAGGCGGAACCAAAAAAAGATATGCTTCATTAGGTGACAAAGTTGTCGTTGCAGTAAAAGTAGCAACCCCAAATGGTACCGTAAAAAAAGGTGCCGTATCAACCGGTGTTGTGGTAAGAACAAAAAAAGAAGTCAGAAGAGCGGATGGTTCTTATATAAGATTTGAAGATAATGCAATTGTTTTATTGAACACCACCGGCGAAATGCAAGGAACACGTGTTTTTGGCCCCGTTGCCAGAGAGTTGCGTGATAAAAAGTTTATGAAAATTGTATCATTAGCCCCTGAAGTTTTATAAAATCTAAAGTATAATGAAAAAGTTTAAAATTAAAACCGGGGATGAGGTAACGATACTTACCGGTAAGGATAAAGGAAAAAAAGGCAAAGTACTTAAGATACTAAAAGACAAGGATCGCGTTATTGTGGAACAAGTAAACATGATTAAAAAACATGTTAAACCCAGTACAGAAAATCCTCAAGGTGGTATTGAAGAAAAAGAAGCCCCTATTCATATTTCAAATGTAGCTTTAATCGATCCAAAATCGAAAAAAGCCACACGCGTTGGTTATGAAGTGAAGGATGGTAAGAAAGTTAGAGTTGCCAAAAAATCAGGAGAAGTCATTTAGTTATGAAAGAGTATACACCAAGAATAGAAAAAGAATATAACGAACGTGTCATCGACGCTTTAAAAAAAGAGTTCGGATATAAGAATGTAATGCAAACACCAAAATTAACCAAGATTGTTGTTAATAGAGGTGTAGGTGATGCCGTTTCTGATAAAAAACTAGTTGATTACGCTGTAGAAGAATTAACCAGTATTACAGGACAAAAACCAATAGTAACTTTCTCAAAAAAGGACGTTGCAGCATTCAAATTGAGAAAAGGAATGCCTATCGGCACCAAAGTTACGTTGAGAAGGGATAAAATGTATGAATTCTTAGACCGATTGATTACTATCGCCTTGCCTCGTGTAAGAGATTTTCAAGGTATTAAAGCCGATGGATTTGATGGTCGAGGAAACTATACACTGGGTGTAACGGAACAAATTATTTTCCCCGAAATTGATTTTGATAAAATCAACAAAATCAATGGAATGGATATTACATTTGTAACCACCGCACGTACAGATAAAGAAGCTAAAGCTTTATTAACAGAATTAGGTTTACCTTTTAAAAAGAAAAAATAATATGGCAAAAGAATCAATGAAAGCTCGTGAACGCAAACGCGCAAAATTAGTAGCAAAATACGCTGCTAAAAGAGAAGCCTTGCGTGAGGCGGGTGACTGGGAAGGATTGCAAAAACTTCCTAAAAATGCATCACCTATCCGAATGCATAATAGATGTAAAATTACCGGTCGTCCTAAAGGATATATGAGAGTTTTTGGTATTTCTCGTGTTACTTTTAGAGAAATGGCTAATCAAGGATTGATACCGGGCGTGAAAAAAGCCAGTTGGTAAATAAAAATTAGACAAAATGAACACAGATCCAATAGCAGATTTTCTAACAAGAATTAGAAATGCACAAGGTGCAGGACATAAAGTGGTAACCATTCCATCATCAAATTTAAAAAAAGAAATGACTAAAATCTTATTTGATCAAGGTTATATCTTAAGTTATAAATTTGAAAAAGAAGGATTTAGAGAAACGATTAAAATAGCACTCAAATACGACAAAGACAATAAACAACCGGTGATTAAAAAACTGGAAAGAGTTAGTAAACCCGGTTTAAGAAAATATGTCAATGTTGACGAAATGCCCAAAGTATTAAACGGTTTGGGAATTGCTATATTATCGACCTCTAAAGGTGTAATTACCGGTAAACAAGCTCGCAG
Organism: Flavobacteriaceae bacterium; assembly: GCA_024763015.1. Lineage (GTDB taxonomy): Bacteria > Bacteroidota > Bacteroidia > Flavobacteriales > Flavobacteriaceae > WGBX01. The sequence continues at coordinate 10,509 of JANTGO010000028.1, forward strand.
AGAAAATGTGGGTGGTGAAGTTTTATGTTACGTATATTAATAAAAATTGAACTATGTCAAGAATAGGATTTAAACCCGTAACAATACCAGAAGGCGTAACAGTTGATATCAAAGATAATTTGATTACTGTTAAAGGAAAATTGGGTGAATTAACCCAAGAGATTAAAGGTGGTATTACGTTTGAAATAAAGGATGGTGTAATAGATGTTATACGTCCTTCAGAAAGCAAAGAACATAAAGCTTTTCACGGACTGTTTCGTTCTTTATTGTTTAACATGATTGAAGGTGTTTCAAAAGGTTGGACAAAAGAATTGGAATTGGTCGGTGTAGGTTATAAAGCAACCAATCAAGGTCAACTTTTAGATTTGTCTTTGGGATTTTCTCATAACATTATGATTGAATTACCCAAAGAAGTAAAAGTTGAAACCACTATGGAAAAAGGAAAGAACCCAATCGTAAAATTGACTTCATTTGATAAACAATTGATAGGTCATATTGCAGCAAAAATAAGATCTTTCCGTAAGCCTGAGCCTTACAAAGGAAAAGGTGTGAGATATGTAGGTGAAGAAATAAGAAGAAAAGCAGGTAAAACAGCTTAATTAAGGTAAGATTATGAAACTAAGTAAATTAGATAGAAGAAGAAGAATTCAGAAAAGAATCAGAAAGGTTGTGTCAGGTACGCCTAGTACCCCTAGACTTTCTGTATTTAGAAGTAACAAAGAGATTTATGCACAAATTATTGATGACTTAAACGGTGTTACTTTAGCTGCTGTTTCTTCAAAAGCAAAAGATATTGCAGGTTCTAAAGGAACTAAAGTTGAAATAGCAGGAAAAGTTGGTGAAAGTATCGCCAAAGTGGCTTTAGATAAAGGCATTACAAATGTTGCATTTGACCGTTCCGGATTTTTATATCACGGACGCGTTAAATCATTAGCAGATGGTGCTAGAAAAGGAGGATTAAAATTTTAAGATATGCTTGATAAATATAAAGATATAGAAAGAGTAAAACCCGGTGGACTTGAAATAGAAGACCGTTTGGTTGCCGTAAACAGAGTTACCAAAGTAACCAAGGGTGGTAGAACTTTTAGTTTTGCTGCAATTGTGGTTGTTGGTGATAAAAACGGCGTTGTAGGATATGGTATGGGAAAAGCAAAAGAAGTTCCTGATGCTATACAAAAAGCTATCGATAATGCTAAAAAGAACATGGTTAGAATTCCCGTTATTAACGGAACAATTCCTCATGAACAATTGGGCAAATACAGTGGCGCACGCATATTCTTAAAACCGGCTTCTCCCGGTACCGGAGTTATCGCAGGTGGTGCTGTAAGGGCCGTATTGGAATCTGTAGGTGTACATGATGTTTTAACCAAATCGCATGGGTCTTCAGATCCAAATAACGTGGTTAAAGCAACGATGGATGCTTTGCTTAACATGCGTGATGCGCATAGAGTAGCTAAAGAAAGAGGTATTTCACTTAATAAAGTTTTTAACGGATAAAATTTAAAGAAATGGCAAAAGTTAGAGTAAAACAAGTGAAAAGTATCATAAAGAGACCTAAAACCCAAGAAAAAACTTTGGAATCTTTAGGCTTGAGAGGAATAGGACAAGAGCGTGTTCACGAATTGACACCCGTTATTCAAGGGATGATTGATAAAGTGAGACACTTAATTAGCGTAGAGGAAATTTAATAAATTAAGAAACATGGATTTACATAATCTTAAACCCGCAAAGGGATCAGTTAAGAATAATATAAGAAAAGGTAGAGGAGAAGGTTCTAAACGTGGTGGTACTGCTACCAGAGGTATGAATGGTGCCAAATCACGTTCAGGATATTCAAGAACGCCCGGATTTGAAGGTGGACAAATGCCTTTATACAGACGTGTACCTAAATTTGGTTTTACCAATATCAATAGAGTTGCCTATCAAGCTGTAAATTTGGATACATTGCAAAAACTTATCGATGATAAGAAAATCAAAGATGTGATTACATTTGAAGATTTTATCGATTTGGGTTTGGTTACAAAAAGAGAATTGGTCAAAGTATTGGCTAGAGGTGAGATGAAATCTCCTCTTAGGGTTTATGCCCACAAATTTTCTCAAAAAGCCAAAGATGCAATTGAAGCAGCCGGTGGTAAAGTTGAACTATTATAATATATTTTATGAAGAAGTTTATTGATACGATTAAAGCAATATGGGGCATAGAAGAGCTCAGGAAGAAAATTATCTTTACTTTAGGTTTAATTTTAGTGTATAGATTTGGATCGCAAGTTTCCTTACCTGGAATCGACCCGACACAATTGGAAGCACTAAGCAAACAAACCAGTAGTAATACGATATTAGATTTATTAAATTCTTTTACCGGTGGCGCTTTTTCTAGAGCATCAATTTTTGCTTTGGGTATCATGCCTTATATCTCGGCTTCTATTGTCGTTCAGTTGATGGGAATGGCTGTTCCTTATCTTCAAAAACTTCAAAAAGCAGGTGAGAGTGGTCAAAAGAAGATAACCCAAATTACACGTTGGCTAACCATTGGTGTAACCTTAATACAAGGACCCAGTTACGTATACAATTTATATGCACAACTTCCAAAATCGGCATTTTTGATCAATAATACAGCTATTTTTGTTACACTTTCTGTGATTATCCTTTCTGCAGGTACTATATTTGCTATGTGGTTGGGTGAAAAAATTACAGACAAGGGTATTGGTAACGGTATTTCATTGTTGATTATGGTAGGGATTATTGCTAGAATGCCTCAGGCATTTTTACAAGAATTCACCTATCGTGTTACCAACTCGCACGGCGGTAGTATGGTGTTGTTGTTTGAGATTGTAGTTTGGTTATTGGTGATTGCTGCCAGTATTATGTTGGTAAGAGCATATCGTCCGGTTCCTGTGCAATATGCACAGCGTACAGTAGGAGGTGGTTATGAAAAAAACATATTTGGTGCCAGACAATATTTGCCTTTAAAGTTGAATGCTGCTGGTGTTATGCCTATCATTTTTGCACAAGCATTAATGTTTTTCCCAAGTATGATTGGGTCTTTATCAGAGTCTGATTGGGCAGTTTGGATGAAAACGACTTTTACCGACATGTTTGGTGTTTGGTATAATATTGTATTTGCTATTATGGTAATCATTTTCACCTATTTCTATACGGCAATTACTGTTCAAACCACTAAAATAGCAGAGGATTTAAAAAGAAGTAACGGTTTTATTCCGGGGGTAAGACCGGGAACTGATACCGCTAATTATTTAGATGAGATTTTATCTAAAATAACTTTTCCTGGGTCAATTTTCTTGGCATTTATTGCTATTTTTCCTCATTTTGCACATTATATATTTCCCGGAATGCAAATTTCTTGGGCGATGTTTTATGGGGGAACCTCGCTATTAATTTTGGTTGGGGTTGCTATGGATACCATTCAACAAGCAGAAGCATATTTGTTGAATCGTCATTATGATAGTTTAATGAAATCAGGCAGAAAAAAATAAGAATATGGCTAAACAACCGGCAATAGAAGTAGATGGAATCATCAAAGATGCATTGTCAAATGCAATGTTTAAAGTTGAGTTGGAAAACGGACACGTAATAACCGCTCATATTTCCGGAAAAATGCGTATGCACTACATCAGATTGTTACCTGGTGATAAAGTAAAAATTGAATTAAGTCCTTATGACTTAACTAAAGGGAGAATAACTTATAGATACTAAAAATTAATTGAAGTTATAGCTTAGGCTAAAATCAGAATACGTATGAAACGACCTTGATAAAGCCTCACATAAATAAGCATTATCGAGGTTACATATGTAACCGATTAAAAAATAAAAGAATATACATATGAAAGTAAGAGCATCAGTAAAAAAAAGGACCCCGGATGACATCATCGTCAGAAGAAAAGGTCGCTTGTATGTAATAAACAAAAAAAATCCGAAACATAAACAAAGACAAGGATAATTATGGCAAGAATAGCAGGGGTAGATTTACCAAAAAATAAAAGAGGCGTTATTGGTCTAACCTATATCTATGGAGTAGGCAGATCAAGAGCAAAAGAAATTTTGGCAAAAGCCGGAGTAGATGAAGATAAAAAAGTAAAAGATTGGAACGATTCCGATGTTGCTGGTATTAGAAAAACAATTGCAGATTATAGAATTGAAGGTGAACTTCGTTCTGAAACGCAATTGAATATCAAACGATTGATGGATATCGGTAGTTATAGAGGCATTCGCCATAGAGCCGGATTGCCATTGCGTGGACAAAGAACAAAAAATAATTCACGAACAAGAAAAGGTAAAAGAAAAACTGTTGCTAACAAGAAAAAAGCAACTAAATAAAAGTAAGTAGAGATTATGGCTAAATCCAATTCCAAAGCAAAAAAAAGAAAGGTAAAAGTTGATCCTAACGGAAAAGCATTTATTCAAGCAACGTTTAATAATGTAATTATTTCTCTTGCTAACAAGAACGGAGAAGTTATTTCTTGGTCATCAGCCGGAAAAAACGGTTTTAGAGGATCTAAAAAGAATACACCTTATGCTGCTCAAGTTGCTGCAGAAGATGCTGCAAAAGTTGCTTATGAAGCCGGCTTGAGAAGGGTGAAAGTGTATGTAAAAGGACCCGGAAACGGTAGAGAATCCGCTATCAGAACTATACATAACAGTGGTATTGAAGTTACGGAAATAATTGACGTGACACCTTTACCCCACAACGGTTGTAGACCACCTAAAAGAAGAAGAGTATAATAAATTATTGAATTATGGCAAGATATACAGGACCAAAAACAAAAATCGCCAGAAAATTTGGCGAAGCAATATATGGGGAAGATAAAAGCTTTGAAAGAAGAAAATATCCCCCCGGACAACATGGAAACAACCGTAGAAGAGGTAAAAAATCGCAATATGCTATTCAATTAACAGAAAAGCAAAAAGCGAAATATACTTATGGTATTTTAGAAAAACAATTTAGTAATCTTTTTGTAAAAGCTTCTCGTCAAGGTGGTAATACCGGTGAAGTTTTGATGCAATTGGTAGAATCTAGATTAGATAATGTCGTTTACAGATTCGGATTGGCAGCTTCACGTCGTGGTGCCCGTCAATTAGTCTCGCACAGACACATTACAGTAAATGGTGAAGTGGTAAATATTCCTTCATACCAATTAAACCCGGGTGATGTTGTAGGTGTGCGTGAAAAGTCTAAATCATTATTGGTAATCAATGAGTCTTTAGAACACAATAAATCAAATTATGAATGGTTGAAATGGAATGATGAAAAAATGGAAGGCGAGTTTGTAAATCGTCCGGAAAGAGTTCAAATTCCTGAAAATATTCAAGAACATTTGATTGTCGAATTATACTCTAAATAATAAGCATAAACTTATGGCAATATTAAATTTTCAAAAACCCGATAAAGTATTTCAAATTCATTCCGATCAGCGTTTTGGAAAGTTCGAATTTAAACCCCTTGAACCGGGTTTCGGATTAACCGTTGGTAACGCTTTGAGAAGGGTGCTTTTGTCCTCTTTAGAAGGTTACGCAATTACTTCTATCCGTATTGAAGGTGTGGACCATGAGTTTACATTAATGGACGGTGTTTTAGAAGATGTAACTAAAATTATTTTAAATCTTAAGCAAATTAGATTTAAAAACCAAGTTGAAGGAATCGATAAAGAGAATGTTAAAGTTTCTTTTACAGGAAAAGACGTATTGACAGCCGGTGATTTGCAAGAATATATTTCCGGATTTCAAATCTTAAACCCCGAATTGGAAATTCTTCATCTTGACCCAAAAGTTGCCTTAAACTTTGAGTTCGTTATCGACAAAGGTAGAGGATATGTTCCTGCTGAAGAAAATAAAAGACACGATGTAGCTTTTGGAACCATTTTTATCGACTCTATTTTCACACCGATTAAGCATGTTAAATATGCCGTTGAGGATTTTAGGGTAGAACAAAAAACGGATTATGATAAATTGATCATCGAATTGGAAACGGATGGTTCCATACACCCTAAAGATGCACTTACCGAGGCTGCAAAAATATTGATTCAACATTTTATGCTTTTCTCTGATGAGCGTATCTCTATAGACGATGATATTTCATCTGAAGGAGAAACGTATGATGAAGAATCCCTTCACATGAGACAATTGTTAAAAACTAAATTGGTTGACCTTGATCTTTCTGTAAGAGCATTGAATTGCTTAAAAGCAGCTGATGTTGAAACATTAGGTGAACTGGTAGGTTATAATAAGAGTGATTTGATGAAATTTAGAAATTTCGGAAAAAAATCATTAACAGAATTAGAGAAATTGGTTGATAAGAAAGGGCTTACCTTTGGAATGGACCTTTCAAATTATAAATTAGAAGAATAAAAGTTAAATATAGGTTATGAGACACGGAAAGAAATTTAACCATTTAGGAAAAAAATCAGGGCATAGAAAAGCTATGTTGGCCAACATGGGTAGCTCTTTGATTAAACATAAAAGAATAAATACGACACTTGCCAAAGCAAAAGCTTTAAGAGTGTATCTAGAACCATTAGTCACAAAATCGAAAAATGACACAGGACATAACCGTAGAGTTGTTTTTAGTTATTTGCGTGATAAAGATGCGGTTACAGAACTTTTTAGAGAAATATCTACAAAGGTAGCTGATAGACCGGGAGGTTATTTACGTATTATTAAATTAGGAAACAGATTAGGTGATAACGCTGAAATGGCTTTAATCGAATTTGTTGACTACAATGACGTTTATAATGCGGATAAACCTGCCAAAAAGAAAACAAGAAGAAGAAGAAAAAAAGCAGCTGCACCGGCTACTGAAGCCTCTGAAGCTACTGCAACTGAAGAAAAATCTGAAGAATAGATTTTCTTTGTATAATCTTTACAAAAAAGCCGTTTGTTTTATGCAATCGGCTTTTTATATTTCGTAACTTTGCACAAAAATTTACCATTATGAGTATGATATTAGATATAAAAGCAAGACAAATTTTCGATTCTCGTGGCAATCCCACAGTCGAAGTAGATGTAATTACCGAATTAGGTGTTTTAGGACGTGCTGCAGTGCCATCAGGGGCTTCGACAGGTGTGCTAGAGGCCGTAGAACTTCGCGACGGCGGTGATGGATATATGGGAAAATCCGTATTTAAAGCTGTTCAAAACGTAGAAGAACTGATTGCACCTGAAGTAGTAGGAATGCAAGTGGAAGATCAATTAGAAATCGATAAATTAATGATTGCCATTGATGGAACCGAAAATAAATCCAAATTGGGCGCTAATGCTATTTTAGGTGTTTCGCTGGCAGTTGCAAAAGCGGCAGCTATTGAGGCAAATATGCCTTTGTACAAATATATTGGTGGGGTAGGTGCCAAAACTTTGCCTGTACCGATGATGAACGTGGTGAATGGCGGTTCGCATTCGGATGCCCCTATTGCTTTTCAAGAATTTATGATTATGCCTTATGGTGCTACTTCTTTTGCAGAAGCGATGAAAATGGCAACGGAGACTTTCCACAATCTTAAAGCGATAATTAAAAAACGTGGTTTGTCAACAGCCGTTGGTGATGAAGGTGGTTTTGCTCCCAACTTTACCGGAGTAGAAGACGCATTGAGTACTATAGTAGAAGCCATTTCGGCAGCCGGCTACAAACCGGGCGAGCAAATTGGCATTGCATTAGACCCTGCTTCATCAGAATTCTATAAAGATGGCGTATATGATTATACGATTTTTGAAGGCAAAAACGGCGCAAAACGTTCCTCTAAAGAACAAGCGGAATATTTATTAGAATTGGTCAATAAATATCCTATTGTATCCATTGAAGATGGTATGGCAGAGGATGATTGGGAAGGTTGGAAAATTCAACAAGAATTGTTAGGTGGTAAAATCCAATTGGTAGGCGATGATATTTTTGTGACCAATACCAAAATATTATCAAGAGGTATCAAAGAAGG
>JANTGO010000029.1 GCA_024763015.1 Flavobacteriaceae bacterium
GGGTTACCAATATACTCACGGCTGTCTCTCCCTACTGTAAAACGGTAAATATATCGTTCTAACATCGAGGCAGTTCGAGTGCCCCGTCCGTAAGCCAACTGCATTTGCAAATGGTCTTTTTTGTACTTAACGGACACATTACCGCCAATCGTCAAATCTGTTTGCTGATCGACCTTACCGTAAATATCCATAAAACCTTGTGCCGGATCCAGGGCTTGTGAGCTGACATAATCCGTTCGTAAACCAAAAGTCAGGTAATATGTGTCATTGAGCTTTTTATTAGCTTCGGCAAAAATACCATAATCATTGATATAAGCATTTTGCCAGACTTTCATCATTTTAACCAATGGTGGATCTAAGGGCACACCTGTATTGGGATTGTTGTTAACAACAACCTTTTTGGTGCCATTGCGTTTGATAATGTCCGCATCCAATCCTGTGTAAATCAACCAAGATTTTTTTGGTGTTAAAGCAACTTCAAACTTACCGCCCATCGTTTTGGAATTGACAGGCGTGCGCGCATCAATCCCCGGATAATTAGAACGTGGTTTGTCCATACCGTAACCATTGGTCATCAAGTGATCGACATAAGAATAGTACGATTTAAACTGTACATACTTTACTTTTTTCGATACTTTTTTGATTTTATAGTCGATTCCGGCAAGGTAACTGTCGTCCTTGGGTGAATCCATTGGCAATCCGGCGTGCTTGATATCGCTTCCGAATTTTTGATGCCAATTAACCTGCAATCGTTGGTTGCTTGTCGGATTGTAACCCAATTTTACCGCATAACTGTCGGTTTTAAATCCGGCAGGTGTTACCACTCCGGTGCCGTCTGTATAATCGCCAAAATTACGATGCTCACCATCTACGTTTACATCAAATTTTTTGGCTGCATACAATAAGTTGGCTCGTAAAACCAAATTGTTTCCATTGGTTTCATAGCCGGATTGTAAGCCACCGTGCCATCCAAAATAATCGGGTGTCGGTTGTTTGGTGATCATATTTACCATGCCGCCAAAGACTTGACCGAAACGCACCGTAAAAGGACCTTTAACCACTTCAATTTTACGAACGGATTCGGGTATGACGTGTGCCGTTATCGGATCCATACGGTTGGGGCAAGCGTTGACCATTTTGTTGCCTCCATCGTATTTGATGTTCATTTCTTCGTATTTAAAAGAACGTAAAGATGGCTCCATAGCAGTCGCGCTTCGTTTTTGGATACTAAATCCGGGAATGTTGTCAAACAAGCTGGCAACATTACGCGGTTGACTGCCTTTTACGACTTCATCCGTTACCACTACCGAGTGGGTGATATCTTCTAACGGATCTGCTTTGATTATGACTTCGTCCAGTGAAATGGATTTTCTTACCAATGCCACAATTAAATCATCTTTTGCCTTAAGCGTTGTTGATTTAAAGTTTGGCGCACTGATCACTAGCAGACTTCCGGGTTTGACATTGATATGAAAAACACCATAAATATCTGTTATGGTTTTTTCTTGTCCGGCTTTAACGATGACCGTTGCACCAACTACGGGTGCTTTGTTGTCGGCATCGATAACTTTGCCTGTAATGCTTTTGTTTTGGGCATAGATATGACCTGTCAACAAAAGAAATACGATGAATAATTTTTTCATTGTTTTGCTTTTTTTATTCAATTGATTTATAAAACTTTAATATGCTTCTTGTCGTATCAATTTGATGGCCATCGTGAGGATAAATCTCCGTTGTTTATAGAGATTTTTTTCTTACACATTACATAATCAAAATTGCAAAAAGCATACATATTCATTATTATGTGAATAAAAAAACAGGCGGTGGTCTAAACAATTGAGAAAGGTAACCTTTAAAAGGACTGGATGTATAGTAAATTTCTTTTTCGTGAAGGATAAATAATTTTGAAAAGTATGAGGTAATCAATTCTTTTCTAAAATAATTGGTAAATTCTTTTAGTTTGTTGTTGAGGATAATTTTTTTCTTAGCCGGATTTTTTTCGTCATCCATGACTTTGTTGAGTTCTTTTCGCAAATGGCATTTGCCGTTGCAATGCATCCAAGGTTTGTCCTTGTTCATGCATTTGTATTTAACGATATTTTTATAGTTGATAGCATAATCCCATACCGGTACTGCCGGACGAATAAGAATTGTCAGGTAGGCAGTTAATAATATGCTTGCTATCAATTTTTGTAACATATCTGTTTTAACAGTTGTTAATCAAATAATTAGGATTGGAAAAATATTAATTATTAAGCTTTGGTGAGCTTAGGTGCTTTAAAAAGATTTGTAGTAAAACAGTATTTACAAAGTACTATGAGAGACTTATGTTATAAGGCAATAGTGCCATAATGAGATAAAAACTTATAATGTAGGTAAAATAAAATTTTACTACAAATCCGTAAAAACTAAAATAAGTATTTAGGATTCAATAGGGGGACGAAGTAGTGTGTCGATATAAGAACTCAATTCGGGTTGGATGATGAAAACCGAAATTTGGTTATAATTATCTTCAGGAATAATATAAATTGGTGAAGATTCAGTAAAAAGTGTTTTAACAAAAACAACACTGCTGACAACCGGAAGCTTAGGTGCTTGCTTTTTTTTCTCGCTACAAACTCTTTTGAGCAGTGCTTTTAGATACGCATTATCATTGGAAGCCATTTTAGCTGTTTGCTTTTGCTCGCATTGACAACAAGATTGTTGATCCATTTGTGCTTCATAGTTTTGTTGGGCAAAATAATATTGCACAAACGGTACTATGGGTTGTAGTAGTACCGTTACAAAACTCATAATTAATAATATGGATATAAATTTGTTTTTCACAAACTAATTCTTGCTGTTCAACTTTTGCACAAATGTAATAAAAAAAATCTTTTAAAAATAAGAGACTGAAAAGTATTTTAAATTTATATGATTTTTTTCGCTGGTTTTTATTAAAACCAGCGATTTTTTATGGTATTATAATCGATATAATAAATTACTTTTGCTACAAAAGTATGTTCTTGGGGTTTCTTAAACAAATTGTTTATATTATCTCCAAAACTCAGCTGTGATTGATCGTCAGTATTAAAAATGGTATTTCTATATAGTAATGAGAGTTTACTTCCGGGGGCAAATTCCCATAAATAGGTCAAGTCGATATTCCAGATATTATAGTTGATATCAACGTTGTTAGCATAAGTTGTGTTAGACAAAGTTCCATTGTTATTTAAGGTGTAAAAATTGGTGTAAGTTACCGGTGTCCAGTTATGTCTAAAATTTAGATTTAAGGCAGATTTGGTATTAAAATAATAATTACTACCTAAAGAGTTAGTAATGCTTTTTTGCATTCTGTTACCAAAAATAATATCGTTATTTACAATATCTACAAAACCTTTAAAGTTATTCATTATTTGATACTTTAAGCTATAGTTTAGTTTGAATTGATTGCTTAATCTTAAACGGGGTGAGAGTTGGAAACTGAAATAATTTTGAGTATCATCTACTTTTGCAAATCTAGCGATGTGTGCATCGAAGGCGAATTTTTTTCTATAATCTGTCGATACATAAGCCCAAACACCTCCGTGTCGCTTATCTAGGTAAAACCTGCCGGCAACTCTAGGTTCGTAGTAATCATAAGCATCAGTTACGTATTCTATGCCAAGACCATAGCTTAAAAAATGTTTGTTTGTAGCATGAACATCAAAACTAAAATCGTTTTGTATTTTTGATAAATCTTCAAATCGGTGATCAAAACCGACATCAAATCCGAGATTAAAACTATTGAAATGCTTGCTGGGTTTTAGTATTCGATAACTGTAGGAGATATCTAAATTCGCAAAGTTATTTCTTCGGTTATAACCTAAGTCGTTAATATCAAAATTTTTGTCTTGAGACCTGAGACTCACACCAAATCCATGTTCGTTGATTTGTTTGGATATGGCGGTATTAAATTTATATCCTTTTTGCCAAGTATTGTCATTATCATTGATCATACTCATTGCAGAAGTTCCCGAAAACTTCAGGGAATTGTTTTGTCCGTAAATGGCATAATCCAACCCAACGACATCTGCATCTCTGGCACTTCCTTGTCTGATCACATTGGTGTTGATTAAGCTTACCGAGGAATTACCGGAGTAATTATAATCCAGCACCATAACATTGTAATTGGCATAAGGTTCGGTGGTTATTTTTCGGCTGGTATTATTTACGACATTTCTGATGATGGCTTCCGATTTATTGGTTATGGCGTTAAAAAAACCAATTCCTAAGCCATTTTTATTCCTTCCGGAGATTTTAACGGCATTGATTAAATTAACTTTTTGTGGATTTTCTACGACTTCTTCATTGTTGTTGATTTGTTCGTAAACCGTGTTGTAATCACTTGGTGTAGAGCCAATTCTACGGCTATAAAAAAGTTGTCCTTTGTTAAACAAATCAAATCCTTCTGTAAAAAACTGTCTTTTTTCGCTATAATATTGTTCAAAGGGACCTAGGTTTAAGTTTAAATCGTCATAGGCGGTATCGCTAAAGTCAGGAATTAAGGTGGCGTCAAGCGTGTAAGCTGCATTGATGCCGTATTTTAAATCCATTCCATAGCCGTAATGGGTCGAATTGTCGCCTTCATATCTATTGTGAGAAATAGAAGCATAAGGATATAAACTTAATCTTACAGGCGGTTTAATGTTTTTAAGATTGGTTAATTCTCCTAAAAATTGTACGATATCACCTTTTTTCTTTTTGTCGAAATATACCCAAGAATAATCTTCTTTTTGTTTTACCATATGTCTGGCAAAACTAAGTCCCCAAGTTTGATTGGGTTCGTTTTGAAAACGCAATGCTGAGTAAGGTATTTTCATTTCGACTACCCAATTATCATCATTAAAACCCACTGCTGATTTCCATACGGCATTCCAGCTGGTATCAGTCATTTGGCTTTGGACACCATCTACCTGTGCACCGGAAGCAAATACGCCAAAAAAATAAGTATTTCCGGGAGAAACAAATGGATTCAGGTAAATAGCAAACATATCCGCTTGGACGAATTGATCTCTTAGCCCAAATTCTTGTGGCACATTATAAGCGTCAGGATCTTTCATCGTTGCCAAAACATAAATAGCCAAATCGTCGTATAAAATGCGTACTTCAGTTTTGTATTCGGGTGGCATGGGATCGCCATCTCCGGGAATAAACTGTAAAAAATTGGTTGCTATTTTGGCTTTTTGCCAAACAGCTTCATCAGCAACGCCATCTATTTTTGGTGGATGATCTACACGAACTGCCTCAAGTGTTTTGTCAAACTGTTGTGCCAATATAGGCAAAGAAAAAAGTAAAAAAACTATAAAGAGTGATGACTTATAAAGTTTCATAGGCTGGTTGATCTTATATATAGAATAGAGACACGGGTAGTCTCATTTTGTTACGACAAATATCCTTATTTTTTATAGAAAATTATTTTTTTTAAGAAAAATTTAAGATTAGTTACAAGAATTAAATTATTAAAATTGGAGGTAAATTGTTAGGTGTATAAATAAAATCAGTAATTCCGACCGCTCCAAAAACTTCTTTTTTTATTTTCTTTTTCCATTTTCTTAAGATCTTCTACACTTGTTACTTTTATCAAATCCTGATGTTGTTCAATGGCAAAAGCTATGTTTTCTACGATTTCATTTACCGTATCATTTTCATAATCAATTAAAAGTGGCGCTTTAATGGTCAATTTTTGAATAATACCTCTTTTTTTTATTTGCAATCCTTTTTTGTCAAAAGAGCGTCTAAATCCGTCAATTACGATTGGGATGACGATGGGTTTGTTCTTTTTTATAATATGTGCTGTTCCCCTTCTGATGGGTTTAAAAGGGGTTGTTGTGCCTTGCGGAAAAGTAATCACCCAGCCGTCTTGAATGGCATTGCTTATATTGTTTATGTCGTCGTAGTTTACCGGTCGTTTTACATTTTTTCCTTTAGAACGCCAAGTCCTTTCGATAGGTATAGCACCGACATAGGTAAAAATTTTAGGTAAAATGCCGGAATGCATCGTTTCTTTGGCTGCTACATAATATAAATTGGTTTTGGGATGCAGCAAATATTTGACACCACTCAGATCGTTTTGCCCGTTTAGTGCCGCATAAAAAACATGAAACATGGCTGCTGCATCTGCAAAATATGTTTGGTGGTTTGATACAAAAAGCACTTGATTGTCAGGTAAATATCGAAGTAGCTCCATGCCTTCTACCTGCAAATCGTTAAAACCTTTATACCGACGTTTTGAGATGGCGCCAAATAAAAATAATATTATCTTTTTTAGTATAAGATTGTTGCCAAATATGTCTTTTTTGAATAGCCTCATTTTTATCAAATTTTCTTCATGTTACTCTTTCTACATTCAAAGTTACAATTTTTTTATTTTATGGCACAAATTTTAACTTTTTGTCTTTTGAGACGGCTTATTAATAGTTGTTTTTTTTAACGAAATAATAGCTAAAATTCTTATGAATGTTATCTTTTTTAGATACATTTGTAGCATAATATTGTGTTTTGAGAAATGTAGCTCATATTTGAGCTAATATTTCTTTCACATTATCCGAATTGACTTTTTATAAATTTTTAAAATAATAAAATATGAAACTCCCAAAATATTTAATAGCTGATAACGCACAACTCGAAGATGATATTTTTGTGCTTCATACCGAATTTCCTAGATTTTTAATCAATATTCATACGGATGAAATCGAGTGGTTGGACGAATTTAGTCAAGAAGATGTCAAGCAAAATGCGCAAATTATAGAAGAATGTGTACAAGGGGCATTTGCCTTTTTTGATGAGGAAATGAAGCATTATGATTCGTAGCAACTCTGTGTTAAAATTGTCAAATTAGCTCTTGCACTTGGTTGTCAATCACTTTTGAGCAAGGATAGATAAGATAGAATTTTTATGCCAAAATCAATCATTGAAAATTTAGCAACAGCTTCTCGAAAACATCGCCGGCAAGCAGCCCGTCATTTCTTGAATACGCCAAGTGATTTTGGACAGTTGTTGCAGCTTACTTTTGATACTTCTTTCAAATATTATTACAAAGCTGCTTGGGTTTTTGAATTTGTTGTAGAAAATGATTTTAAATTATTATTTCCATATTTAGATTTTTTTGCAGCTAATCTTTCAAAACTACAAAACGATAGTGCCATAAGACCGGTTGCCAAAATATGTAATAAATTGGCGATTGCGTATGTAAAAGAACAAGATGAAGTTTTGAAAAATAATTTGTCAACTCCACATATTGAGCAGATTGTGAATGTTTCATTTGATTGGTTAATAGGCGATTATAAAGTAGCGCCCAAAGTTTATGCGATGGAAACCTTGTATTATTTTGGCTGTTTGGATAAAAGCAATCAATGGATTCATGAGGCTTTAAAAGATATTATCCAAAAAAACATACATACTTCGAGCAAAGCTTATCAAAGTCGTGGAAAAAAAATATTGAGAATTTTGCATAAGTCATAAATTTCCTAAATGTTTCTTACAAAACGGAACTAAAAAGTATTGGTTCACAATCAATATGGCAAATTTGTTAATAATTATACAAATAAAATCAGATTAGTAGCTTCAATATAAACTTAAATGATATATTTGGCGATTATAAAAATTAATAAATATGAAAAGTCCCCATCTATTCCACATTCCAGTTATGGGCGTAGCTTATACCATCGATACGCCGCTTAAAGTATCTCAGTATGGAATTGATTCAGTTATATCATTGGTTGACAATGTGTTATTAGAAAAACTAAGAGCCGTTTACACCAAAAAATTCAACTTGCCTTATATAGAAATTTCTGATAAGGCAGAAGATTATATGGCCAAAAGAATTACGGCTTATCTAAATTTGATCAACGAGTTGTCACACGAAAAGTTTGATGCGTTGAAAAATAATTTTGAAGATAAGAAAGCTGACATCAAAAAATATTTTGATTTATTGCCGGATACGTCAGACTTAAAAAATGCTTATTTCAATTTTTTGGATAAAAGACCGAGCGTAAAAGATATAAAATCTTGGTTACAACAAAACTTGGTAATGGGTCATATCGATGTAAATATTATGACTAAAGTCGATAAGGAAAACTATGTTAAAGGCGAAAAATTACCTTCTGAATACAACGATGCCCATGCGGCTTTGCGCGGTTTTGCCAATAGCGATTTGGAATCATCTTTGGTTTTGTCGGCGGGGATGAGTCCTAGATTATACGGATATATCGAAAATTTTTCAGATTTCTATCCTGATGAAACCGGCTATATTAAGAAAAAAATTGTGCTAAAAGTAAGCGACTACCGCTCTGCCTTGATTCAAGGAAAATTTTTAGCCAAAAAAGGCCTTTGGGTTTCTGAGTATCGTATCGAATCTGGATTGAATTGTGGAGGACATGCCTTTGCCACAGATGGTTTTTTGATGGGACCTATCCTTGAAGAGTTTAGAAAACATCGCGCTGATTTTCAAGAAGCGGTTTATGATATTTTAAAACAAGCCTTGGCAAACAAACAAAAACCGGTTCCTAACAAAGTTTTGGATTTTAAACTGACGGCACAAGGCGGTGTCGGAACGGTAGAAGAGCAAGAATTTTTGTTAGAGTATTATAAAGTGGACAGCGTGGGTTGGGGGTCTCCCTTTTTGTTGGTTCCTGAAGCGACAACCGTTGATGATTACACTATAGACGAATTGGCAAAAGCCAAAGAAAAAGATTTGTATTTGAGCAATATTTCACCTTTGGGTGTGCCTTTCAATACCTTGCGCACGGCATCGGCAACGCATAAAAAAGTAGAAAAAGCCCTTAAAGGTCGTGCAGGAAGTCCTTGCCCCAAAGCTTATCTGGTCTCTAATAAGGAATATACCGATAAGTCTGTTTGTACGGCATCCAGGTTTTATCAACATAAGAAGTTGAACGAGTTAGCAGAAAAAGATTTGTCAGCAGCAGCTTACAAAGAGGCTTTTGATCGGATAATTGCGCCCGAGTGTTTGTGTGTAGGTTTGTCTGAACCTGCTATTATTACCCATAACATTGATTACAAGATAAAAGATATGGGCGTCACGGTTTGCCCCGGACCCAATATGGCATATTTTGATAAAAAAACCTCCTTAGAAAAAATGGTAGGACATATTTACGGAAAATTTAATATTGCTACAGAAGCTTATCGTCCTAATATGTTTGTAAAAGAATTGAATTTGTATATTGATTATTTGAAAAATCAAGTCGATAAAGTACAAGATAGCATTGATAAAAAACAAGCAAAGTATTTTGACAAATTTGCCGGTAACTTGCAAGATGGGATTGCTTACTACGACAATTTATTGGAGAATGCCAAGTGTAAGTTTGAAGCGAGTAAAGAAGTCATAAAATCTGACTTGTCTAAAAGCAAAAAGCATTTACAAAGTCTGTTTAGCCGTATTAAAGCGATAAATTTATCAGAATAGTTATTATTTTTCCAACTTATTAGCCAATTGCCCACAAGCAGCATCGATATCGCTACCACGACTATTTCTAATGGTTGAAACGATGCCGGCATTATCCAGCATTTTTTGGTATTTTTCAATGACTTTTTTGTCGGCTTGTTGAAAAGTGTCGCTGTCGTCAATAGGATTGTATTCGATTAAATTCACCTTGGAAGGTACTTTTTTAGCAAAATCGACCAGCGCTTTAATCGATTTGTCATCATCATTGATGCCTTTAAAAACAAGATATTCAAAGGTGATGCGACTCTTGGTTTTTTGATGCCAATATTGCAAAGCTTTCAATAATTCTTTAAGGCCGCCTTGTCTCTTGTTGACCGGCATGATTTGTGTGCGAATCTCGTCAATGGCCGAATGTAGCGACACTGCCAATCCTATTTTAAGGTTTCTGTCTGCCATCTCCTTAATGCGTTTGGGAATACCCGAAGTAGAAATGGTAATTCTTCTTGCGGCCATTCCCAGCGCTTTGTCCGAGGTAATTTTGTCTATGGCCGTCATAACGTTTTCAAAGTTTAGCAAAGGTTCGCCCATACCCATAAATACAATATTTGATAATGGATGATGGTAGTATTTCTTGCTTTGAAGGTCGGCTTCTATTACTTGATCTACTATTTCGTCAGGCGTTAGATTTCGCATATTTTTAAGCAAGGCAGTGGCACAAAATTTACAATCCAGGCTACAACCTACTTGTGAGGATACACAAGCAGTGGTACGTTTTTCAGTGGGAATTAGTACAGATTCAACAATGAGACTGTCAATGAGTGTAACGGCATTTTTGATAGTGCCATCCGTGCTACGTTGAAACTGTTTTATTTCGATATGGGGAATACTGAAATTATCGCCTAGAAAAGCCCTCAAATCTTTTGACAAATTGGTCATTTCATCAAAATTACGGGCATTTTTTTTCCAAAGCCATTCATAGACCTGCTTGGCTCTAAAGCTTTTTTCACCTTTAGCCGTAAAAAATGCTGTTAGTTCTTCCAAGGACAATTGGCGAATGTTCGGTTTGTTTTCACCCATAATATTGATTTTGCTATACTTTACTTGTTGTGATTTCCGGTCTTTCTCTTTCTAATAAAACGCTTACCGCTTCAATGTTTCCACCGACAGGTGGATTTTCTTTGGTCAACTGAACCGACACATATGTTGCGATTTCAAATTCTTCAAAAATACTATTGATAATACGAAGTGCGACGCTTTCCATTAATTTAGAACGAATTTTCATCTCTGCAATTACTATCTCATTGAGCCTTGTATAATCTAATCCATATTCCAATCGGTCGGTTTCGGCTGCTTTTTGCATATCGGTTCTGACCTTTAGGTCGGTACGAAAAGAAGCGCCGATTTTTTCTTCTTCATCCATACAACCATGGTGGCTGTAGGTGCGAATATTGGATAAAACAATATAATCCATTGATTTATAATTTTTGATAGACAAAGATACATTTTAAAAAAATAGTCCCGAATTTTTCGGAACTATTTTTTATACTAAACTGTTATACTATCTAAAGTTTAAGCTTTTTCGTCAGCTTTTTTTTCTTCTTTTCCTTCTTTGAAAAGTTCTTTAGCAATAATTTCGTCATATACATTTTCGGGTAATGCACCGGGTTGCATCATCGGTGTACCTTCTACCGGAATAAACAAAATGCTGGGAATACTTCTAATGCCAAACATACCTGCTAACTCTCTTTCAGTTTCGGTATCTACTTTGTAAACTTTTAATTTTCCTTCGTATTTGTTAGAAAGATTTTCCATAATGGGGGCAACCATTTTACAAGGTTGACACCAATCTGCCCAAAAATCTACGATGGCGGGAATATCACCTTTGTATTTCCACTCTTTTTCGTTTTCGTAATCAAAGATTTCGTCTTTAAATTTTTGTAATGTTAATGCAATTGTTGCCATATATTATTATCTGTTTTTTAATGAGCTGCAAAGATACAACAATTTATATGGTATTGTCAAGTCTTTTATCATAAAAAGTTAATATAGTTGCTATTAGCTATGTTTATTCTTGTTTTTGGTGCCAATTTTGGCATGAATGAGCCAATCATTCTTGTATAATAAAAATAGGCCGATGAGTGCAGTGGCTATATTGGTTGCCGGATAAGAAAGCCAAATGCCATTTACCTTGAGGTTTGTAAAATGCGAAAGCAAATAGGCAAGCGGAAAGCGAAATATCCAAACGGAAAAAATGGTCAACAACATAGAAGTTAAGGTTTTTCCGGCACCTCTAAAAGCACCTACTAATACAATAAGCACGCCCAAAAAACCAAAAGAAACCGCTATATTTTTAATAAAGAAACCGCTCTCTTTTATGGTTTCCGGTTCATGCGGAATAAAAACCCTTGCGATATTTTCCGCAAAAAAGAAGAAAATAATCCCTAAAAAACTCATCACACCAAAAGCGATTAACAAGCTAAGTCTTACGGTTTTCTTGACGCGGTCGGGTTTGTTGGCGCCAATATTTTGTCCGATAAGGGTTGAGGTAGCCATCCCTAGCCCGAATGCGGGAATGATGATAAAACTTAAAACCCTAGACCCGATACCATAACTTGCCAATGCCAATGTGCCAAATCCCGTCACCAATAGAATCATTACAAATATACCGGTAGAACGACTAATCTGTTCGATTGAAACGGGAAAACCAAGTTTAAACATTTTGAAAATCATTTTTTTGTCAGGCTTGTAGTCCGATAAATTTATTTGTATACCTTTATTACCTTTAATCAAGTAGTAAACACTGATAAGCATGGCTAAAATTTGTGTACCGACGCTGGCAATCGCAGCTCCTTTTACACCATTTGGCGGCATGACATCCTTATATCCAAAAATAAACAAGGGGTCTAAAACAAGGTTGAGCAAAACCGTAGATAAGACGATATAAAAAGGCAGTTTTACTTCGCCGATGCTTCGCATTAAGGATTGAAAAACCGAAAAGATAAATAGCGGAACCAATCCCAGAAAAGATATTTTTAAGTAGGCAACAGCTTCTTGATACACAGCGGGTTCTATGTGCATAAAACTAATTAAATAGGGCGTGAAGATGTATCCAATAGCAGACAAAAAAGTAGAAATAACCAAGATGCCTACAAGTGTTTGTGTGGCAATATGGTTGAGCTTTTCGTGATTTTTGGCACCTTTTTCGTGTGCGGATAAAATAGAGCCGGCAACAGCCATACCCACACCCAAAGAAATCATGATAAAAATAATGGGAAAACTCAAAGAAACAGCGGCTATTGCTTTAGAGCCCAATCTTCCTACCCAAAAAGTATCCGTAAGATTGTAAGCAGTTTGTAGGATATTTGTCGAGATAAGAGGAATAGATAGAAAAACGAGTGCTTTAAGTATCGATCCTTGTGTTAAATCTTTTTTTGAACTCATATTAAACTGTTGTCAAAATTATGTTTTAGAAAATGAATTATTTTTTCTTTGGTTGATAAAAAAAAATCTCGCATAGTCATAGCTGCAAATTATTTTTTGAAGAAAAGCAAGGAATAAAGAAAGGTTTCATATTCATCATCTCGATAGCAGTTTGTATCATTACTTTAGTTTAAATCGTACATTCATTTCCTCCAACATTTTGACCATTTTTGCCGATAATGTGATACCCATGTTTTTGCTACTTGTCTGAATGCTCAAATTGGGCTCTTCATTGTCGATTAGATTAATGTTAAATTTTTGTTTTCCTTCAAATTCTTGAAAAATCTCAAAAAGTTGGTCGATTTTGTTCTTTTTTAGGAATTTTGGATACAAATTTAATGATAATTCTTTTGGTGATTTTTCAAACACCTCATTTAGCAGACTTATTTCTGTAATTTTTGTCCTAATTTGGTTGGGGTTATAGTAGGGTTTATAGACTTTTAATTTGACCAATACAAAGGTTTTAGGCACAAAAAAATGTCTGAATTTAAGATAGTCTTCATTCCAAAAGTCTAGTGTAATACTGTCGGAATAATCTTCAATAGTCAGTTCGCCTTTTTGTTTGCCGTTTCGGGTTTCAAAATTTCTCGTAGCGGTAACCATCCCACCAATAATGATTTGCGAATTTAGCAGTTCGGCATATTTTTGGTATTCAAAAAGTCTTTCGGCTTTTTCTTCTTCGCTTTCAAGCAGTTCTTCTCCTTCTTGTTTTTCTTTTTCTTCCTTATTGCCGCTAAGTGTTTCAATCATCTTATTGACAAAACGAATGCTTTTTTTGACATAATATTTATAGGCAATATCCAAAGTGTCCAGCGGGTGTCCGGACAGATAAATACCGGCAACTTCTTTTTCTTTTTCGAGTTTTTGAAGCTTAGTCCAGGTTTCACATACCGGAAATTCAGGTTCGGGTATTTGAACATCAGCCGAATCGCCAAACAAAGATGTCTGCATCGATTCTTTATTTTTCTTGAAATTATTGCCGAATTTAACGGCTTTTTCTATAAAATTACTGCCGCTCGATTCATAAAAATACTGTGCTCTATGGGTACCTTCAAAACAATCAAAAGCACCTGCTTTTACCAGTACTTCAATGGTTCTCTTGTTAACAGCACGCAAGTTTACGCGTTTGATAAAGTCAAAGAAAGATTGATACGAACCGTTTGCTTCTCGTTCTTCAATAATGGCATCAACAGCGCTTCTGCCAACACCGGAGGCGCCGCCCAGACCATAGCGAATATTACCTTCTTTGTTGACGGTGTATAAGTAACTCGATTCGTTAATGTCCGGTGGCAACACTTTGATACCCATTTTGCGGGTTTCGCCCATTAAGAACGAAAGTTTGTCGGCATCTTTTAAGTTGTGCGACAGTACCGCTGCCATATATTCGGACGGATAGTTGGCTTTTAAATAAGCGGTTTGGTACGAAACGACTGCATAACTTACGGCATGTGAACGGTTAAATGCATAAGAAGCAAAGGACTTCCAGTCTTCCCAGATTTTTTCCAAAATTTCTTTAGGGTGGTTGTTTTTTAAACCACCTTCGATAAATAACGGATACATTTTTGCCAATAAAGCATGGTTCTTCTTCCCCATAGCTTTACGAAGCGTATCGGCTTCACCTTTGGTAAAATTGGATAACTTTTGTGATAAAAGCATTACTTGCTCCTGATAAATGGTAATTCCGTAGGTTGTTTTTAGGAATTCTTCCATTTCGGGCAAGTCGTAGGTAACCTTTTCCTGACCAAATTTACGTCGGATATAATTTGGAATTTTTTCCATAGGTCCGGGACGATACAAGGCAACCATGGCAACCAAGTCTTCAAATTCCGTAGGACGTAATCCCACTAAATGTTTGCGCATACCGTCAGATTCAAACTGAAATACTGTAACGGTTTGTCCACGTTGAAAAAGTTGATATGTTTTATCGTCATCCAAGGGGAGGTTGTCAATGTCTATTTCTATTCCTTGACGTTGTTTAATGATTTGCAGCGCATCGCGGATGACGGTCAAAGTTTTGATACCTAGAAAATCCATTTTGAGCAAGCCCGCATCTTCAACCACCGAGTTGTCGTATTGCGTCACATACATATCTGATCCTTTGGCGGTGGTTACCGGAATTACTTCATCCAAAGGTTTGGGCGCAATGATGAAGCCACAGGCATGAAGCCCTAAATTTCTTAGAGAACCTTCCAGTCTTCCGGCTGTTTGAATGGTTTTGGCAGCTTCGTCGTTTCCTTGCGCTACTTCTACCAATTCCATAACCTGTTGGATAAGTTCAGGGCGCTTGGCTTTTTCCTTGATTTTTTTTTCGTTGTTATGAATGATATAATCTAAGGAAACATGGGCTTTTTTGCTTAAAATATTGGTTTCGGATAAAGGAAATTCCATTATTCGGGCAGCGTCTTTAATCGATGATTTGGCTGCCATGGTACCGTAAGTAATAATTTGTGATACGCGCTCGCGACCATATTTTTTGATGACGTAGTCGATGACCAACTCACGTCCTTCGTCGTCAAAATCCATATCGATATCGGGGAGAGATACCCTTTCAGGATTTAAAAACCGTTCGAACAGTAATTGGTATTTTATAGGATCTACATTGGTAATCCCCAGCACATAAGCCACAGCAGAGCCGGCAGCAGAACCCCTTCCGGGGCCACACACAACACCCATTTTTTTAGCTTCTTTTATGATGTCCTGTACGATGAGAAAATAGCCGGGATAACCGGTTTTTTTAATGGTATCCAATTCAAATTCCAATCGTTCTACAATTTCGGGTGGCATATCCGGCCATTTCTTTTTGGCACCTTCAAAGGTGAGGTGACGCAGATAGGCATTTTCACCGCGTTTCTCTTCATCTTGTTCGTCTAACGGGTCGACAAATTCCTCAGGAATATCAAATTTGGGCAGTAAAACCTTTCTTTTAAGTCTAAAATAGTCAATCTTGTCTATAATCTCTTGAATATTGGTGATGGCTTCCGGAATGTCTTGAAACAATGCCTCCATTTTTTGCGGCGATTTGTAGTAAAACTCTTCGTTGGGTAAGCCGTTTCTAAAGCCGCGTCCGCGACCTTTTGGGGTCGATTGGCGTTCGTTGTCTTTGATACACAACAAAATGTCCTGCGCATCGGCATCTGAGGGCTCTAAGTAATAGACATTGTTTGTTGCAACTACTTTTATTTGGTGTTTTTGTGCCAGTTGTAGCAAGACTTCATTGACGTGCTTTTCCTCTTCGAGGCCGTGACGCATCAGTTCTATATAGTAATCTTCGCCAAAGGTGTTTTTCCACCAAACGAGTGCTTCTTCCGCTTGTTTATCACCAAGATTTAAGATTTTTTGAGAAATTTCACCGCCGAGATGCCCACTTAATACAATGATGTCTTCTTTGTACTGTTCAATAATTTTTCTGCCTATTCGTGGCACATAATAAAAACCTTCTGTTTGGGCTAAAGATGCCAATTTGATGAGGTTTTTGTAGCCGTTCATATTTTTGGCTAGGAAAACAGTAGCATAACCATTGTCTTTTTTGCTTTTGTCGGTGTGGTCATCTACCACTTTTAGTTCGATACCGACTATAGGTTTCAGGCATTTTTCCTTTCTAAATGCTTCAAAAACTTCTTCGGGCTTGGGTTTTTTGATATTAAATCCTTTTTCCTTAATCTCTTCAAAGTTTTCCTTGTAGATGCTTTCTACAAAATGATATACGCCCATCATATTGTCGATATCGGTAATGGCGACTGCCGGCATCTTAAATTCCCTGGTTTTTTTTATCAACGCATCTATTTTGGTGGTTGATTGTAGTACGGAATATTGGGTGTGGTTGTGTAAATGTACAAAGGGATTGTCGGTAAGCGTCCCGGTAGATTTGGTTTTTGAAACAGCTGTTTTTTCTTGACTTTGCTGGGCTATTTCATCGCTTAATTTTTTTAAATTGAGATGTTGTAATCCGACACTTTGTATAGTTGAAGGATTTTGTTCATTAAATTTTTGTAAATAACCTTGCGCTTTATGCAGTTCAGCTTCTGTAAATTCGCCCAAGCGAACCAGTTCGAAAAACGCACGTGTTGTCGCCTCGACATCAGCGGTTGCATTGTGTGCTTCGGCAAAATTTTCGTTAAATAGGTGATGATAGAGTTCCCCCAGTTTGGGTATTTTAAACTTACCGCCCCTGCCACCGGGTAATTGGCAAAAAGCAGCCGTTTTTTCCGTAGCGGTATCCAACAACGGGATATCCAACAAAGGGGTTTCTATATTTTTTCTGTAATATTCAGCCCCGACAATTTTAAGGTCAAATCCGATATTATGCCCGACCACAAAATCGGCTTTTTGAAGGACTTTGTTAAAAATATCGAGTACTTTGGACAAATCTTCACCTTGTTTTTGTGCCAATTCCGTAGAAATACCATGGATGCTTTGTGCGGTAAATGGAATGTTGTAATCTTCCGGTTTGATGATATAATCTTCATGTGCAACCATCTTGCCCATATCATCGTGTAACTGCCAAGCTATTTGCACCATTCTAGGCCAATTATCAACATCGGTAATGGGTGCATTGTGGTTCTTGGGTAAGCCGGTTGTTTCGGTGTCAAAGATTAAATACATAAGGCTTGTTTTTAGGCGGTGAATATAAAAAACTACGGGTTAAGAATATTACAATATGCAGATTATCAAATAGATAACAAAATGTAATTGGACTTATTCTTACTTTACAAATATAGCTATAAATTTATGCGCTTGGTAATTTAGTTATTAACAATGTGGGGCTTGTTTGGGTCGTCTCTAATGATTACAGGGCATGTAGGACGCTGAGTGATTTCAATGTCGGGGCTTCGATACAATTTTACTCATTCTTCGTAAAATCACTCAGCCACCTACGTTATTGCTCCGATTTCGGGGTCTCGGTACTATTCTCCCGACTTGGGTCGGAAGAATCACTCGACCACCTATTATTCTACTACAAATTACAAAGTGGAATTAACACACAAAGCGTAGGACACTGAGTGGTTTCAATGACTGAAAGGAATTGAAATTGTATCGAAGTGCCGGTTTTGGTATTACTATTCTGCTCCAATTTCGGGGTCTCGGTACTATTTTCCCGACTTAGGTCGGAAGAATCACTCGACCACCTACGATGATGCTACAAATTACAAGTCGTAGGACACTGAGTGGATTTTCTGAGTGAAAGGAAGAAAATTTGTATCGAAGTGCCGGTTTTAAATAAGTAAAAATTTAACAAAATTGGCGAAGGAGAATTTTTCTAAGCACAAGCCATTGCGGTTTGCCCACGGCCTACGAAAGTTTTACGTAAATTTAGAGTGGAGCGGACGTAAAAAACAATCTGCTGTTCGAGCGTAAACGAATTTTGATTAGAAATATAAATACACAATTAATTAAAAATAGAGTTGATAGCAGAAGCGTAGTGCGAGTTCAGATTGTTTAGGGAGCGAAACGTATAAATTAGTAAAAGTTTCGTAAGCCTAGACTTTTTTGTTACTTT
>JANTGO010000030.1 GCA_024763015.1 Flavobacteriaceae bacterium
TAAAAAGAAATAGAACATCGACAATGATACCGGAAAAAACGTTCAATAAATTATATAATGACAAAACTCGTTTTTCATGAGATTCGTATTCAAAAACAAAGACTTCCGGTTTTGAAATATTGAGCAAGAATTTGTTGGGGTGAATAATACGGTTAATCAAAAGCAATAAACCCGCCAACAAAAAAAACACTATAAAAATATTTTGAATGTCTAAAAAAGCATGTTTTATTTGAATAAAATCGACCATAAAAAGAATTGTTACCTGCAAAAATAGCTATTTTTCAAGTTTTGGGCTAAAAAAATGACGAATATTATCCTAAAAATCAATTCAAAAAACAGGCTTTTTATGTCGTTCATAGCCAAAAACGTGTCGTTCAACAACTCAAACGTGTCGTTCGTCAAGTTTTTTGATTTTTCAATGATTTTTAAATTAGATTTGCTCATAGAAAGTGAAGGAAGTAATTTTTTTTCATATTTCATTGTTTTATTTGTGTTGTTAATGAGTTAAGCCATCCACCTTGTGTTTGGCTTAATTCTTTTTAAAAAAAACCTAAAATTACTTGCATTCCCTTGTTAAATGTAGTAACTTTGAGAGAAAACCGTAAAATGTAATATTATGAAAAAAATTTATCTTTTTATTGCATTAATTGGCTCAATCGCGGTTAATGCCCAACAGTTACCCAACAACAGTTTTGAAAACTGGTTTACAGAAACTTATCAAAGTTTGCACAATTATTTAGACTCCGGTGATGAACATAGACATAACATAGTTAAATCTACCGATGCCCAAGATGGAAATTATGCCATAAAATTATTTTCAACCATAACGAATGATGACAATAATTTTGGCTATTTTATTAACTTCGACCCCGACCACTTTACGGGAGGCATCCCCTACACACAACATGTTGATTCCGTTAAAGGTTACTACAAAGCGCATATTGTAGCACAAGATACGGCTTGGTTCTTGGCCATTTTTAAAAGTCAGGGAAATACTGTAGGTGGCAGAGTATTTCCATTTGATGCTTTAAAAAATACAAACACATGGACAAAATTCGCCTTTGATACCCAAATGCCCTTTGGGGTTGTCCCCGATACATTAATGATTGCAGGCGTGAGCAGTAATGCCCTAAACGAAATTGGAATGGAAGACGGTAGTTGGATTATGTTTGATAATATTGAATTCACTTCAGCCGGCAGCCCTACTACCCCCATGCCAAATAATAGTTTTGAAAATTGGGATGACATTAACGTAGAAAAACCAAATGATTTTCTAACATCGCTTGAATGGCAAGATTCTAGTCAATCAATCACTAAAACAACCGATGCCAGTAGTGGTAACTACGCCATTAAATTGGAAACCGCCATATCGATGTATCAAGACACTATCCACGGTTTTGTTTCCAATGGACAATTTGATGCAGACTGGCATTTGATCGGCGGTATGCCCATAACACAATTTCCCAACCAAATTACCTTTGATGTCAAAAATAATATAGTAAACAACAGTATGACCTTTATTAATTTTAAATTTAAAAACAACGGAAATGAAGTGTTTAATGACGGACGTTCTTACAACTTAACTAACACAAATTACATTCACGAATCGCTCATAATTAATCAAACACAGCCCATTGACACAGTATTATTTGTATCATCTACCGGAGATAATCCCGGCACGAGTATGACGCTTGATAATATCGTGTTTTATTATCCAAGTGGCGTGGACGAATACATCAATGCCCGACGTATCGAAGCTTTCCCAAATCCGGCAAGCAATTCCCTGAATTTTGAAATTGATGCCGTAAAAGACAATGAAATTCAAATAAGCATTTTTAATCTTACAGGTCAAAAAATCATCGACAAAAACTATAATTTAACAAAAGGAAAACATAAAATTTCTATTGACATCTCATCCTTAGCAAAAGGAAATTATTTGTACAGCATCCGGACGAAATCAAGTGTGTTTAGCCATAAATTTATCAAGAAATAAGATATTTTAATCATAGTAGAGACCTTGCGTTACAAGGTCTCTATTATTTTTTAACCCCAACATCCGGTAGGGCTTCGAAACTATTTTCTGCTTTAATGGCAGGGTTTCTGTACTATTTTACTCATTCTTCGTAAAATCACTCAGCCACCTCAAACTTCTGCTATAATTACCAGACGTAGGTCACTGAGTGATTTCAATGACTGAAAGGAATTGAAATTGTATCGAAGTGCCGGTATTAATACAATTCTCTGCTTCGACGGCGGGGCTTCGATACTATTTTACTCATTCTTCGTAAAATCACTCAGCCACCTCAAATACTGCTCTCATTGCGGGGCTTCGATACAATTCTTCTGACTTGAGTCAGAAGAATCACTCAGCCACCTTAAATACTACTATAATTACAAAGATGTATAATTTGCTGTAGGTAACTGATTGAATTTTCTAAACGAAGGGAAGAAAATAAATACTGAAGTGCCGACTTTGGCATTAAGATTGTGAAAGCTATTTATAATTAATTTGTATCTTTGGAAATAATCTAATTTTTTGTCCAAAAAAGCATCTTCATAAAAATAAATAAGCATAAAATTCTATGAAATATATTCTAAATCTTCTATTGTTTCTATCATTCTTTACCGGTTATGCACAAATAAACAATGTTTTAACAACGCCTCCCTACTACATTAAAACCGCACGCATCTCCGATGGACAATTTCCAAAATCATCGCCTATTATTAAGTTAGGAAACACCCTTTATTTCTCTTTTGACGATTTACAAGGAGACGAAAAAGAATACGCCTATAAAATTGTTCGCTTTGAAGAAAATTGGCAAGAAACCGATTTAGCCGTTTCAGAGTATATTGATGGTTTTGACTCGGACATCATCACCGATACTCAAAATGCCACAGGCACACTGCAATCTTATACGCATTATCAACTAAAAATACCCAATGAAAGTACCAAAATTTTGCTTTCGGGTAATTACATCATTCAAGTATTGGATGAAGACGATGAAGTCTTATTCTCGTTACCTTTTATCGTTTACGAGAAAAAAATAAATATAGGTGTCCAAGTAAAATGGGCAAATGATGTCAGCAAAAAAGACCAATGGCAAACGGTTGATTTTTCTTTATACAAACAATCTTTTCCCATTTTGAACGAAACACAAACTTTGACCACTCGTATCTTTCAAAACAATGACATTTCATACTACAAAGAATTTCATCAGCCTACATTTTACAAAGGAGAAGAATGGGTTTACCACTATCCAAACGATGCTATTTTTGAAGGCATCAACGAATTCAGACAATTTGAAACGAAAGACTTAAGGGGTATTAATTACGGCATTCAATACAGTGAACTTAAGCAGTTGTATGAATTTTATCCTTATAAAGACTACTATCGCGACCATTATTTATTTTACAAGGACATCGACGGCGCTTATTTTGTTAAGTCCGATCAAGCTGACAATCCGAACACTGAATCCGATTATATACATGTTCATTTTAGGTTTGAGGATATCTTGGATGCAGGCAAAAGACTTTATATCATTGGGCAATTTAACAATTTTACACCTAGCGACGACTACGAACTCAAACAAAATGAGACAGGCACTTATGAATGTACACTCACCCTCAAACAAGGATATTATAATTATATGTATGTAACCAAAGATAAAGATAATCAAATCGATATTGCCGAAGTATCCGGAAGCTATTCGCAAACAGAAAACGATTATACCGTATTGGCTTATTACAGAGCACCCGGTGCGCGCTACACAAGAGTGATTGGAATTGGCAAAGCTAATTCAGATCAGATTAAGTAGTACTTTTTTTAACAAA
The DNA here is from genome assembly GCA_024763015.1 of Flavobacteriaceae bacterium. Taxonomy (GTDB): domain Bacteria; phylum Bacteroidota; class Bacteroidia; order Flavobacteriales; family Flavobacteriaceae; genus WGBX01. The sequence continues at coordinate 3,832 of JANTGO010000030.1, forward strand.
TTGACATAACAACATCGAAATTTCATTATCGATGTTTAAAGCTCATTTATATTTAATTATCAGCAATAGATTTAAAAAAAAGTATTAAATTGCTAGCACAAATTAAATATAAATCACATTTACTATGAAAAAACATAATCCTGCTAAGGAAATTCAAGATTTACAGTTTTTTGGAGAGTTTGGAGGCGTTAATCCTTCTATTTCCGATTCTGCTACCTATACTTTTTTAAAAGCCAAAACTATGCTCGATACTTTTGAAGGCAATGCCGACGGCTGTTATTTATACTCAAGACATACCAGTCCGAGCAATCATTATTTGAGCTTGGCATTGGCAAAAATGGAGAACACAGAAGCTGCCAATGTTGCCGGATCCGGTATGGGTGCCATTACCCCAGTCATTTTACAATTGGCACATGCCGGTGATCACATTGTATCCAGTCGAACTATTTACGGTGGCTCTTATGCCTTTTTAAAAAATTGGACCCCAAAATTTAACATCGAGACTTCTTTTGTCGATATTACTGATTTAGAGAAAGTTGAAGCAGCCATTAAGCCCAATACCAAAATGATTTATGCCGAAACTTTGAGCAACCCTTTATTGGAGTTGGCAGATGTAGCAGAACTATCAAAAATAGCTAAAAAACACGGCATCAAACTGGTTATTGACAATACTTTTAGTCCTTTGATTTTTTCTCCTGCCAATTTAGGAGCGGATGTTGTAATCCATAGTCTGACCAAATTTATCAACGGCACCAATGACACGGTTGGGGGTGTTATTTGCAGCACAAATCAGTTTATTAACGATTTAAAAAACGTGAACGACGGATCCAGTATGCTACTTGGACCGGTTATGGACAGTTTGCGTTCCGCACAAATCTTAAAAAATTTGCGTACTTTGCCTATCAGAATGATACAACACAGTAAAAACACCCAGTATTTGGCCGAAAGATTGGAAAAAGACGGACTAAAAGTGAAATACCCCGGATTGGCATCCTATCCACAAAAAGATTTATATGACAAAATGATGAATTCCGAATTTGGTTATGGCGGTATGATCACAATGGATTTAAAAACCGGCGAAATGGCAACTAAATTTATGGAAACTTTACAAGAAAAAAATGTTGGCTATCTAGCGGTTAGTTTAGGATTTTACAAAACTTTATTCAATGCACCGGGCAAAGGAACCTCTAGCGAAGTATCCGCAGAAGAGCAAGCAAAAATGGGCTTATCAGAAGGCTTGATCAGAATGTCAATCGGTTTGGATTTTGATATTGAAGCTACCTACAAAAAAATGAAAGAAAGCTTGGAAGAAATTGGATTTTTCAAACCCGAATTACAAAATTAATATTTTATGCTTCAAAAATTGTTTTACTACGATTTCAAACTACTTGAATATATACATCTGCACCGCTTAAAAGGTGCAGATGCTTTTTTTGAATACTTAACAAACCATGCGACAATCATAAATATCAGTATCATATTACTAATATTTGTTGCTTATTTTATTTCTAAAAGAAGGCATTTTCTCTACATTGCCGGGAATTTGTCTGCCATTTTGATTATTACTGCCCTTGTAAATACCTCGCTAAAACTAATTATTCAGCGAGAACGCCCTTATCTTGTTTTTGATAGCATAAAAAAAATGGTTGATGGTGGAAGTTACAGCTTTCCATCAGGACACAGCGCCGAAGTTTTTAGTTTGATGGTCGGCATTTTTTTACTGATAAAAAATCCTTATTTAAAAATTTTAGCAGCCATTTGGGCTATATTTATAGGTTATACCCGTATGGCAATGGGTGTGCATTATCCATTAGATGTGCTAGGCGGTGCTACTTTGGGTGCAAGTTTGGCTTATTTTTGGGTAAAAAAGATCAATTTTTTGAAAAAACACGAATCTTAGCGTGTAAAAACATATTTATTTTCATCGGACAAATTTGCATCAAATCTGTAACCATCTACGTCAAACAACTTGATTTCATCCTTGATTTCTATATTATTTTGAATAATAAAACGCGTCATCAATCCACGTGCCATTTTGGCATAAATACTCACCACTTTTAAGACACCATTTTTATATTCTTTAAATTCAATATCCAAAATCGGGTTGCAAAAGTGTTTTTTGTCAATCGCTTTAAAATATTCCTGACTTGCCAAGTTAACCAATATTTCACCTTCTTTCATCTCGTGGGTCAAAGCATCGGTAATCTTTTCACGCCAAAAATCATAAAGATTTTTATATCCGTTAAATTGCAATTTTGTACCCATTTCCATACGGTAAGGATATATTAAATCAAAAGGTCGCAAAAGCCCATATAATCCGGATAAAACTCTTAATTTATTATTCACTTCTGACAACTTATCTTCCGGAATATTATTGATATTCAGCGTGTTGTAAACATTTCCGTTAAATGTGTAGATTGCCGGTCTTGCTGTCTTGTCAACTTTTTTATGCCAATTTTGATAGCGTTCCCAATTCAGATTGCCCAAATTAATGGACAACTTCATCAAGCTGCTTATTTCTTCAGGTGATTTTTTTCGCATCACATCAATGACTTGTTGCGCTTCATCCAAAAATAAAGGATTTGTATATTTTAAATTTGGAACCGGCTTTTTTAGTTCTAATTTTTTTGCAGGAGATATAATTATTTTCATGTATTCAATTCTTTTATTCTTTCAATATCAAATTTATCATCTTTACAAAGATAAAAAAATAGCCTATCGCTCGGACAGGCTATTTTAAATAATATCAAATATGTAATTAGTTTACAGTAACATTGGCACTCGTGGTATTAGACACGCTAACTTGTACATTTTGTAAATGCGCATCGGCATGATTATCTGCCTTTACCGTAACTTCATAAGTACCTTCCGGCAAACCAATGATTTTATAATTACCATGCGCATCGGCTATAGTGCTAACGGTATCAGGCGTACCATCACCGTTATAATCGTAAGCAACTTCCACGATACAATATGGCATGGCACTATGTTGTGTATCCGATACATGACCTTCAATTGAACCAGTTTTTGAAAGTGAAACCGCTCTAAAATCTGGGTTAAAACTTGTAATACCAGTTATTTGGGCAACCGACGTAAACCAACCGCCAAACATACCACCCAGCTCAAAACTATCCGATAAGTCTAAATCGAATAACAAATCATGTTTTTGTCCGGATTGCACCTCAAGTGCCGGACTGATTTTTACAGTTACACTTTGATTGGCACTGGCAGTATCGTTAAAATATCTATTGTCAGATAAATAAATACTTGCCGTACCCATTGTCAATTTGGCTTCGGTATATTTGCCTTCGGGGACATCTTTGACAGCAATCTCTGCAGTAGCACCATTGGTATAGTCTACCATATTTGTCGAAGCGCTATTATCAAGCACCGTTACATATTCCCCATTTTCATTTTTTAATTCTACTTTGGTAATTTCTACATTTGCTTCTGTTACAAAAGAAATTGGAAATGGATCATCTGTGAGCTTGACCGATACATCGCCATTGTTATTTTTCTTTTTACAACTGCTCAATGATAATATCATTAACATTATCATTAATCCTTTTTTTGCATTCATTTTTAACATTGTATTCATAATTTATTCTTTTTTTTAAATTATTTATGTCTGGTATGTGCACAAAGACTGTGCCATGTTTTTTACTTAATTGTTACTTATGTTACAGTATTTCAATATGTTACAATAATTACAATAAAGAAGTTACGATAAGCCATCTCTAATTTTACTATTTAGTTTCCAAATACTTAGCAACAATTGGCATCCTTCTACCCATACCAAAAGCTTTAGGACTCACACGTAAAACAGGTGCTGTCTGATGTCTTTTAAACTCATTTCTATTGACCATTTTAAGAACACGATTGACCAGTTTGTCATCAAATCCTAAGGAAATAATATCATTTGGTCCTTTGCGTCCTTCTATGTATAAACGTAAAATTTCGTCTAAAATTTCATAATCCGGTAAACTGTCACTGTCTTTCTGATCGGGGCGTAACTCTGCTGAAGGCGGTTTTACAATCGTATTATTGGGAATAATCTCATCGTGTCTATTAATGTAATGTGCCAATTCATAGACCTCTGTTTTATATACGTCTGCTATTACCGATATACCACCTGACAAATCACCGTATAAAGTCCCATAACCAACTGACATTTCACTTTTATTAGTGGTGTTCAACAAAATATTACCAAATTTATTGGAAAGTGCCATCAATAAATTGCCCCTAATTCTAGCTTGGATATTTTCTTCTGTTACATCAAAGGGTTTTTGTTCCAACAATGGATTTAAAGATGTCAAATAAGATTCAAAAACATCTTTTATAGACACAATATCATAACGAATACCTAGGTTTTTTGCCAAATCTTCGGCATCTTTGATCGAATGATCGGATGAAAATTGCGAAGGCATTAAAAGCACTCTGACGTTCTCTTTACCAAGCGCTTCAGTAGCTAAAACGGCTGTAACGGCCGAATCCAATCCACCGGAAAGGCCTAAAATGGCGTTCTTAAAACCTATTTTTCCAAAATAATCTTTTATACCCAACACCAAGGCATCATGTATCAAAGTCATTTTGTTTTTGGTTTGAAATATTTCTTTTTGAACATCAGAAAAATCTTCCAGGTTAAATATTTCCAGATGTTCCTCAAAATAAGGAAGTTCCTTTACCACATTTTGGTTAGAAGCAATTGCCATAGAACCGCCGTCAAAAATAATATCGGTTTGCGCACCGACATGATTGACATAAAAAAGCGGCACGCCATAAGCCCTAACATTTTCTTTAAGCACTTTAATCCGTTCTGATGCATGCGCATAATCAAAAGGGCTAGCCGATACATTAATAATAAAATCGGGCTGATGTTGCATCATTTCATCCATTGGATTAATGGTATATAAAGGATTGTCGTTTCCTAAATTCCATAAATCTTCACAAACCGTCAAAGCGATTCGCTTTCCTTTAAAATTTACTATATCCCAAGTAGAAGCTTCTTCAAAATATCGCGCTTCATCAAAAATATCATAGGTAGGCAAAAGTGTTTTGTGCTGCCTGTATAACTCTTTTTCATCGTATATGAAAACAACAGAATTATACAAATCTTTACCTTCTACAACCGGATTTAAACTGGGTGCGCCCACCACGACCGCTATATCTTTTGTAGCTTTTCGAACTTGATTTAAACTATTCTCAGAGCGTCTGATAAAATCTTTAAATTCTAAGAAATCTCGAGGTGGATAACCCGTTGTAGCCAATTCAGGAAAAACAACGATGTCTGCACCTGCTTCTTTTGCCTGAGCGATATAATCCAAGATTTTAGCAGTATTGTACTCAAAATCTCCAATAATAGTATTTATTTGTGCTAATGCTATTTTCATGTGTTTATAATTTTATTTTTTTTATTGGTAACACATGTAACCACCATAATCATACCTTTGTGTGTAAAGCAGCATTATACATGGTGGTTTCATATATTAATTATGCTGTTTTTTTATTAAAATACATCAAAATGATCATTCCATAGATGCGTTTTGAACCCGATATAAAAATATTTAGTTGTTTCGTTTTTTACTAAAGGAATATCTTGGTCGATAGCCGTTTTTCTATATAAAAAGCCACCAAATAATTTAAGGTTGGTAGCAGGATTGAGCACATAACCCGCTTCCAATTGATTCATTAAAATCTGCCCTAGATTTCCTTGTAAAGTATGAACATCATCAATTCGCTTGTCTTCAGGACGAATGTACCTAAAAATATCACCGCCATAAGGGTGATCGTCTCCTGCAAAATCAAATCCTTTCTTGCCAATAGTCAAAATGTTATGCAGATAAATTCTATTTTTTCTATATTGCGTTTCGAACAAAAACTCCTTGAAATTAGCGCCCCATGGATGTGCCAAAGCTTGAAAATTGTGCGCATAATTTGTGATTATATTATGATGCGAAAAAGTATAAGGTCTGACTGTATTGTATTCTGCCCGCATAAATAGATTGGGAATATGAAAGGCATCAAAATATTTTAAGCCCACCTGATAGCCAAATTTGTTTCCCCAATATCCGGCATCACCAAAAAACTTACTCACGGTCATTTCATCTAGCACAAATTGCCCATAAACTTGTACATCAAAAGGCAATCTATAATCAGCCGACAAACCTACAATGGCATTAGATGCGCCCGAGCCGGCTTCTAATTCCGCTGTTTTAAAGAAAACCAATGGATTTAAGAAATTCACATCGAATCCCCTGTGGTTAATATTGTACCAAACAACCGTTTCAAAAAAACCCAAGTGTAATTTTGGCAAAGCATTCCAATCGATATAATGAATGGCAGAAAATTTCTTTTGAAAAACATTATTGACCGTAACAGCATCGCGCATATCTTGATACGCCGTCCACATCGTGGTATATTTTACTTTCCAAAAACTAGCTTCTACTTTAAAATAAGGATAACTACTGGCATTGTCCGACAAAAAAAGTGAGCGATAACCCTGTCCGATAAAATGCTTTCCGTGCCCTACTTCAAAAAAGAAAAACTTGCTGGGTTTATAGGCAAAATACCCAACAGATAGCGGATAATCAATCACATCACGCGTTTCACTTTTATTCAAAGCATATCCGGGAACAATTCTAGGATGGGTTGCCCAAGCATAACGACTAAAAAACTGTGGAAACCGAGCCCAATTTTCGGCAATAGTAGCACTAAAAGAAAACTGTTTTCCCAGTGTCCCTTCAACTCGAATGGCTCTTGTGTTTTGAAACAAATATTTCTGAGACAAATTGTCCTTACCCAAACGCAAATCTGCAACCGGATCAATGGTCAGCCAGTAATCCTTTCCTTGTAAAACAAACATATTTTCATCGAAAAATTTTCTGCCAAACCAAGATTTTTTGTGCAACATTAACTGCTTATATCTTTGGGTAATAATCGCAGAAGGTATCTCAAAAAAATGTAAAGGTTTTATAGCAGCATGAACGCTATCGGGCAATTTTCCACTTATTTCATTATCATCAAAATGTGTATAAGGAATTTTTAAAAAACTATTGGATTTTCGCTTGTTAAATTCTTCTTGAGAAAATGATATCTGAACACTTATAAAAGCTATTAACAGCCATATTTTTTTCATGCTATTTATATTTGTTATAGAACCTCAAAGATACAGAAAAATGTCGAAACTGATTTTTACACACAAAAAAGAAAACCTGTATAATAAAACTTATGTTAAGCAATTATCAAAAACATTTTATACATTTGAGTTTTTAAAACCAATACGATGAACATACTTATTTTTGGTGCTACCTCAGGCATCGGGCGTGCTATTGCCCACAGATATGCAAAGGCAGGAAACCAAGTGGCAATCACCGGAAGGCGACAAGAACTGCTTGATGAAATTCAAGCAGAAAATCCTAGTAAAATCTTTCCTATCAAACACAATATCAGGGAAACCGGTTTGATACCGGATATTATACAACAAGTACACAAGACATTTGGAAACATCGATTTAATTATTGTAAATTCAGGCATTGGGAAATATAATTTAGAACTCGATTGGCATATTTGCGAATCGGTAATCAAAACCAATATATTGGGTGTAACACGTGCTATGACAGAGAGTTATAACTACTTCAGAAAACAAAAGAAAGGACATTTGGTCAATGTATCCTCTGTTGCATCCTTAATGGGAAACGGTGCCAACCCAAGTTATAATGCTTCCAAAGCTTTTCAAGCCAATTTCATCGAAGGATTGTGGATTAAATCAAAGAAAAGTAAAAAGACAAATATTGCCGTTACGGACATCAGACCGGGATTTGTCGATACAAAATTGGCACAAGGTCAAACCTTTTGGATGGCAGATGTCGATACCGCTGCCAAACAAATCGTTCAAGCTATTCGTAAAAAAAAGAAAGTGGCTTATATCACCAAACGTTGGTGTTTGGTTGCTTGGCTACTCAAAAGAATGCCTGCTTTTTTATTAAAGAAAATGTGATTTTTGAGTCATTTTTCGTAGGATTTTTGTGTTCCCTATGCGGCGTAGAGACGCAATGCATTGCGTCTGTACAGGGCGTAACATCTATACGATGCCACATTCAATGTCGGGGCTTCGATACAATTTTACTCATTCTTCGTAAAATCACTCAGCCACCTCTAATTCTGCTATAATTAAATACCTGATTAATGTATAAAACGCAGATTACAGAGTGATTTAAATAATTGTATCGAAGTGCCGATTTCACACATGCCACACGATGCAATCGTTCGGGAGCAACAGAAAATAAAAATAAAAAAATGTAATTATTCTTCCTTGATTTTATCGACCAAAAGTTCGGCAATATCCAATACTTTTACCTCTTGCTCCTTGTTGTAATGTTTGATACCATCGGTGATCATCGTATTGCAAAATGCACAAGCGGTTGCAATTATTTTGGGTTGTGTTTCAAGTGCTTCACGCGTTCTCTTTACAAAAATTTCTTCTTTTTGCGGTTCGGCTTCTTTAAACATTTGCGCACCACCTGCTCCACAACAAGTCGAGTTTTCTTTGTGGTGCTTCATTTCTTTTATGTCGATTTCCAATTGGCGTAAAACGGCACGCGGTGCTTCGTATTGCCCGTTTCCTCTGCCCAAATAACATGGATCATGGTAGGTAATATTCATACCTTTGTATTCCCCGCCTTCTACTTTTAGACGGCCTTCGTCTAACAAAGATTGTAGCAATTCGGTATGGTGATATACTTCATATTCCCCGCCCAAATCAGGATATTCGTTTTTAAAAGTATTGTAGCAATGTGGACAAGTCGTAACAATCTTCTTGACATTATAAGCATTCATTACTTCAATATTCATCGATGCTTGCATCTGAAAAAGAAATTCGTTTCCGGCACGTTTGGCAGGATCACCCGTACAACTTTCTTCGGTGCCAAGCACGGCAAAATCAACATTTGCTTTATTGAGCAATTTGGTAAAAGCTCTTGTTATTTTTTTTGCTCTGTCATCAAAACTTCCGGCGCAGCCCACCCAAAATAAAATCTCGGGTTCTTTGCCTTCTGCGGCGAGTTCTGCCATGGTTCTTACTTTAATTTTTTCTGACATAATAATAATGTTTACTGTTGATTTTTTTATTTATAACACAAAAATTAGATTTTTTATTCCTCATCTGCCCAATTCAAACGGTCCATTTGGCTATATTGCCAAGGCGCGCCATTGTTTTCGATGTTGGTAAACGTCATATTCAATTCGCTGGGCGCTGCCGATTCTTCCATCACCAAATAACGACGTACTTCAATGATAATATCAAGCGGTGCATTCTCAACCGGACACTCTTCAACACAAGCATTACAAGTAGTACAAGCCCATATTTCTTCCTTGTCCATATAATCTAACAAAGATTTTCCATCATCTACAAATTTACCGTTCTTATCGATATTTTTGCCAACTTCTTCCAATCGGTCTCTTACATCCATCATCACTTTTCGCGGTGATAATTTTTTACCGGTTTGATTGGCAGGGCACACATCGGTACATCTACCACACTCCGTACACGTATAAGCATTGAGCAAATTAATCCATTGTAAATCAAAAACGTCTTTGGCACCAAAACGTTCGGGCTCAGGTGCATCATCAGCAGGCGCTGCATAAGGGTCGGCATTGGGGTCCATCATCAGGGCTACTTCCTTTTTGACACTTTCAAGATTGTCTAACATACCCAAAGGTGGCAGTTTGGCATAAAAAGTATTGGGAAAAGCGAATAAAATATGCAAGTGCTTGGACCAATACAGATAGTTTAGAAAAATAAGAATACCAATAATATGAAACCACCAAGTACCTCGCTCAATCAGTTCTAAAGTATGTGGCACATCGGGGAGCAAAGCCATTAAATGCGAGCTAACGGGAAAACCGCCTACAATACCTTTGTCAAAATGGTAGTGTCCGTATTGAAGCAATTGCAATTTATGATCAGCTGCATTCATAAATAAAAATGCCGACATCAGCACCATCTCAAAATATAAAATGAGATTGGCATCATTCTTTGGCCAACCTTTCATTTCCGGACTTTGGAAACGCATCAATTTGATAACATTACGGCGTATCCAGAAAATAATCACTGCTACGATTACCAAAGCAGCTAATATTTCAAAAAATCCGATTAAAAAATCATACACTTTTCCTAGAGGTGCAAACACGCGATGTGTACCAAAAATACCATCGAAAATGATTTCTAGCACTTCAACATTGATAATGATAAAGCCCAAATAAGCAAATAAATGAAGTAAAGCCGGGACGGGGCGTTTAAACATTTTTTGTTGCCCAAATGCTTTAAGCGTCATATTACGCCAGCGTTCCGAACGGCGGTCGTTGCGGTGCGAAGGTTTCCCTAATTTGATATTTCTAATAGTTTTGCGGATATTCATCGTGAAATATCCAACGCCTACGGCCAAAATAATGACAAATATAATACTGCTTATCATAGTTATAATATTGAGTTATTTATATGTAGTGTCTTTATAGCCCCAGTTAGCTATTAAGACCTATTTCTTTTTATCCTTTCTGCCCCAAATAGAAAAATGCACGTATCTTTTCGGGTTTGCTTGTAAATCTTTTAACAAGTTTTCCAATTCTTTGGTGCTTTTGGCTAAATTTTCATACAAGCTTTTATCATTCATCAATTTAGACATCGTTCCGTCGCCCTTATTTATTTTATCAAGACTTGTATTGATTTTGGCAATTGTTTGGTTTAGATTGTTAACCACTTTACCAAGTTGTATCTGTTTTAACGAATCACTCAATTGTACAAAATTTGTCGATAGTTTGTCTATATTTTCAAAAGAACTATCCAAATGAGTTTGGTTTTTTTGTAAGATTTGATCAAAGCGAACCGATGAATTTTTAAAAGCTTTCATCGTAACTTCCAAATCTGCCAAACTATGACTAATATGTTGCTGCGTAGCCGGGTCTAAAATTTTATTTACACTGAGTAATAAAGTATCCGTAGAGGTTAAAATACGTTCTAACTTATCTTGTAGCGGCGTAATTTTATCATTGACCAAGTCAAACATTCCGGGTGTTTTTTCTACTTGTAAAGTATCGCCGTCTTTTGCCATTTCAGTATCTTTTCCAACCGTAATTGCCACACTTTTTCCACCCATAATACTTCCTCCGTAAATTTTGACTTTGCTGTCTTTAGAAAAATGAAAATCTTTTTGAACACTGAGTATTAAAATCGTTTTTTCGATACCATTGTAAAACTCAAAGTCTTTAACACTCCCAATTTGTATTCCTTTAAGACTTACAGGTGTCGATTTTACCACCCCTTCAACATTATCGGTGATGGCATAATAAGTCTGGTAACTGTTTAATATATCCTTGCCTTTGAGATAATTAAATCCCCAAATAGCCAACAAAACAGCTAGCAAAACTATAATTGCCGTTTTATATTCTCTTTTAATTTTCATATTCGTTCAAATTTAGGGCTAAAAATAAATTAAAAAGTTGATATAACTCATAAAATTCTTCACAAAAAAAGTGACAAAGAAAAAACGTTGATACTTATATTATTATTTCGTTGTTTTACTAATTTTTCTAGTAATGAGTCTTCTAGGATAAATTTTTTGACTTAGGTTATTTTTTATATAAAATTTTGGATAAAGCCAAACGTTGCTTTCCTTTGTAGGCAACAACATAAGCTTGTTTAAAAGATTTGCTACGCGCTTGCTTTTTTAACCGCTGAATTTTATTATAGTCGGAGGTATTTCCAGCAAAATATTTGTACCACATGCCTACCTTGAGCATACTAACGTTCTCTAATCCTTTAAATATTTTGTTATCCAAACCGATTTTTTTGGTGGTGGCCATCAGTTGTACCTTAAACTTAATACCGGGATAAATTTTGGTTTCATATTGCTTTGTGTCGGTTTTTTGAGTTTCATGTGTTATCTGCGAAGCATTCGGGGTATTGCTATAAATAGATTTTTTATACTTTACAATGGCATTGGCAATGGCGGTTGCAATTTTTTCTTGGCCGGCTTTGGAATCTAAAAATTTTTCCTCTTTATAATTGGTCAAAAAACCTATTTCGGTCAATACGCTTGGCATATAAGTGAGACGTAAAACAGCAAAACCGGCTTGCTGCACGCTTCTGTCTTTTATAGTTTTAACAGTTTTTCCATATTCTTTTTGGATGAGCGAAGCCAACATAATGCTCTGATCTAAAAAAGCTTCTTGCACCAATGTCAATCCGATAAATGATTCGGGATGCTCCGGGTCAAAACCCTCATAGTGCAACTTATTGTCTTTTTCTAACTTGATAACCGAATTTTCGCGCTTGGCAACATTCAAATTGTCCTTGTTTCTATGAATTCCCAAAACAAAAGTTTCCGACCCGTTGGCATGGCTGCTGTTATTAGCGTTACAATGAATGGAAACAAACAAATCCGCCTTGTTTCTGTTAGCAATTGCCGCACGCTCATATAATTCGATAAATACGTCTTTTCTTCGGGTCAAAATCGGTTTAATGTCTGTATATTTTTTTAGCTTTTTATCGACCAACAAAGCGACCGCCAAAGCGACATCTTTTTCTCGTTTTTTACTTTTACCTGTCCCTGGAGTCCCCGTGTCGTGCCCACCGTGTCCGGCATCGATTACCACCTTAAACTTTTTTTGTTGTCCAAAAATGTGCCCGGAAGGGTTTAGCATAATTATTGCGGTTAAAATAAACCATAAAAAACGTATCGATATATTTTGCATAGATTTGTCTTGTTTTAGCAAGTTTTACAGTAAAAAGTCATATTTTTGCCCGATACAAGTATTTGCAAAGCCAAACAAAAACACCTATTTACCTAAAAATGTCAATTTACAAAAATAATATAAGCAAATTGTTTACCAAAATATCTTTTGGCGTATTTTTTATGGCTTTAACATGTATCTCCCCTAGCGGTTTTGCTCAAATAATTGATGGTAAAAAAACTTTTCCCATTCCCCAAAAAAACCTTGATGCTAAAAAAGACACGATTAAATCGAACATTTTAAACAATCGTTTTAGACCTGTATCAAAAGACAGTCTTGTTTCAAAAAAAGATAGTCTTGCTATAAAACAGGATAGCATTCAAGAATCCGGAACGTTAAAAGATAAAATAACCCATTTTGCCGAAGATTATACCGAAGTAAACAATCAAAAAAAATATATAAAACTCTACAATAAGGCGCATATTCATTACAAAGATATCGATCTAACTGCCGGCGTTATTTACATTGACTATGCCAAAAAGGAAGTTTATGCCGGTCGCATATTGGACTCACTTGGCAAACCTGCGCAACGTCCTGTTTTTAAACAAGGTAATACAGAAACTGAAAACGATAGCATTCGGTTCAATTTTGAAACCAAAAAGGCCTTGGTTTGGAATACATATACCCGTGAAGGTGAATTTGGTTTGGTCAGTGAAGTCAGTAAAAAATACAACGACAGCATTATGTTTGTCAAAAATGTCAAGTTTACAACCGCCAAAGATTTGGAACATCCGGAATATTATTTTTTGTCAAAAAAAGCCAAGATTGTTCCCGGAAAAAAAATTGTTATTGGCACTACGCAAATGTGGATTGAAGATGTTGCTACACCTGTGGTCATTCCTTTCGGTTTTTTCCCCCTAACAAACAAAAGAAAATCGGGTTTTATCTTGCCTTCTTTTGCCGACAGCCGACACGGGTTTTCGCTCACCGGCGGTGGTTTTTACTGGGCAATGAGTCAGTATGCAGACCTAAAAGTTACCGGAGATATTTATACCGACGGCAGTTTCTTGATGTCCTTAGCATCCAATTATAAAAAACGTTATAAATTCGGTGGAAATTTTGTCTTTAACTATAACAATGACATCACTTTGGAAAGGGGTTTGGAAGGTTACCAAAAAAACGTTTCTTGGAATGTCAGATGGAATCATTCGAAAGATGCCAAGAGTAGTCCGTTGAGTAATTTTTCTACGAATGTTAATTTTGGAAGCAGCCAGTATTTTAGAAACACCAACAATTATCAGAATGCCATAAACCCTGCAAACACCTTACAAAACACGCTTTCGTCAAGTATTACTTATAGCAAGCGCTTTGCCAACTTGCCGGTTGATTTCTCGCTCTCACTCAACCATAGTCAAAATGTCAATACGCAGAAAATTGATTTAAATTTACCTGAATTTAATTTGAATGTCAGCAGAATTTATCCCTTCTCAAAAAATGGCAGAAAACGAAATGCGCTTGAAAAAATAAATTTCACCTACAAGATGAATGCGCTAGACAAAATTTCGACGACAGACAGTTTGCTCCTAACACCTAAAATATGGGAAGGCAGTCGAATGGGTGTCAAGCAATATATTCCGATTAGCACCAATATGAAACTCCTAAAATATTTTAATTTTCAACCCTCGATTAACTATACTGAAGTCTGGCTGTTTCAATCGGTAGAAAAATATTGGGA
>JANTGO010000031.1 GCA_024763015.1 Flavobacteriaceae bacterium
TAATAAAAAATTTAGTTTTTATTATGCATTAAAACTGAAAAATTTATTCAAACATTTCACGACCGGCAAAATGAAAAGCCGCTTCGATTTGTGCATTTTCATCGCTATCAGAACCGTGAATGGCATTTTCACCGATTGAAGTGGCATATAAATTTCTGATGGTTCCGGGTGCTGCTTCTGCAGGATTTGTAGCTCCGATAAAAGAACGAAAATCTTCAACAGCATTGGCTTTTTGTAAAACGGCTGCTACAATAGGGCCACGTGTCATAAAGCTAACCAACTCACCAAAAAAGGGACGATCCTTATGAATGGCATAAAACAATTCTGCATCTCTTTTTGACAACTGTGTCATTTTCATAGCTACAATCTTGAAACCAGCTTGGTTAATTTTTTCTAAAATCGCACCAATGTGCCCATTTTCAACCGCATCGGGTTTGATCATTGTAAAAGTAATATTTCCTGACATTTTAATATTTTTTTTGATTCATGCAAAGATAATAAAATCCCTAGGATTAAAAAATCAAAAATTAGTCTTCTGATTTTAAGATATTTTTAAAAGCTATTTTGCAAATTATTTAGTATTTTTGTCGATAAAAGAGATATTAGATGCCGCAAAGAATCAAAGAACTACGAAACTTACTAAATTCACCCAAAAAAATTAGTTTAATCATCCACCGGAATCCCGATGGAGATGCCATTGGTGCTGCATCGGCCTTATACAGCGTTTTTAACAAAATGGGACATCAAACACATCTAATTTCGCCCAACGAAATTCCCGAATATTTACAGTGGTTACCCAATACCGATAAAACGCTAATCTTTGATTCTAATAAAGAGGAATCAATTCGTTTAATACAAGATTCTGACATCATTTTTACTTTAGATTTTAACGATTTTTCCAGAACCGGCAACGAATTAGAAGAAGTGCTTCATTCATTGAAAAACAAGACGTTTGTACTGATTGACCACCACTTGGAACCCTCGGATTATGCAAACTATATGTTCTCTGATCACCATCGTTCCTCTACTTCTGAAATGGTTTATGAATTTATAGTTGAACTCGGCAAAAAAGACTTGTTGGATAAAGTCATTGCCAAATCATTATATACCGGAATTATGACTGATACCGGCTCTTTTAAATTTCCAAACACAACTTCTACAACCATGCGAATTGCCGCTGATTTAATGGATTTGGGTATTAATCATAATAAAATTCAAATAAAAATTTACGATTCTTTTTCGTATGACAAATTACGTTTACTTGGAGAAGCACTAAACAAATTGGTGTTTTTGCCTGAATATAAAACAGCATATATCGCACTTACTAAAAAAGAATTGCATAAATACCATTATCAAAAAGGTGATACCGAAGGATTTGTAAATTATGGTTTATCGCTTAAAGATTCTAATTTTGCCGTTATTTTTTTAGAAAACGATAATGAAGGCGTTAGAATATCCTTTAGATCAAAAGGTAAATTTCCGGCAAATGAATTTGCTAAAAAATATTTCAATGGTGGGGGACATTTAAATGCAGCCGGCGGTAGAACCAATTTGAGTATGGAGGGTGCCATTACACTATTTAAAGAAAAATTGCCCGAATTTAAAGAACAAATACTTGCTGCAAATGACTAGAATACCAAAAAATATCATCTTATTATTAATTCTAATACAATCATTTGCTTGTAAAAACAACAACCAATCCGCACGTCCACCGGTGCAACATCAACGACAAACTATTGATATAACTTCTGTAAACCACAACAGAAATTTAAAACAAAAAGAAGAAACTTTTATAAAGCAAATGATTGCCAAGGACAACTTACACCATTATATAGATTCGGGTCACGGGTTTTGGTACTACTACACAAAAACCAATAAACATGAACGTTATCTGCCCAAAAAAGGAGACAAACTCAGCATAAAATATGAAATTAGAGATTTAAGCAATAATATTATTTACGCCGAAAAAGAAATTGGGAACAAAGATTATGTCGTTGACCACGAGAATTATTTTAGAGGTTTTAGAGAAGCCATTAAATTACTCAAAGAACAAGAAGAAGCTTGGTTTTTCTTTCCATCAAATGCAGCCTATTCATTTCACGGAGACGAAAACAGAATTGGACAAAATATTCCTTTAAAAGTAAAAATAAACATATTAAAAATAGAAAAACAAAAAGATAAATAGTTATGAAAAAAATGAAATTAATCGGCTTGCTTATATTGACAAGCATCAGCTTAATGAGCTGTAAATCATCTAAATATCCTGATTTAGCCAATGGTTTATACGCAGAAATACAAACCGAAAAAGGCGACATCCTTTTACAGTTGAGACCCGACAAAGCACCGGTTACCGTTGCCAGTTTTGTGGCATTAGCCGAAGGAAACAATCCCTATGTATTGGATAAATTCAAAGGAAAACCTTTTTATGACGGACTTACCTTTCACCGTGTGGTAAGCAAAGCCACAGGTGACAAACACGATTTTGTCATTCAAGGAGGTGACCCTGAAGGCACTGGACAAGGAGGGCCCGGATATAATTTTAAAAACGAAATTTCAGATTTAAAACACGTCAAAGGCGCTTTGTCAATGGCAAGAGAATACAAACCGGATACCAATGGCAGTCAGTTTTTTATTACTTTGGACGCTACGCCTTTCTTAGACGGACAATATTCTGTTTTTGGTAATACTATCAAAGGTTTTGATGTGGTGCAAAAAATCAGAAAAGGCGATGTCATGAAAAAAGTAAGCATCATTAGAAAAGGAAAAGAAGCCAAAAATTTTAATGCCGTTAAAATATTAAATGATTATATGAAAGAAAAAGCTGCCACAGATGCTAAAAAAGACAAAGCCAAAGAAGCATTGGCAAATGATTTTCAAGCCAAAAAGAAAGAGGCAAAGGAATACGAAGGTGGTTTAAAAATTTATACCATAAAAAAAGGAACCGGCAGAAAACCAAAAGCAGGTGAAATTGTACAAATGCATTACACCGGATATTTGATCGATGGTACTAAGTTCGATTCTTCTTACGATAGAAAACGCCCCCTAGTATTTCCGGTAGGAAAAGGAAAAGTGATTGCAGGTTGGGACAAAGGTATTTTGGAATTGCAAGAAGGCGAAGAAGCAATCTTTTATATTCCCTCATTTATGGCTTATGGCACTAGAGGTGCCGGTGGTGTCATCCCGCCAAACGCAGATTTAATTTTTAAAGTAAAATTAATAAAAATCGGAAAATAAATTTTTGCTATTTAAAAAATAAATAGTAATTTTATACTTTAAAAACAAAATATCTTAAAACCTTGAAATTATGGAGCAAAAAGTAAACTATCTAAGCGATTTGGAATTTAACTTAGATACTTGGAAAAGAGAATTAAAATTTCATAGAGACGAAATGGATACTTTTCAAGAAAAATTAGATGAAACAGCAAAACGTAAATCCTTAGACAAAAACGCTTTGGTTTCATTAGAAGCTTTTCAAAATAAAATCCTAAGAGAAAGAAAAGTAATTTCTGACCTTCTACATAAAATTAAAAATAAACGTTTAACCGTAAAAACGGCTGACATCAATGAACCTTTGGACGGTAAATTGTATAGAGAGCAAATTCCTTTGAGAGACGAAATGCGTACTTACATAAGATTGCATTATGATCTTAAAGAAGAAATGATGAATTTCTTTACAAAATGGTTAGACTAATAAATGAATAAGATTTTGTTACACCCAATCAAAAAACCCGAACAGAAACGTTCGGGTTTTTGTATATTTGTAATGTGATACATTATATTAATATACATACGCATCAACCAAGTGGGGAAACTGACTGCCTGCAAATCACCAATCTTATTTTTGGTCAAAAATTTGAACTAAACAAAAAATATTTTTACAGTCTTGGCATACATCCTTGGTATTTGGACAACAAAATTTACTTTGATGAATTTACAAGCATATCAAAACATCAAAATATTATAGCCATTGGCGAATGCGGACTTGATTATCAACAAAATATTTTACAAAAAGCTCCCAAATCCTTCCAAAAAGAGATATTTCTTAAACAAATTAAAATTGCCGAAGAATTACAAAAACCTATCATAATCCATTGCGTTAAATGCTTTGACGATTTGATCAAAATAAAACAAGAAAATCACACGAGCGTTCCTTGGGTTATACACGGATTTTCAAAAAACAAACAGGTAGCACAACAACTTATCAATCAAGGATTTTACTTATCATTTGGCAGTCTTATTTTTTCGAGTATCAAAAATCAAGAGGCATTAAAGATTACCCCGCCCGATAAACTTTTTTTGGAAACCGACGAGCAAACTCGATATGAAATAGATGAAATATATGCCCAAGCAGCAAAATTGCGCAACACATCTTTAAAAAATATTCAAAAACAAATTATAAACAATTATAAACAAGTTTTTAAACGATAATATTTTTTACTACATTTACAAATACGAATCAGATTGATAAACTTATGAAACCACCATGTATAATTCTCTTTACACACAAAGCTATGATTATGGTGGTTACATGTGTTAGCAATAAAAAAATAAAATTATAAACACATGAAAAAAGCCTCTCTCCTCCTACTCACTTCGCTATTTTTGATGGCCTGCCATGTCAAATTGAATGTTGATATCAACAATAAACCGGAAAAGGTTTCAAAAATAATTGATAGCATCCAGTCAAAAATGATACCTGATAAACGCGATTATGTTTTTGAATACAGTCTCACACCAAAAGAAGACAGCATTTATATTTCAGGCGCTTCAAATTATCCCGAAATCATTAAAAGCATTAATAGCGCATTAGACAAAGAAAAGATTGTATTTCAAAACAATATTCAGCTCTTACCGCTTCCTGAATATACAGACAAAATGGGCATTACCAGATTATCCGTTGCCAATTTGCGAGCCAAACCCAAACACAGTGCCGAATTGGTAACACAAACGCTGATGGGAATGCCTTTACAAATACTGCGAAAAAAAGATGGTTTTTATCAAGTAAAGACACCCGAATCTTACTACGCTTGGGTCGATAGTGCCGGTCTCGAAATTATGGATAAAAACAATTTTAACAAATGGCAATCCAAAGAAAAAGTAATCGTAACTGATAATTATGGGCAAGCATTTTCCGAAGCTAAAAACAACACACAACCTGTTTCGGATATCGTGCTAAACGATGTTTTTGTAAAACTTGGCGAAAACGGCGATTATATAAAAGTTGCATATCCTGACGGCAGAGTGGCTTATATCGAGATGGATAAACTACAACCACTTGCAGAATGGAGCGCCGCAAACAAACATTACGCTTCACCTACCGATGTGGTGCAATTGGCAAAAAATTATATTGGCATTCCATACCTTTGGGGCGGCAGTTCTACCAAAGGATTAGATTGCAGTGGATTTTCAAAATCTGTTTTTGCCCAACTGGGCTATCTACTCCCTCGCGATGCGTCGCAACAGGTAAAAATTGGTAAAAAAATTGAAATTACCGATGATTTTAAAAACTTACAAGCCGGCGACTTATTATTTTTTGGCAGCATAAAAGATGGTAAAGAAAAGATTACGCACGTTGCTATTCATATTAAGAATGGTCGCATCATACACGCAACCGGTGAAGTGAAATTTGAAAGCCTCAATCCAAAAGATTCTGATTATAATCCTGACCGTAGAAAATCATTGCTTCAAGCCCGACGAATTTATCACCAATATCCACAAAACTTCGCAAAAATTTATTCTAAAAAAGAATAATTAAAGTATTTTAGCGTTATAAACAAACAAAAATACAATCGTGTTGAAAAAACTTCTTATTGTCATCTCTTTTTTGCTCTTTTCTAATGTTTATGGACAAACTGCTTTAATCAAAGGGAAAGTTTTGAATACTGAAAACCAACCGATTTCAGGTGTTAATATTTCTTATAAAAAGAATGGCACTACTACCGACAACACGGGTCATTTTGAAATTAGAATTCCATCTGACAAAAAGGTTAGACTTAGCTTTTCACACATTAGTTATCAAAAAAAACAAATTGTCTTTAGACTTAAAAATCAAGAAGCTAAAAAAGTAAAAATTATATTGACACCTAAGAACGAAAATATTGGCGAGGTCATTATTCAAGCAAAAAGCAAAAAAGAGAAAGAAGGCGGCATCAAAATAGGAAAAATGAATGCCAAAGTAACCCCCGGCGCACAAGGTGGTGTCGAAAATTTGATAAAATCCTTGCCTTCAGCCAGCGGTTTTGACGAAATGAGTTCGCAATATATGGTCAGAGGAGGTAATTTTGACGAAAATCAAGTATATATCAATGGCATTGAAGTCTATCGTCCCTTTTTTATCCGTAGCGGACAACAAGAAGGTTTGAGTTTTGTCAACTCGGATTTGGTTCAAAATATTTATTTTTTCCCGGGCGGATTTGCTGCCAATTCGGGCGATAAACTCTCATCAGTTTTGGACATTTCCTATATAAAACCACAAAAAAACAGCACCAGCTTTAGTGGCAGTATGATTGGTGGCAGTCTAGCCAATCAATTCAAAAAAGGAAAAACAAGCAATTTATTAGGGCTTCGATATAGAAATAACGGCTTATTGGTGAAATCAAAAAACATAAAAGTGGATTATCATCCGGTATTCGTTGATGTACAAAATTTGTTTCGATATGATTATAACAAAAAATTGTCATTTGAGTTCTTGGGAAATCTTTCGCTTAATCTGTACAAGTATAAACCATTGGTAAAAATTGCAAATTTTGGCTCTTATGGCGATTCAAAATCTTTGGTCGTCGATTATCAAGGACAAGAAAAGGACAATTATAAAACCTATTTTGGTGCCTTAAAATCAACTTATCAACCGACTAAAAATACGCGATACACTTTTACGACTTCTCTTTATAACACGCAAGAAGAAGAATATTTTGACATTCAAGGGCAATATAGTATTGGCACACCCAACAGCGATTTGAGCAGCGATAATTTTGGCGAACCTGAAAACTTGGAAGCATTGGGTAGCGAAATCAACCATGCACGAAATGATTTGGATGCACTTATTGGAAATGTAGGTTTTAAATTCCTAAAAATCATCAACAAAAAACACCAAGTAGAATTGGGAGCTAAAATATCTTTTGAAGATATCAAAGACCGAATAAACGAATGGCAAGTGATTGACAGCGCAGGATTTAGCTTATATCCCCCCGGACAATTTCAAATTGAAGAACCTTATGATTTGGATAATGCGCCTATTGTTCCTTATCAACAAACACGCGGTATGAACCATGTGCTGATTCAACGAAATATTGCCTACGCACTTTGGCGCAGTAACTACAAAGTAGGACAACACAAATTATGGCTAAATGCCGGAGTCAGAGGACAAGTATATCAAATAACTGACAAAATACAAGCACAAAACAACAATGGATATGTCGTTAGCCCTCGATTGCTCGTCGGACTAAAACCCAATTGGAAAAAAAATATGGAATTTCGGCTTGCAACCGGATTGTATCAGCAACCCCCATTTTACAAGGAGTTTAGAAGTCCGAGCGGACAAATAAATGAGCAGGTAAAACCACAAAAATCTTATATTGTTTCTCTTGCCAATGATTGGTATTTTGATATGTGGGAACGTCCCTTTAAACTCACCTCAGAAGCCTACTACAAATATTTGTGGGATGTCAATCCTTACACACTCGAAAATGTGCGTATCCGGTATTTTGCCACCAATAATGCCACTGCTTTTGCTTATGGTTTTGAAAGTAGGTTAAACGGAGAATTTATCAAAGGCGTTGAATCTTGGTTCAGTTTGGCATTGATGAAAACAATGGAGAATATTGACCATAAAGGTTATATTTACAGGCCAACCGATCAAAGATTCAAGTTTGCCATGCTATTTCAAGACTATGTGCCGCGTATTCCCAATATGCGCATGTACCTGAATATGACATATAATGGTGGCATCCCCACAGGTTCGCCTACATATGCAGATCCTTACAAATTCCAGTTTAGAACGAATAACTATTTTAGGTCTGATATTGGTATGTTTTATATTTTAAGCGATAAAAAGAACAAACCACAATGGTTAACAAAAGTTAAATATTTTAGCTTTGGAGTCGAAATATTAAATATGTTTGATGTCCAAAACAGTATATCAAATATGTGGATTAGGAATATTTATACCAAACAAGTTTATCGGGTAAAAAACTATCTCACCGGAAGGATATTTAATGTAAAAATGAACATTAAATTATAATATTCTTACCGTTTTTCCTTTTTTTCTATCATTTTAATCAAATATCGTTAAACTATAATTTATTCTTCAAAAATAAATTTTTTATTTAGAGATATACCTACATTTGTAGTTATTATCAGCTTTAAAACAAACACATGATTAAACATTATTTATCAATTTTCATATTATTCTTAAGCTTTAATGGATTTGCACAATTACAAAACGTCAATCCCGACCCCAACGGTGAACCTTGGCTGGTGGGTGGCTATAGGACACTTAGCGAGGCTGAATTGAGCAAAATTCCGGAATTCAAATTAAACGCTACTCAAAAAAATGCTTTAACACAATTGCCTGCTCAATTAGACAACACACAAAATCCTTATTTCAGAACCGTATTTAATCAATCTGATGGCAGTTGTTCGCAATCAAGTGGGGTCGCTTACAATTTTACTTACGAAATTAATAGAGAAAGAGGAACAGCAGCCAACAATCCTAACAGACAATTTCCCTCCCACTTTACCTATGATTTTTTAAACGGCGGAAGCGGTGACAATGGCTCAAATTATACCGACGGGTGGGATATCATCATGGCTAACGGTTGCCCTACTATTATGGACTATGGCGGTATTGCAACAGGTGGCGCTTCTCGATGGATGAGTGGTTATGATAAATACGAATCGGGGATGAACAACCGTATCAAAGAATATTTTTATATAGATGTGAGTACACCGGCAGGATTGGAAACTTTAAAACACTGGATGTATGATCACGGTGAAAACGCATCAGATGGAAGTCTGGTTAATTTTGCAGCGGGCATTAGCAATGCAGGTTATAATAAAATTGGAGATATCATTACAAGTTGGGGCTATAGCGTCAACCATGCCATGACTTTTGTAGGATGGGATGATTCGGTAACCCATGATTACAACCACGATGGACAAATTACCAATGATGTTGACACCAATAATGATGGCGTTGTCGATATGAAAGATTGGGAGCGCGGCGCCTTGATTATGGTCAATTCGTGGGGAACCTCTTGGGGCGATAACGGCAAAGCTTATGTAATGTATCGAACCTTAGCCGAAGGCACTTATCAAGGTGGTATTGGCGGTAAAAAAGTTTTCGGTATTCATGTAAAAACAATGCAAACACCACAATTGATTTACAAAATAAAAATGGTGCATAACAAAAGAAATCGTATCAAAATAAGTTTGGGTATTTCACAAGATGTCAATGCCAATACGCCCGAACATATCTTGGATTTTCCTTTGTTTAACTATCAAGGAGGTGAATATCCCATGCAAGGTAATTCATCATCTCCTATTGAAATTGCTTTGGATGGCTCACCCCTTCTAAGCTATATCGACAACAATACGCCTGCAAAATTCTTTTTAATTGTTACAGAAAAAGATCCAAGCAGTACTGCGGATGGACAAGTAATCGATTTTGCTATTAAAGACGATGCCGGCAACGAATTTGCTTGCCCGCAACACAACGTGTCGCTCAATGATAATACCGATACTTTATTGGCTATTACCCAATCAATCAATTTTGATGCACCGAGTATCACTACCAATTCTTTACCGGTTGCAACGGGGAATACTGCTTATAGTCACCAAATGCAAGTAACAGGTGGGGAAGCGGATTACACTTGGAAACTAAAAAAAATCTATAATCCCGAAAACAATACGGAATCGTTTCCGCAAATAACCGGAAATGCACTCACACCAAATAGTAATGATGATGGCTACGCTACACAGTCCTTGGATTTTGATTTTCCATTCTATGGAGAAACCTACCAAGATTTAAACATCAGTACAGATGGTTCGATTATTTTTGACAATGAATTTAGCTATCTTAGAAGTGAAGGCGCTATTAAAACCAATAAAACCATAAGCGTTTATGCCAATGACTTAATGCTCTACCCTTCTGATGGAGATGGCATTTTTTATGAAGGGGATGCTACGCATGCCACATTTAGATGGAAAACATCTTTGTATGGTAGTCAAAGTGCCAATTTTGATTTTGCTGTTACGCTTTATCCAAATGGCGAAATTAAATTTTTCTACGGAAATGGTTTTACCACCGGTCAAAACTGGGCTGCGGGTATTGCTGATGGTGAAGGCAGTTTTGAAATATTACCATTCTCAAACACAAATGACCCCAGCAATCAAAAATATGGATTAATGCCTGAAGGATTTCCAATTGGCATGTTTATCACGCAGGATGGCATTTTTCAAGGTACGACACCCAACGAAGCAAACACTTGGACCATGCATTTTGTCGTGACGGATAACAATAATGTTTCTAAGGAAAAAGCCATCGGTTTTACCACTACTTTAGCCGGCATTGAAGAACAAAATCTAGTATCGTTAGTTTGTTTTCCCAATCCTGTAACTGAAACCGCTTCATTTAATTATGAACTTAAAAATCCTTCCAAAATAAGCTTAAAAATTTATGATTTTTCCGGAAAATGTGTCGATCATATCGATTTGACAAAACAAAACAAAGGCAAACATCATTTAATTTGGACACCAAAAGTATCCAAAGGCATATATTTTTATAGACTTACTAGTAATTTGGGTAGTACCGGAGGAAAAATTATTGTAGAATAGTAGATTTTATAATCAATAACATTACAATCCTAAAAAAAAGGATGTATCAAAATCCGCACATAAATATATATGCGGAATTTTGATATTTTACGCCTAAACCTTCTCCGTTTTTATCTTTTGAAATTTATTTTTTAGTTTTAAAAATTGTTTTTCAAAAAACTCATATGACAGTGTAGCGGCTAACAATGTTATAGCGATATCCAAAACCAATTTAACAGCATAATGACTTCGCAACCAATCATTTCGCTCTAACAGTTCTATAAAAAGTGCATTGTATAGATAAATACCATAAGATATTTTACCTAAATAATTTAGGTATTTATTACGCTTAATTCTATCAAAAGAGTGATGCTCGTTAAACACAAAAAATATCAATAAAAATAGTAGCGGAATAGCAAAGAGATATTTTTTTACCGTCGCAAAGTATAAATTGGTATAGTCTTTAGAATCGACCAATGTCATTAATATGACAAAAGCAAAAAGAAAAACTGTGTATAGTGAAATGGAAAAATTAAAACGCAATTTGTGTTTATAATGGTAGAATGCCAACAAACCGCCGATCGCCAATAAATCCATTTGACTAAACGTGTGCATATAAATCGTCATCCAATTATCCGTAATGGTTTTGGTCGCATAATATCTAAATCCAAAAGAAAACAATATGATAAAGCTAAACAGATATTTTAGATATTTGACCGGCGTAATCATCACTAAAAAAGGCACGACCAAATAAAAATGCTCTTCAATACTGATAGACCACAAAGGGTTGAGTGCCGATAGTGTCCAAGCATTTTTACCAATCAACCAAAAATTACCCCAGAAGTATAAAAATTTATCCCAATTAACAACATCGTGATGGGTTTGCAAAAACAAAAAAGCTATTAGAATTATCAAATAGTATAAAGGGAAAATCCTTAAAAATCTACGTATATAAAAGTTTTTTAAACTAATGCTTCCCGACTTATGTTTCTCGACCAAAAGCAAATAAATAATCAAAAAACCACTTAAAATGAAGAAAAAATCAACCGCAACGGGCAAATTATGTAAAAACATTTTAAAAGGCGTATCGAATTTATAATGATACCATTGCGAACTGTGAAAAATTAATACGGCAAAAGCTGCAAAAAAACGCAACACGTTTAGACCATTGAAATATACTCTTTTTGACATAACAAATTCTATTTGAATACAAATGTATCATTAAATCACAAACGAAATGTAATCAAAGTAACAAATCGTTTTTCTGTTTAATGTAACGTCTATAATTACAACCTGCTGACGTAGTTATATTGCTTATCTTTGCCAAAAATATATTTATGTCAAAATTTTTAGATTTAGGAGTGAAACCGGCTTTTGATAAAGCCATTAAGGAAATGCACATCCTACAACCTACCGAAATTCAAGAAAAAGCAATCCCTGTTTTATTAGAAAAAGATACTGATTTTATTGGACTTGCACACACCGGAACCGGGAAAACGGCTGCCTTTGGTTTACCGCTCCTACAAAAAATCAATCCTAAAAAAAACGAAGTGCAAGCGCTTGTATTATCGCCAACTAGAGAATTGGCATTACAAATAAAAAAGCAACTCTTTAAATTTACCAAATACGCCGATGAAAAAATATTTGCAGAAGCCGTTTACGGTGGTGAAAAAATCGAAAAACAAATTCACAATCTAAAAAGACCGACACATATTGTCGTAGCGACGCCCGGAAGACTTATAGATTTGGTAGAAAGGCAAGCAATTGATTTGAGTTCTGTAAAAATCCTTGTACTTGATGAAGCTGACGAAATGCTAAGCATGGGATTTAAACAAGATTTACATAAAATTTTGAAAAAAACCGGTTCTCAAAAAAACACTTGGCTATTCTCCGCCACGATGCCTGCGGAAGTACAAAAGATCATTAAAAATTATATGCATCCCAATGCGCCTCGTATTGATTTAGATGAAGATACCTTGATTAACAAAAAGATACGTCATCAATACATCAAAACAGATATCAAAGGAAAATTGGATAGCCTAACTGATCTTTTGCGAAAATACCAAAATGAACGTGGAATAATCTTTGACAAAACAAAGGCTGGCGCACAAAACTTAGGTCAAAAACTATTCAGCAGAAACTTTTCAGTAGGTGTATTAGAAGGCAATATGAAACAAAAAGAACGAGAAAAAGTCATGCGTGCTTTTAAAAACGGTAAGCTACAAGTACTGGTTTCAACCGATGTTTCTGCCCGAGGCATAGATGTAAACGACTTGAGCTTTGTCATTCATTACAGATTGCCGGAGCAACTCGAATATTACACACATAGAAGCGGCAGAACGGCAAGAGCCGGAAAAACAGGTACTTCCATTGCATTTGTTTTACCAAGCGAAATAGAGTTGATGCAAAAAATTCAAAAATCATTGGGCATTAAATTTACAGAAATCAAAAAAATATAAATTATGGCACTTACCAATAATGACATTATGAAAAAATTGCGCGTAGCGCACAAACTCACCAATGACGATATTGTTAAAATCTGTGCATTGGTTGATTTTAGAGTTTCAAAAAGTGAATTAGGGGCAATTTTTAGAAGTGAAAACCATCCAAAATACAAAAATTGCGGTGATCAATTTCTTCGCAATTTCTTAAACGGATTGGTGATACATCTTCGTGGTCCTATGGAAAAAAACAAAAAAGAAAGCGAGTAAAAAAATGGGATGACTGCCGTCATCCCTTAATTTTTTATCGATAATCTTTTCTTACTTTATCGAGTTGGCGCTTAATATCGCGTTCTTTGAGCAAATGGCGTTTATCATAATTCTTACGACCTCTTGCCAATGCAATTTCCATTTTTGCCCAACCTTTTTCGGTAATAAACAATCGCAGTGGTACAATGGTCAAGCCGTTTTTATCGACTTCACGTTTTAGTTTTTTTAGCTCCCGTTTATTGAGTAATAATTTTCGTTCCCTTTTGGGCAAGTGGTTGTTAAAAGTCCCGTGGCTATATTCATTTATATCCATATTGACCACAAACAACTCTCCTCTGTCATTGAATTCACAAAAACTATCTGATAAACTCGCTCTCCCCTCTCTGATGGCTTTAATCTCGGTTCCAACCAACTGAACACCTGCAATATACTTGTCAAGCATTTCGTAATTGAAACGTGCTTTTTTATTGCGAATATTGATGTTGTTTTTAAAAATACTTTTCTTTTGCGCCATTTTCTTTCTCTAGTTTATTAATTGCTAATGAAATTTCAGCAAATCTTACATTATTTTTTGCTTAATCGTTAGCAATACTTTTTCCACTTGTGCCGTATCTACGCCAACCACTTCGGCAATCTCGACATAAGTCAAACCACCAATGGCTCGTAAATCTAAAATTCTCCTGGATTGTTCCGGTAATTGGTCATAGATACTGCCAAATGCCTTGTTGGTTTCTTGAGCAAGTGCAAAATCAGGTATTTCCAGATTTTTTGCTATTTCTTTTTGCGTTTCGTCATCAAACAAAAATATTTTAGGTTTGAACGCTTTTTGTTCATATGAAATGTCCTCAAAAGTCAAGTCGCTCAGCAATACCGGTTCTCCATCACCATTAACAGTCAATTTTTCCTTGATTAAATCCAATTCTTCATCGATGATTTGACCCACCGGTACCTTTTTAGAACTAGACAATTTATTCTCTTTTTCGAGATAAGAAACCAAAACATCATCTGCCAATCTGTACAATTCAATTTTTAAATGATTGGCATCTTTAAGATTGTCAATATTCTTATAAGCCTTTAGATAAACATCTGCAATAGTGTCATCTACGCTATAAAAATTTTTAGGCAAAATATGTTTTGCTTCGTAATAATGCAACCGGATTGCTACATACCTTTTTAAAGATGGCATAAATTCTTTTAGAAACCGGTTAAATTTTTCCTGATCATTATTTGCTTTATGACTTTTTAGTTTATGGATTATTTCTGACATAACAGTCTATTTTTAAATTTATATAAAGATAATAAAATCTAAGAGAAAAGTCAAGTATTATTTGTTATTTCTAATGATATAGTCCAAGACTTTTTGCATCAAATGCGCTCTGTCTTTGCCACGAACATTGTGTTTGGCAGTTGGATATAAATAGAAATCCATTTGGATATTCTTTTTGATGGCTTCTCTATGCAGCGCAATATCGTGTTGCGGCACAACAGTCGCATCCTGATAACCATGAATTGTCAACAAATGTCCTTTTAGATTTTTAATTTTGTTTAACACACTGGTTTCTTTAAAACCTTCTGGATTTTGTTTCTCCGTATCCATATAGCGTTCGCCATACATCACTTCGTACCATTTCCAATCCGTAACCGGTCCACCGGCTACCCCTGTTGTAAATACATCGGGGTAAGTGGTCATCAATGAAGTGGTCATAAAGCCGCCAAAACTCCATCCGTGAACAGCTATTCTTTTGGAATCGACATACGGAAGCGACTTCAAATAATCAACACCGTGGATTTGGTCTTTCATTTCTACTTTTCCCAAATGTCTAAAGATTACGCTTTCAAAATCATAACCCCTATTGTCCGACCCGTGTCCGTCAACTGTAAAGACGATGTATCCTTGGCTTGCCATCCAGTTCATCCATAAAGGTGCACCGCCATTCCACCTGTTGGTAACCAATTGGGCATGCGGTCCACCATAAACATAGACCAAAACAGGGTATTTCTTGCTTGCATCAAAATTCGATGGTTTAAAGGTACGCGTGTACAAAATAGCATCATTTTCGCCTTTGATTGTTCCCAATTCAGGTTTTGGCAAGTTATAGTCTTTCAAAGGATTAGGCGCATTTAATAAAACAGTTTTAGATTTTCCCTTTGTATCGCCCAAATAAATGGTTCTAGGCGTATCATTATTAGAAAAATAGTCTAAATAATGCGTTCCTTTGTCATTTAACATAAGATAATGATATCCCGATTGCGGTGTAACTTCTTTAATCCTTCCCTTTTTTGTATCAAACCTAAACAGGTGTTTCTCGCGTGGATCGGCACCGGTTCCGTAAACATAAACATATTTACCTTTATCAGAAAAACCTAAAATATCGTTTGTAACCCATTTGTTATGTGTTAATTGTTTTATCAGTTTTCCGTTTGTGTCATATTTATACAAATTCATAAAACCATCTCGTTCGCTCAGCCAAATAAATTCATTTTTTCCATTGGGAATAAAAAAGGCAGGATGCTCCGGTTCCACCCACTTTTTGTTTTGTTCTTCAAACAAGGTTTTTACAAAAGCGCCTGTTTTTGCATCGTATTTATTAAACCACATGTGATTTTGGTCTCGATTAATCTCTGCCAAATAAATATAATTTTCTTGTGGTCCCCAAGTCAAATTGGTAGCATAATGCTCCTTGCCGGCTTTGGTAAACAATTTCAAAAAAGTTGTTTTGTGCGAAGCCAAATCATAAACACCTACAGCTGGTTCCTCGCTTCCTTGTCCATTCATTGGGTATTTGATATTGTTCAATTTTGCTGGCGTAACTGTGATGTCAACCAATGGATAATCGGCAACATTGCTTTCATCTTTTTGATAAAAAGCCAATTTGTTTGCTATTGGCGACCAAAAAGTTCCTTTGGTAATACCAAACTCGCTGCGAGCGATTGCCTGTCCGCTCACGATATTCTTATCTTTGTTTTGGGTAACTTCAATAGAAGAATTGTCTGTGTTTGCCAAAAATAAATTATTTTTTATGGTATATGCTAATGTTTTATTCTTGCTATTAAAATCTAAATTTTCAGCATTTTTTGGATATTTTATTTTTTGATAAGTCCCTTCTTTATAATTAAATAAAATTTTGCTACTGCCATCTGTAAACATTAAATAATCACCGGTAGCGGTTTCAAAATACGGAAACCTTCCTTTATCGCTAAAAATATTTTTAAAATCCCCTAACGAAATCGATTTGACTGTCTTGTTCTCTATGTTTTTAAACAATAAGGCATCATCTTTTACATACATAAATTCGTCAGTGCCTTCTACCCATTGTAAATTTTGTAAAGATTTGGGATACAAACCCTTATAATAACCTAAAACGGCATCTCTTAAACTGACATCTTTTTTCTGCGCTGTTATTTGCAATCCTACCAAAAGCAAAAATAAGTATAATACTCTTTTCATTTGTTTTTTATTTTTTCTAATATTTATTAATGACGAATGTACAAAATTTAAGCCAAAGCTAAAATAACTTTTAACACCGATTTAATAATTAAACTTGTTTTACAGCACGCATCATTTCTCGTTTGCCCGGAGGACCCTGCAATCGTTCTACTACAAAACCGGCAGCTTGCATTGCCCGCCTTACGATACCCTTAGCAGAATAAGTAACCAAAATACCTTTGTCATTGAGAAGCTTAAACATATTTTTAAAAACCTTTTCTGTCCACAACTCGGGTTGTTTTGCCGGATCAAAAGCGTCAAAGTATATGATGTCAAAACATTTATCAGACTGATAATCGAGCAAATCAATTTGTCTTTTTTTAAGAACAAAAGTGCTGTCTAATTGAACCGATGCTTCCCATTCTGACTGATGTATTTGATCAAAAACTGCTTGCTCCGACGCATCTTTTGCATAATTGAGTGCCTCGTAAATATCGGAGGACAATGGAAATTTTTCAATGCTCTCATAATACACTTCCTTCTTGGCAGATCTTGAATGTAAATAAGTTAGGAAAACATTTAATCCGGTACCCATTCCTACTTCTAAGATACTTACTTTTTTTTGCTGTTTCCAATCAAATCCGGCTGTCAAAAACACATGTTCTGACTCATTAATCGCACCAAATTTTGAATGATAGGTCTCGTTCATTTCTGTTAAAAATAAGGTCTTTGACCCATCATCTGTAATTTTTATCTCTAAGGCCATCTTGTTTTTTATAAAGTTTTTATTAATTTTTTGACAATTTACAATGCAATCATCATAAATTGATTAAATACTTAATAGAATAGCATATTATTATATAATAACCAAAAAATACTATTTTCATTGCAAAATTAATAGTTTTTATCGAAAATTTTTCGTAATTTTGAAAATATCAAAAAATAAATTATTATGATTCCTGAAATACATATAGAAAAAATATCTCAATCAAAATTACCAAATGCTGATTTTTCCAATTTAGTTTTTGGGAGAATGTTTACCGATCATATGTTTGTAGCAGATTATGTAGACGGTGAATGGATTCATGCAGATATCATGCCCTACCAAGCTTTACCATATTTTCCTTCGAGCAAAGTTTTTCATTATGGTCAAGCTGTTTTTGAAGGAATGAAAGCGTATAAAGATAAAGAAGGTAATGTTTTTCTATTTAGACCCGAGGAGAATTATAAAAGAATGAACAATTCGGCAATCAGAATGGGCATGGCAGAAATTCCGGAGAAACT
>JANTGO010000032.1 GCA_024763015.1 Flavobacteriaceae bacterium
AAATAATAAAAATCGTGAAGTAAAAACGTTCATTCTAAATGGTTTTTTAATTAAAAATATCTCGACAACTACACAACTTCTGCCACTGTAAAAGTGCTGCCTCCTACAAAAATAACATCCGTACTTTTGGCTTTTTCGCGTGCTGCTTGATAGGCCTTTTGCACCGATACATAAATAGTTCCTGACAAGCCAAATTCTTTTGCTTTTAGTTGTAAAATATCCGCCGGCAATCCACGTGGAATATCGGCTTTACAAAAATAATACAAGGCATCTTTGGGAAACAAAGGTAAAATTTGCCCCAAATCTTTGTCGTTTACCACACTAATGACTATGTGCAACTGGTCATAAGGCAATTTCAATAGCTGTTTTACCACATATTGTACGCCTGCCTGATTGTGCGCCGTGTCGGCAATGACAAGTGGTTGCGATTGCAAAATATCCCAACGTCCGCGCAATCCGGTGTTTTTTTGCACCTGTAACAAAGCTTGTTTAATATTTTCATCAGAAATTTTCCAAGATTGTGCTTGCAACAATTCCACCGCTTTCAAAACCGTATTGATATTTTTGCTTTGATAATCGCCTTTTAAATCCGAAATATAGGAAGCACTTTTATCAGTTGGATAAAATATTTCCGCTTCCTGTTTTATCGCCACTTTTTCAAAAACGGCTTGTGTATCTTCATTGCACTCTCCTATGACAACCGGCGTGTGTTTCTTGATAATTCCTGCTTTTTCATAAGCGATATCTACCAGCGTATTTCCAAGCATTTGCGTATGGTCAAAACTGATATTGGTGATGACTGACAAAACAGGATGAATGATATTGGTAGAATCCAATCTACCCCCCAAACCCACTTCAACGACCGCAATATCAACTTGTTTTTTGGCAAAATATTCAAATGCCATACCAAGGCTCATTTCAAAAAAAGACAATTGATTTGCTTCTAAGAATTTTTGGTTGCGCTTGATAAAATTTATCACACAATTCTTGCGAATCATTTGCCCGTCCACTCTAATTCTTTCTCTAAAATCTTTGAGATGCGGTGAGGTATATAAACCCACCTTGTAACCGGCTTCTTGTAAAATAGACGCCAACATATGCGACACAGAACCCTTACCGTTGGTGCCTCCTACGTGAATGCTTACAAATTTATTTTGGGGATTATCTAAATGCGAAGCAAGCTTGCGAATGTTGGTCAAGTCCTTCTTAAAAGCGGTCTTTCCTTGCCGTTGATACATTGGCAATTGCGCAAACATCCATCGAAGTGTTTCGGCATAATTCACGCTTATTCCGTAATCTTGAAATGATAAATAATTTTTCCAATTTGCGATTCAGGAGCTTTAGAGTCCTTAGACCATTTGGTATGCATCGCTGCATATTTGGCTGCCTTCAACAAACAAGGTGCATTATTCGAACTACCTTTTACCCCGGGAATAGCTTTCACCACCTTTCCGGACTTATCGACATAGATTTTTACCACAACCGTTCCTTCCTCATTACAGGTGTATTGCGGTTCAGGTTTTGAGAGTGCTTTACGATTTCCCAAACGATAACTTCCGTGTCCGCCACCACCGTTTTTGCCACCATTTCCGTAGTAGCCGGAAGCATTCGGGTCACCGGAATTACTTCCTTTATCACCGGCTTGGTTGTCGTTTCCTTCACCCGAAGCGTTGTTGGTGTCGGCACCCGGCGCATTTTCTACATTGTTAAGCGCATCCAATACACTTTGATTTGGCTTCGGTTTGGGCTTGGGTTTTGGTTTGACTGGTTTTGGCTTAGGTTTGGGTTTAGGTTTTTCGTTCTTTATGACCGGTGCGTCTTCTGTATCTTGTGTAATCACGTCTTGTTTTTCCACCGGTTCGACTTTAGGCTCAGACTTTGGTTGCTCCTGTTGCACTGGTTTTGGCGGTGTATTGTGCTGAGGTTGCACAGCTCCTTTTCCCATATCACTTGTGCCAAAATTTACGGCAATACCGGTTTCGGGTGGCGGATCCAGATAGGTCATACCACTTATAAACATCAAAAGTATGATGACGATCATCACGAGCGTCGCCTCTACAAATGCTTTTTTCTTATGTTTATCGGTTTGTTCCATACTTGTATTAGGACAATTTTTGTGCCAACTTATTAGTATCTGTTAGATAACAGACATTATTTAGGCCGTACTGCCAGAATAACTTTATAATTATTTCTATTGGCAATATCCATCACATAAACGGCATTTTCGATGGGTACGCCTTCTTCTACACGCAGAATGATAACGGGTTTTTTCTCTTTTCCCAGTTTTGCTTTTAAGTGGATTTCTAAATTTTCTTTTTTTACCCTTTTCTTATTGATATAGTAATCCAATTTTTTATTGATGCTCACCGACAAATTTTGACTGTGTTCTGTTTTTCCTTTGGCTTTGGGCAATACCAAATCCAAGGCATCTGCTGTAACCAAGGTTGAAGTAAGCATAAAAAATATCAACAACAGAAATACAATATCTGTCATCGATGCCATACTAAACTCCGGGCTTACTTTGTTTCTACCTCCAATATCCATAATTATGTATTAAGCGGGTTCGTTTAACAAATCTAAGAAATCGACAGCATTAGCTTCCATTTGATGGACAATTTTATCGGTTTTTACCACCAAATGATTGTAAGCGATATAAGCGATAATACCCACTATCAAACCGGCTACCGTTGTGGTCATTGCCGTATAAATACCTTGTGCTAAGGAACTTACTTCGATTTTTCCGCCGCCACTTGCCATATTATGAAAAGCCAATATCATCCCGATAACAGTTCCCAAGAAACCAATCATAGGGGCTGCACCGGCAACCGTAGCCAGGGTGCTTACATTTTTTTCTAATTTATATACTTCTAATTTCCCTGCATTTTCAATCGCTTTGTTGATGTCATCCAAAGGTTTGCCTATACGAGACACGCCTTTTTCAATCAAATTGGCAACCGGTGTGCTCGATTGTTGACAAAGAATTTTGGCGCCATCGACATTTCCTGTTTTGATATAAGTTTTGATTTGGTTCATAAAACTCGGATCAACCTTGGAAGCGGCTTTTATAGCAGACAATCTTTCAAAGTAAATAAGCAAAGCTACAAACAGCATCACAAAAAGAATGGCAATAATAATGATACCGCCGGTACCTGCATTCATAATGAGGTCAATAACGCGAAGCGTTTTCTCTTGTGGTACCGCCCCGTCGACCATTTCGCCGGCTTTGGCAATACTATCTTGTATTTGAGTTGCTTGAAGGAAAGTTAATAAATTCATATTTTTCTATTTTATAGTATTTTGATAGCTAAGTAGTAAACGAATATTCAAGTAAATTATTATATATCTGGCATTTCTAAAAGAAATACAAAAAGCTTTTAAGCCTCTTTTTCATTTTGTTGGGCTTCATAAGCTTGCTTTTCGGCTTCTTTTTCATCGATAAAATCTTTAAGAAAACCGGAAGTTTGCAAAATATTATACCATTGAAGCATTTTTTTAATGTGCGAAGTATATACACGATCTTCATCAAAGTCCGGCAAAACTTCTCTCAGATAGTTTTCCAAGTCTTTTTTGCTCGATTTATGATCAATCGCCTTGTTAAAGTCTTCTTTTTGGGCTATTTTTTGAAAAACTTCCCACAAAGGAATTTCCTCTTCGTAGGTATAAATAGCAATTTCGTCAAGAGAGGATATATTGGTAAAAGCAGCCATTGCACGCTTTTTATCGATCAAAGATTCTGCAATAACACCCGATTTGGTGCTCGTAAGCAATTTATATAAACCCGGCTTACCGTTGATACTAATAATTTTTAAATCTGTCATTTTTCTTTCTATTTGTGTTGTTTCAATTAATAATCTTATCTTTGATAAAAATTTTAAGCAAAGATAAAATGAAATTCTTATACATCAGCTTTTTTATCATTTTTTTTGCCTCTTGTAGCAAAAAAGACGTAAAAGTTCCCGTCAATGACAATCCGGGCATCCACGAAATTTGGGATAATTCGCCCGTATATATCTTGATGAAAATCAAAAATAAAGACACCTTAGCAGATTTAAAATTGGGTCAAGTGATGACTACAACCCATTGGTTGGTCGCCGCTGACAAAAGGCTGAAAATGAATAAAATGGCAGGTGCTATTGAAAAAATCTTAAAAAAAAGACACAAAAAATCAATTCATTCAAAAGAAGGCACACACGCCTATTTTAGCTACTTGGATAGTGTTCAAAAAAAAATATCATTTATAGATTTTGACAGCATTCAATTGATGCCAAACTTTTATACCTCCGCTACTTATCTAAAAGAATATTCGAAATTTGATGAGGCATTTAACAAATATCATATAAATATTTCGCCGAAACAGATTATTTTTAATGACAGCATTCGTTTTGACAAGCATATTGGCAAGCAAAAAATATTTGATTCCATTTGGAAAATAGTCGGACAGCATACGAATAACAAAGCTAATAAACTCTATCTTAATTTTGGTGAAAACATAAAGTTTGACCGCTTTCTGAATTATTATACCTTTTTTAAGCACAATCCAATTCCGAAAGGCAAACTAAGTCAAAATATTTTTATCTTTAAAGCCAAATAATTTAGCAAACAAAATATGTTAGATTTTATAAATTTTAGAATTATAGATTTTATAGACATCTTTTTGGTGGCTGCTTTGCTGTATTATTTTTATAAATTAATCAGAGGAACCGTTGCCATCAATATATTTTTGGGTATCGCTATGTTATATTTGATCTGGCTGCTTACCAAGGCACTGGAAATGGATTTATTATCTGAGCTTTTAGGTAAATTTTTAGGACTTGGCGTTTTGGCACTCATCATAGTCTTTCAACAGGAAATCAGGCGTTTTTTATTGATGATCGGCTCAACCAAATTTAGCCCGACAGACAGTTTTATGCAAAAATTGGGCTTCAAACAAGAAACACAAGTACATCCTTACGTCGAAGATATTGTCGATGTAGCTATCGATTTTGGAAAAACAAAAACCGGCGCTTTGATCGTTTTGAAACGCAATACAAATCTCGATTTTTTAAAAACGACTGCTGATTTGATGGATATCCGTCTCAACAAACCCATTTTGAAGAGTATTTTTTTTAAAAATTCGCCCTTACACGATGGTGCCATCATCGTTGAAAACGGAAAAATTACTGCCACCAGAGTGGTTATTCCAATTTCAGGCGAAATACAATTGCCGTCCTCCTACGGTTTAAGACACAGAGCTGCCGTCAGCATTACCCAGAACACAGATGCGCTAGCACTAGTCGTATCAGAAGAAACCGGAAAAATTTCCTATTTAAAAAACGGAAAATTCATTCCTTTTAAAACTTTTGACGAACTTATTCATATGATAAAGTACGATTTGTCATAATTTTTTAACATTTCTTGTTGCAGACTTAATAAATATAGCTTATTTTTGCGTTTTCTCAAATAATAATGAAAGAAATTAAACTTCACGACAAAGTTTTTGTTCCTTATATCGGTAAGGAAAGAATTGCGCAAGCCGTAAAAAAAGTTGCCCGAGAAATAGAAACTTATGCCCAAGATGACCAAATTGTGTTCGTCTCTATCCTAAAAGGTGCCTTTGTCTTTTCATCTGATTTACTAAAACACTATCGCAAAAATGCAAGTATTGAATTTTATCGTTTAAAATCATATGAAGGTACATCTTCTACCGGAAATGTTGAAATAATAGTAGATATTGATGCAAAATTAATCACCGGTAAAAAAGTTGTTGTTATAGAAGATATCATCGATACCGGAAATACATTGGAAAAAATAATTTCTGAATTGAAGAAAAAAAAACCTGCCGACCTTAAAATTGCTTCCTTATTTTTAAAACCTGAGGTTTATAACAAGGAATACGAGGTAGATTTTGTCGGTATGGAAATTCCCAATAAATTTATTGTGGGATATGGTTTAGATTACAACGAATTGGGAAGAAATATTCCTGAAATATATGTATTAAAACAAAGAAAAATGGTAGATGTAGTTTTATTTGGCCCTCCCGGTGCCGGAAAAGGAACGCAAGCACAAATATTAAAAGACAAATTGGGTTTGACGTACATTGCAACAGGTGATTTGTTTAGACACCACATTAAAAACCAAACCAAATTGGGCAAAAAAGCCAAAGAATATATCGATAAAGGTAATTTGGTCCCCGATGAAATCACCATTGGTATGATTGAAGAAATCGTGAAAGATCCCAATTCACATGGTTTTATCTTTGATGGTTTTCCCAGAACCGTTAAACAAGCTGAAGTTTTGGACAAATTGTTAAAAGATAAAGATTTAATTATCGACGCCTTGCTATTTTTAGATGTTCCAGACGAAAGAATTATCAAAAGATTGGTAGAACGAGGCAAAACCAGTGGTCGTTCCGACGATAACGAAGAAACCATTAAACACCGATTAAATCAGTACCATAATTTCACCGAACCGGTAAAAGATTATTACAAAAAACAAAACAAGTTTTACAAAATTGACGGTGTAGGTGACATCGACGAAATCAATCAACGTTTACTAGATGTTATCAAAAACTTGAAACTTCAAGTAAGAGACTAAAAAACAAATAATTACACTTCAAAAACATCTATATTTTTATGGTATAGATGTTTTTTTGTGGTATGGAAATTGTGGCAAAATAAAATAAAAAAAATGACAGAAGGAAATTTTGTAGATTATATAAAAATACATATTAAATCAGGAAACGGTGGCAAAGGCTCTGCGCATCTGCACAGAGAAAAATACATACCCAAAGGAGGCCCTGACGGTGGTGACGGTGGACGTGGCGGTCATATCATCATTAGAGGCGACAAAAACTTCTGGACCCTTTTTCACCTAAAATTCAAAAGACATTTTAGAGCCGAAAAAGGAGGCGATGGCAGCCGAAATCGGTCAACCGGAAAAGATGGCACCGATATTTATATCGATGTTCCCTTAGGAACTATCGTAAAAAATACCGAAACCGACGAAATGATGGGCGAAGTTACCCAAGATAAGCAAGAACTTATTATTGCCAAGGGTGGTATGGGTGGCAGAGGCAACTGGCATTTTAAAACATCGACCAACCAAACACCACGATATGCACAACCGGGAACCGAAGGACAGGAACTCGATGTAACCTTAGAGCTAAAATTACTGGCAGATGTCGGTTTGGTAGGATTTCCAAATGCCGGAAAATCTACTTTGCTATCAAAACTTACCGCTGCCAAACCCAAAATTGCAGACTATCCTTTTACAACCCTAAAACCCAATTTAGGCATTGTTTCTTATAGAGACGGACGCTCTTTTGTAATGGCAGACATCCCCGGCATCATTGAAGGCGCTTCCGAAGGAAAAGGGATTGGACATCTGTTTTTAAGACATATCGAACGAAATTCAGATTTACTGTTTATGGTGCCCGCAGATGCTGATGATATCGAAAAAGAATATCAAATATTGCTAAACGAACTCAAAAAATACAATCCTGAATTGCTGGACAAAAAACGTATATTAGCTATTTCAAAATCCGATTTGCTAGATGACGAATTAGAAAGAGAAATCGAGAAAACACTTCCAAAAGATTTACCGCATATCTTTATTTCTTCCTTTACAGGTAAGAATTTAGATAGACTTAAAGATTTGCTTTGGAATGAGTTGAATAGTTGATTTAGACTTCTACTAATTAAAAAAAATCTATCTTTGTGATATGAAAAACAAGTTGTCCTTTTTTCTCCTAATTCCGGTTTTATTTTCTCTTATTTCCTGTGAAAAGGACGATGTATGCCTATCGCCAACCACGCCAAAATTATTAATCACTTTTAATGATTTTTCTAGTGTCGATGACAGACTGAGTGTAAATGACCTGAGTGTTATCGCCTTGCCAAACAACGACACGATTTATAAAGCACAAACAAAAGACAGCATTGCTATTCCACTAGACGTAAATGCCAATACGTGCAAGTATGTTTTGTCAGAAGGCAGCAACCACGACACCCTGCAAATGCAATACCAGCGAGAAGATGTTTTTGTATCCAAAGCTTGTGGCTATAAAACCCTTTTTCATAACTTTCAAATAAGCAAAATAACCGATAACAATAATTGGATTTTGGATATACAGCCTTTACAATCAGATATTATCGATGAAAAATTAGCTCATGTTAAAGTATTACATTAGTATTTTTAGCCTTGTTTTATACACTTCCTTGATGGCACAAAAACCGTCAAAAGTGGCAGCCTTCCCTAAAGACAGCTTACAAATTAATAATAAAACCAGCTTAAAAATACGATTGGGCGTGGATATTGGCAAATATATTTGGGCAAAAGTTCATCAATCGCAATCTATTGATTTGGTAGCAGATGCAGCAATCAAAAAAAATTATTTTGTCGTTTTAAATCTTGGGCAAGAAAACCGACACAGCGAAAATTCCTTGTTAAATTTTGATACCAAAGGCAGTTATATCAGACTTGGTTTAGACTACAATTTATACGACAATTGGCTCGATATGGACAACCAGATTTGCTTGGGATTTAGATATGGTTTTTCCAGATTTTACAATCATTTGAACTCCTACACCATCAACCAATCAGACGCAGCCATCCTGCCTCAAACCATCACAGTTGACAAAGATTTTAGTCCCCTATCGGCACATTGGCTTGAGTTGACAAGCACCATGCAAGTAGAGACATTTAAAAACCTGTATTTAGGCGTCGGTTTATCGCTTAAATATCTTTTGGCTACCGGACAAAACGAAGGATTTGAAGTAGCATATATTCCCGGATTTTACAAAAAAAACACCTATACAAATTTAGGATTTGGTGTGCAGTATCTTATTTCATATCGTTTTAAAATTTAGGCAAAATGGTTAAAGAAATTCAGATACGCATCAATTTGGCAGAAGCCAAAAAATCAAATATTCTGCTGAAAAAATCTGCTGAAAAATTGGGTATCGATCCACTGGAAATCAATGCGGTAAAACTTTTAAGAAAATCGGTTGACGCTCGAAAACCCGAAATTTTTTTTAATTATAAAGTAGCCGTTTATATAGACGAAATGCCACCGGAAAGAAGTGCCTATCAATTTGATTACAAAGACGTTTCGCATGCGCCCGAAGTTCACATTGTAGGTTTTGGTCCGGCAGGTATGTATGCCGCCCTTAGATTGATTGAGCTCGGATACAAGCCCATCGTTTTGGAACGTGGTAAAAACGTACAAAGCAGAAGAAAAGATTTACGTGCCATCAACCAGTTTCACTTGGTCGATCCCGATTCTAATTATTGCTTTGGCGAAGGCGGTGCCGGCACGTATTCCGATGGAAAATTATATACCCGTAGTTTAAAACGCGGCGATGTTCGTCGGATATTTGAGAACTTGGTATTTCATGGTGCTTCCGACCAAATTCTAGTTGATGCCCATCCACATATTGGCACGGACAAATTACCAAAAGTCGTTCGGAATATCAGGGAGACCATCTTGAAATACGGCGGTGAAATTCACTTTGAATCCCGTGTTACAGATTTTATTATCGTCGATCAAAAAATTAATGGCATTCGCTTGCATAATAACAAAGAAATGCCGGTGAAAGCACTCATACTGGCAACAGGACATTCTGCTAGAGACATCTATGAATTATTGGACAAAAAAAACATATTGTTAGAAGCAAAATCCTTTGCTATGGGCGTACGGGTAGAACATCCGCAAGCCATCATCGACAGCATACAATACCACTGCCCTATCGATCAAAAAGATGAAATTTTGCCGCCTGCTTCCTACAGCTTGGTACAACAAGTTGGTGATAGAGGTGTTTATTCTTTTTGTATGTGTCCGGGAGGATTTATCGTGCCTGCCGCTACGGCAAACGAAGAAGTTGTTGTAAATGGTATGTCGCCATCGCGGAGAAACAATCCATTTGCAAACTCGGGAATTGTCGTAGAAATAAATGTAGAAAAAGATTTAAAGAAATATGAATCCTACGGTGTCTTTAAAGGATTGCAATTTCAAAAAGATTTGGAAAAAATGGCCTGGATTGCCGGTGGAAAAACGCAAGTTGCCCCCGCCCAAAGATTAACCGATTTTGTAGAAGGAAAAAATTCAGCATCCTTAAATCCTACTTCGTATCAACCCGGTATTAAATCTGCAGCTTTGCATTCGATTATGCCAAAACTCATCGGTAAAAAATTGCGCAAAGCTTTTAAAACCTTCGGGGATAAAATGCATGGATTTTACACCTCGGAAGCCAATGTAATCGGTGTGGAATCCCGTACCTCATCACCGGTAAAAATTCCCAGAAACGAGCAATTGGAACATATTTCTATTCAAGGTTTATATCCATGTGGCGAAGGCGGTGGCTATGCCGGTGGCATTGTTTCGGCTGCTATGGACGGCGAACGCGTTGCAGAAGCTGTTGCACAAAAATATTAGGATAAATTACAAGACAAACCGGCGCCTCGATACAATTAACTCCGTAAACTTCGTTAATCACTCGACGACCTCTGCTTGTATTTTGTAGTTTAATGCTACCAATAAACAACACAGTTTTTACAGGTATTATTTTTATGGCAATTTATCGTAACTTTGCCCCGGAAATATAAGTAAACCGTCATATCGCTGCAATCATTTGATTGGAGAGGAAAGTCCGGACACCA
The DNA here is from genome assembly GCA_024763015.1 of Flavobacteriaceae bacterium. Classification (GTDB taxonomy): domain Bacteria; phylum Bacteroidota; class Bacteroidia; order Flavobacteriales; family Flavobacteriaceae; genus WGBX01. The sequence goes on from JANTGO010000032.1 coordinate 10,636, forward strand.
CAGAGCAGCATAACGGATAACGTCCGTCCACCGTGAGGTGAGGAATAGTGACACAGAAACCAGGTACAGTTCGGCTGTAGTGAAAAGGTTAAACTCTATGCGGTGCAATGCCAAATATACCCGCAAATTGGATTGGCTCGATCCAGCGGGAGGGTAGGCAGCTTAAGCTTTGGGGTAACTCAATGCGTAGATAAATGATAAGGCACGACAGAATCCGGCTTATAGGTTTACTTATATTTCCTTTTTTATTTCTGCAAAATCAATATTCTACTTCAATGACGGGGCTTCGATACAATTTTACTCATTCTTCGTAAAATCACTCAGCCGCCTCAAACATTGCTAAAAAAATAAAGTTTGATTAAGATACAAAGTGTAGGACGCTGAATGGATTTTCTAACTGAAAAGAAGAAAATTTGTACCGAAGTGCCGACACCTCGATACAATTAGCCCGAGTTTGGTCGGACTAATCACTCGGCGACCTACAATTCTGCATTCAAAGTCGGGGCTTCGATACAATTTTCTCATTCTTCAAAAATCACTCAGCCACCTACGATGCTGCTATTAAAACATATCTATAAAAAAACAAGCTCTATGATTTATAAAGTCATAGAGCTTGTTTTAATCTTTATTCGATAAAATATAATTTATCAGAAAAATTACTTTATAATTAACTTTTGAATAAAAGATTGTGCATTTTGTGTAATTTTCAACAAATAGATACCTTTATTTAAATTAGAAACATCAAAACCGGCAGTACTTGTATTGATATTTTCTTCTTTAATAATCTTACCGGTGATATCCATTATTTGTACACTAAAATTGGATACTTCAGTATTTGAAATTGTAACAAAATCAGATGCAGGATTTGGATATACATTAAAATCATTCGCCAAATTATCTTGAATACTTGCCAAAGGTCCATTGTGGTAAACCATTGAAATACCAAAACCCTGTCTATCTAATCCGGTTACCACCAAATCTACTTTGCCATCGGCATCATAATCTGCGGCATCAACATCGCCAAAGTATTCCGGCTCTAATAATACATTTGAATTTAAAGTAAAAGTACTATTGCCATTATTTAGGTACAACAATGCTTTCGCTGTTTCTGTTCCTGAAGCATCGACGTTTACACCTGTAACATATAAATCGACATCACCATCGTTGTCAAAATCCGCCCATTCTATATTACCGTCTCTATGCGCTCCTAAAAATCCGGTTCTGTTTTCTTCGGTAAAAGTATCATTGCCTTCGTTTTTATATAAATGAATTTCACTTGCAGAACTTGGCGTGCCCATAACAAGCAAGTCTAGATCGCCATCTGCATCATAGTCAGCCCAACCAAGATCACCCAGCCAAAGATTGGCAAAAGAAATACTTGTTTCCGTAAAAGTTTCATCACCATTGTTTTTCCATAATGCTGTATATGTATTATTTGTGGTGTTATTCCAACCAGAAATAGCAAAATCTTGATCACCATCTGCATCATAATCTGCAAAAGCCATTTTTCCCATATTTAAAGGCGGAAATACAGTCGCAATTTCAGATACGGTATTGTTTCCATTGTTTTTATAGATTTTGGTGAAATTTGCCCAAGTATTGGTTTCAATACCGGTAAGTGCAATATCTAAATGCCCGTCATTATTAATATCTACAAAATGAGCATCACCTAAATAAGAAGGTAACATTCCTAAATTCATTGCAGTAAAAGTACCATTACCATTATTATGAAATACATCCGCTATACCTATATAAGCTGATTCATCATAAGCCATAATGAGCACATCCATATTACCATCACCATCAAAATCGCCCCAATCTGCTTCACCGTTATCTAATAACGGCAATCCGGAATTGGCTACTAATGTAAAAGCACCATTATCATATTCATATAAACCACCGGCACCGGGCGTGTTGCTATTTAAATAGCCAGAAAGATAGAGATCTAAATCACCGTCATTGTCATAGTCTCCCCAAGCAGACAATGAATAGGAAACTTGCGCCAAACCGGCTTGTGCATCATAAAAAGTTTGAGCATATCCAAAATTCATAAGGATAAGTGCTCCTAAAAGTGTAATTTTTTTCATCATATATTTGTTTTTAATTGTTTATTTTCAAGCTTTTATTATTACAGCAGATACAAAGTTACAAATTATTTTAATTTATCTAAATAATAATCATAAGTTGCAAATTGAGAACGAATTTCCTTCTTGCCTTTTGTCTTATATTGGTTGTCTTGCGCCTCGTTAAAAATACGTGCTTTTACATTATCATTCCACGAAATATTAAAGGTGTCAATCATTTGTTTTTTGATATCCTTATCATAAATAGGCGTCGTAACCTCAACCCTTCTATCAAGATTTCTCGGCATCAGGTCTGCCGAACCCATAAATGTTTTTTCCGATCCGTCGGGACCAAAAATAAACAACCTGGGATGTTCCAAGAACTTATCCACGACACTAATCGCCTCAATATTTTCACTCAATCCTTTTTTTCCGGGAATCAAGCGGTTAATTCCGCGAACAATCAATTGAATTTTTACCCCTTCTTGACTGGCTTTATACAAACGGTTAATCATTCGTCTATCGGATAAACTATTCATTTTTAGACGAATCAAGCCTATCTTTCCTTCTTTGACACGCCTGATTTGTTCGTTTATCAAAGCATTTATTTTACGTCGGAAAAAATGGGGTGAAACCAATAAATGTTTATAATTTGGTATTTTGTAATTGATATCAAAAAAGTCAAACAACTTACCGACATCTGCCAACAATTCCTGATTAAAGGTAAACAAGGTATAATCTGTATAAATCTTTGCCGTTTTTTCATTAAAATTTCCGGTGCTGATAAAGCCGTATCGCTTTATGGATCCTGCTTCTTCGCGTTCGATGACACAAACCTTACTATGCACTTTTATATCGGGCAAACCAAAAACCAAATTAACACCTTCTTGTTTAAACAACTCGGCATATTTAATATTGGGTGCTTCGTCAAAACGGGCACGCAACTCTATCTGAACCGTTACTTTTTTACCGTTTTTGGCTGCATTGATCAGCGAACTGGCTATTTGAGAGTTCTTTGCCAATCTATAAATGGTGATTTTAATAGCTTTTACTTTAGGATCTAAGGCGGCTTCTCTTAAAAATTTCACCACATATTTATAATTGTGATAAGGTGCAAAAAGCAAGTAATCCTTCTGTTTAATCTGCTTGAGGATACTGCCTCGCAGGGACAGATCTTTGATAGGGAGTGGCGGATATTGTTTGTAGAGCAAATTCTTCTTGCCCAAAGCCGGAAAATCCATAAAATCTCTATGGTTGTGGATGCGTCCACCCGGAATAAGACTGTCCAGATCGTCAATACCCATTTTTTCCTTCAAAAAATCTAAGGTATCCGCTGCAATGCCGGCATCATAAATCAAACGTACCGGTTCACCTTTTTGACGTTGACGCACATAAAAACTAACCTTTTCCAAAATACTTTTTGTCCGGTCAAAATCCTCATCAAATTGGGCATCTCGCGATATTTTTATCACATTTGCCTCAATTTTATCGTAATCGAAAATATTAAAAATCTCGTCCAAATTGTATCTGATGACATCATCCAACAACATAATATAATTCTTATCGCCTTCTTTGGGCAAAACAACAAATCTACCCAAGTCATCTGTAGGAATTTCTACCAAAGCATAAATCGGTTCGGTAATATCGTCTTTGATTTCTCTATTCTTCTTTTTACTCATTTTGACCGCCAAATAAACAGACGAATCTTTGATGATGGGAAATTCTTGCAAATCGTTGAGAACAATCGTAAATAAAGAAGGGCTCACCTTGTTGATAAAATAGTCTTTAGCAAAATTTCCTTGTTTCTTACTAAGGTTTCGCTCATCGACAATAAAAATATTGTGCTGTTCCAATTCTATAAAAATACCGCGTCTTACACTTCGCATTTCTTCTTGCTGCTGAATGGCAATACGTGTGATATCCTTCAATAATTTTTTGGCTTGACGCACTTCAAAACGGCTTTTTTCGGGGAATTTTCCCAAGCTTATGCGTTGTATTTTAGCATATCGAACTTTAAAAAATTCGTCCATATTATTGGAAAAAATACCCACAAAACGCAAGCGCTCCAACAAAGGTACCTTTGGATCGGACGCCTCTTGGAGCACGCGTTCGTTAAATGACAGCCAGCTAATCTCTCTGTTAATTAGTTTATTGGAATAATTGTTATCAATCATATTATTTGGATTTATGCTCCAAAAATACAATTTTTTATTTCAATAAAGCAAATATGATTAGCTTGCAATAAGTTTACAGCATCAATTTTACACCCAATATCAGATTCCTCCCTTGATTTGGAATACCGTCTTCACGCAAGACAGACAAACTTGAAATATAGGTTTCATTAAGCAAATTATGTATCGAAAGATTCAAATTTAAGCGGGTTTTATGAAAGACAAAATTTGCCCCCAAACCGGTTTCCACCAAAGAATATGCAGGAAACTTATCTTCACCGGGGTTAAATCTATTAGTGAAAACGCGATTAAATCCTAGTCTAAAATAGTATCTTTTCAAAGATTTATGTTTGCTATTCTTGGTGAGTCTAATCTCATTTTTCCACTGATCAGCCGGAATTAAAGGCAGGTAATCACCTCCTTGTTTTTTGCCGATAACCGTTTCAAAACTACTTTGAATATGCAACCAATCCCAAGGGTGCGGATGAAAATGAAAACCAAATTCACCACCGAATAATTTGGCATTATCTTGTTGATAACTATAAACCGGCAAGCCACCTTCCATACGATTTTCGCTTTGCAAAAAGATATAATTGTTAATATGATTATAAAAACCATTGGCAAAAAATTCTACGTGGGTACTTTGATAATCCCAGTTGATATCTGCTTGAATATTTTGCTCGTTTTTTAAATTGGGATTTCCTATTTCAATTTTATTTTCGTGTTCACCATTAGAAGTAAGTTCTGCCAAGTTGGGTGCTCTAAATCCACTTGCCAAATTCAAACGCAGGTTCATATCTTTTGTCAATCCCGTTTTAAATCCTAAAGAACCGGTCAAACTCTGCAAGTGTTTGTTAAATCCGGGACGTGCCGGTGAAATGGTTTCCGTCAGAATATGTCTGTAATCAAAACGCAGTCCGGCTTGCACAACGATGTTATCCTTTGTATAATTTGTCGTGGTAAACAAACCTAAATTCTGCACCTTGGCATTGGGCAATAAGAAATGTTTACCAAAATTATGATTGGTTTGTGCCATAACCTGTGTGCCTAAGATTGTTTCCCAATTAGTAGAAGCGGGCAAATACCATTTTGCATCAAAATTAAGGGTATTGAGTTGCATTCCGATAAAAGTTACGCCTTGGTTAATCAAAGATCGATTAAAAGCAGAATATCCCAAATTGGTTTTTACCTGTGAGTTTTTCAATTTGAATGTGTTTTTCAAACTCAACGTGTGGCTTGGCAAATACTGATATTTTCCGTTTATTTTATAATCAACCGGTTCATGTCCTACTTGATGCGACATAGCGTTTTGCCCCAAGTTGTAATTGTATCTAAAATCTGATGTTATCTTTTTTCCTTGATAACCTATACCCAATTTTAAATCTTGGGCATTATTCTTTGAATTTACTGCCCTTTCACCCGAAGGAATTTCATAATCTGCATTTAGTCGATAAGCCCCACGAGCCAAAAATTGCCATTTATCGGCGGAAGTCTGTACCCCCAAAGTGCTGTGAAAACCACTTGTATTGCTATAATATTGCGTCTTAAAATCTGCGTGGGTTTGATGGGCTTTTGCATATTTTTCGGGGATAAGATACACCACACCACCCAAGGCATCCGAACCGTATAACAATGAAGCAGGTCCTTTGATTACTTCTACACCCGAAATACCTGCTTGGTCAACACCCGTACCGTGCGCCACACCAAATTGGTAATTTTCTAAACGCACTCCTTGATTATAGACCAAAACCCTATTGCCCCATAGTCCTCTAATAACAGGTTTGTTAATGGCTGTTCCGGTGCTCATAGCAGAAACACCCGGGATTTGCGCAACACCATCCATCAGGTTTTGTATGCCTTTTCGTTCCATAGAAGCTAGATTTTTGTGCGTTACCTTCATCACATTGTCTTTTTGCAACTTATTAAAACCGGTAGAAACAATAACTTCGTCCATCTCAAAAGCCGTTTCTTTCATGAAAACTTCTATTTCTTTCTCAGATTGGTCAAATTCTACCATTTTTTCAATCGGTTTGTAACCTACAAAAGAGAATTCGACTTTTATACTTTTTGAACTTATATTTTTTAAGGTAAAATGCCCATCGATGTCTGTAACAGTTCCTTTGTCTATAGAAGGAATAAAGACATTTACGCCGGTCAAAGCTTCTTTGCTTTGGGCATCCTTTACCGTTCCGGTCAATGTATGTTGCGCTTGCGCTTTTAGTGAAAATAATAATATGATTGTATATATGAATATTTTGTGCATAATTTGTAATTTTTATTAATTTGTATAGATTTATACGATTAGCGTTCGTCACTTTATATCAAAGCAACAAAGCAAAAATGAGAGCGCTTTAAAAAATACGCTAAAAAACTAAAAAATTAAACACAAGGTGGAGCGCGAAGTTGGAAGTGTCTAGGACTAGACAAATAGATTTTGTCCGGAATTGCTTGATTAATATCAAAATACGTTTCTGAATACTCAAACAAAAAAACCGGATGATCCAGCCAATAGACATAATCTAGGTGTTTATGAAAAATGGCACAATCTGACGTGGGTACCTTATGGATTTCAGCTGTATTCTGTTTATAAACGACCCCATGATTATTATCAAATACATGTTCCAGTTGCAACAAGGTTGGTGCTTGCAGCACAAACAATAAAAAATAAGAAATGATAATATGTCGCAAATTTTTCTTCATAAATTCGACTGCAAAAATAGTATTATTTTTATAATAATTAGATAAAAAATTATTAATTCAGGACGAAAGCATTCTTTTACATTGTATTTTCAATAAATACTGTGTGATGTGT
>JANTGO010000033.1 GCA_024763015.1 Flavobacteriaceae bacterium
AATAATGAATCCTTCTCTTTCATTGCTTTTTGCACTAGTTTATCACTTTGCTCTTTTGCTTTTTTCAAAATCATTTTTGCTTGATTTTGTGCTTTCGTTTCCAAATCATTGGCTTTTTTGTCTGCTTGTTGATTTATTTTTTTTGCCAAAGTTTGAGCAGCTATTTTTTTAAAAGGATCGTTACCCGCTTTTTGGATAATATCTTGTCCTTGTTTTTGTGCTTCACTTTTTATTTTTGCCCCCAATTTTTTAGCTTCATTTATCAACAAGTCAGCTTTAGCTTGTGCCATTTTGTTTAATTTATCGGCTTGTTTTTGCGCTTGTATTAATATTGAATCTGCCTTTTTCTGAGCGGTTTTCAATGCCTTGTCTTTGGCATCATCTACTAATTTTTCAGCTTTATCCGTAATTACTTTTGTAACGATTTCTTGGGTTGACTGTCCTTCGTAACCATCGATTAAGGGCAGAATTTTAGGATGATTGTAATCGCCGGAGATATTAAATTTCATTTTGATAATGTCCGGTAATTCGGTAGTTAATCCGAGCTTGTCGAGTTTCCCTACTAGATTTTCGATTATCGAAGTCGCTTCGCCACCAAGTTTTTGTTTGGGGACATCCAAATATAAATCAAAATCTATTTTTTGTTCTAGATTTACAGTTCCGCTTAATTTTGCATTCATATCGTTTAGTTTAAAACCTAATGGCTTGACGGTCATCAGCCCGTTTTCAATTGCAAAATGTGCCTTAAACTGTTTAATTACCGATATTGATAGCTCCGGTATGTTAAGGAGTTCTCCTATTTTTTTAAGACTGTTTACTTGACTAACGGAGATATTTTCAGTATCAAAATTACCGGATGCATCCATGGTTTTTAAGATTGGCTTCATTTGATTGTCCAAATCTACACGCACCTGCATATTGGAAAAGAAAGCACCTTGTACTTTTTTTAATATGGGCGCAAAGTTTTCAAAACTTGCAAAGGTATTGGCGGCTTTTTTGATGGATAAATTTTTCATATCAACTGACATCTCGGACTTATGGATAGCGCTTGATGTATCGTACAGACCATTTAAATTTAGTTCACCGCCTAGCGTTTTTGTTAATATTCCTGATATGCTGGCTTTTTGATCAGCTATTTTAAATTTACCTTTTACAGCATGTAAATTCATATTCTGATATTGAATACTGTCAGCATCGGCTATAATATTTACTGAGATGTTTTTTGGGATTATTATACTTTGTATTTTTGTGCTATCTGTTGCTTCCTCTTGCTTGTCTTGCATCAATTCATTTAGATTGATGTTGTCTGAATGAAGTTTAAAATCGGCTTTTAATACTTTTTCTTTTTTTAATAAATAAGCAATGTAATTTTGAACCCTTCCTTTTAAATCAAAGTCGCTTTTCCCTAACTTGCTTTTAAAGCTTTCTACTTTGAGTGCTTGCGGATTAACTTGTAATTTAGCTTCTGATATAGCTATCGGATAAGCTAAGGAATCGCCGGATACAAAAAAATTATTCAAATTGAAATATCCGCTTGCATCAAATTTATCATAAGTTTGCTTTTCAATAGCAGAAACACGTCCTATTAGATGAAAATCGGCATCTAAAATTCCTTTTAACGTGTTGATTTGTGGGATATAAATGCTTTGTTTTAGGTTGGATAAATCCAAGTTACTTTTAAATTGACTATTTATAAACGGGTCAGTAGTCGGATTTTTAATTTTTAAATAAGCATTAGTACTGCTTCCGGCAATATCAAAATGTATTTTTTGAAAGTCAATGATGGTATTGTCTAAATTTTTTCCACCCGGAAAAGAAATTTTACTCAAGGCATTAATATTTTTTACGCTTTGGGGCAAATCCGGATATTTGATCCAAGCATCCTTTAATTTAAAATCGATTTCGTAGGAAGGAAATGAATTATCGTTATAGATACCTTTCACAAAACCTTTTATTTGTGCCAAACCATTTGTTTTGGTGCCATTCAAATCGGGCATATATTTATGTGGAATGAGCGACAACAAATTTTTGAGTTTGTTTTGTTTTGTCTGAAAATTGATATCCATTTTGATATCATCTTCTTTTACATCAAAGAATAAATTTGAAGTTATATCCAAATCATTGATTTTTAATAGCATATCATTAATTGTGTAGGTAGAAAAATCATTTTCTATCAATATTTTCATCTTTGCGCTCGTTTTTGCCATATTAATATAATGTATACCATCATATTTTATGTCCATCTTTTCGGCAGTCGTTTGGTTTGTTAACCGGTAAGATTTGTCGCTAAATATTCCCGTTCCGCTATGATTCAGATTTTGTAATTTAAGATGTAAATCCATAGCATCATCATCATAAGTGATATTGGAATCCGTAATGCGATATTTTTGAATTTTGATTGTAAAATCTTTTTTGGCTGGTTTGTCGTCAGATGTTTCTTTTATGATATTGTAATTCGCTTTTGCATTTTTTAGGACTTTAATATGCAAATCTGCCCCATCAATATTAATTTTTTTGATTTCCAAACCTTTGTTAAAAAGAAGTTTTTTAAAATCTAAACTCAAACCAAAATTATCTATTACGGCTAATTTTGTTTGGCTAAATTCATCAATTCCTTCAATAGAAATATGCTTTATATTGACATGTAGATTGGGAAAATCAGTAAGCAAAGAAAGCGAAACGTCTTTATAATCAACTTTGGCGTTGACCGAATTATTTATTTCTGTTTTGATTACTTTTTCAATTCTATTTTTAAATAAATACGGAATGCTGAACAAAGCAATAATAGTTACAAATAGGATACTAAATAGTATTTTTATGAATTTTTTCATTGTTTTTTAAATTTATCTTGCAAAATTAAGATATTTAATTTAAAATCTTATAATTCATATTAATTTATTTGGAATCGTTCTAAATATTACTAATATATGGTAAAATGTCATTTTTTATATATCTTTGGCAACAGAAAAAAACAAGCATAATTTAACATCATTTTAAGATTTAAGAAACCATTGAAATGATGGAAGTAGTTCTACCAAAAAAAATAATAAGCTTATGAAAAAATGCAAAATGATTTTAAAAATTAGTTCGATAACGAAAATCGGATTGATTTTATTGTTGTTAATGGGTTTTACGGCATTTGCCCAAAATACACATTACAACAAATCTTCGTTTGTCAGTCTTGCTTTCAATGTAGCATCTGTCCAAGCACAACAAGTAGTGTCTCACGCACAAACCTTACAAGTTGCCGGCAAGGATGCACAAAAGGAGACAAAAAAACAAGTGCAAAACGATGATGCCCGAGCAAACTACGATAAAATTAATGATAAATTCAAGGATATAGGCCCCGGAAACAATACCGTTAAGTTTGTTGTTGCCTTGGTTGTTTTCTTATTAGCTTTTTGGGCTGTCGGAAAAATGAAGGGAAAAGTAAAATGGGTTGCTGTGATAGCCGTTTTACTTGCTTTGGGATACATTTCAAAAATCACTTACACCGAAGCACGCGCTTTAGGACGTCAGCAAGGATATGCACCGGTTCAACCCATTTGGTTCTCGCATAAAGTACACGCCGGGCAAAATGGTATTAACTGTGAGTATTGTCATGCTGATGCAAGAACAAGCCGGCATGCCGGTGTCCCCAGTTTAAATGTATGTATGAATTGTCATAGTCAAGTGAAAGAAGGAAAAGTTTCCGGCACTAAAGAAATTGCCAAAATTTACAAACATTTGGGTTATAATCCCACGACTATGCAATATGACAAACCCGGTAAACCTATCGAGTGGGTAAAAGTTCACAATTTACCTGACCATGTTTACTTTAACCACGCACAACACGTGCAAGCCGGTAAAGTAGCTTGTCAAGAATGTCACGGTCCCGTTGAAGAAATGGATAGAGTAGTAGAATATAAAGAGTTAGCTATGGGCGATTTTTGTTTAAAATGTCATAGAGAACGCGGTATTGACCAATCTAATCCTTATTACAAACATTATGATTTTAAGGATATGAAAAAAGGTGATAAAATAACAGTTGACAAAATTGGTGGCGCTGATTGTTCATCTTGTCATTATTAATAAAAGTATTTCGGCTGAAACTATTACACATTAGTTTTATCTGCCATCAAAAAATATAGAATAATATAGATATGAAAAAATATTGGAGAAGTTTAGAAGAATTAGATAGCCTTTCAAAAAATGAGGCGATTGAGCCATCGGTGGAATTTCCTACGGATGGTCTTTCCAAAGACGAAATAAAAAACAAGTATGTTGCCAATCGAAGAGATTTCTTAAAATTGATTGGTTTTTCTACCGCTTATGCAGTTGCCGCAACCAGTTGTCAGCAACCTGTTCGTAAAGCGATACCATTTTTACAACGCCCCGAAGGTGTTACCCCCGGCGTTGCCAATCATTTTGCTTCAAGCCTTCATACAGTTGATGATTACGCAAGCGTGGTTGTAAAAGTAAGAGATGGTCGTCCTATCAAAATTGAAGGAAATAAATTATCTAAAATTACTCAAGGCGGTACCAACGCACGTATGCAGGCAATCGTTTTGGATTTGTACGATACGGCCAGATTGCAACAGCCTATGAAAGCCGGCAAAAAAACGACTTGGAAAAATGCAGATACTGAGATCAGTAAAGCTTTGATTCAAGCCGCCGCTGCCGGAGAAAAAATTTATATTATGGCAGGAACGGTTATCAGTCCGTCAACCAAAAAAATATTTGAGGAATTTAAAGCAAAATATCCGACAACAGAAATCGTTTATGTCGATCCGGTTTCTTATTCAGCCATATTAGATGCCAATGAAGCGACGTTTGGCAAAGCTGCCATTCCTTCTTATCACTTTGATAAAGCTAATGTGATTGTTGGCTTTAATGCCGATTTCTTGGGTACTTGGTTATCGCCCGTGCAATTTGCCGCCGACTATGCCAAAACAAGAGATTTAACAAAAGGACAAAAAGAAATTTCTCGTCATTATCAATTTGAAACTTTGATGAGCCTTACCGGAAGTAACGCAGACTATCGTCAAGCAATTAAACCGGCACAAGAGAAAAAATTATTGATCAAATTGCACAATGCAATTGCTACCAAAACCGGTGGTACAAGCATTAAAGAATTAGATTGCAAATACGATGTAAAAAAAGTAGTAGCAGATTTGTTGGCAAACAAAGGAAAATCCTTAGTGGTTTCCGGTACCAATGACAAATCTATTCAGGTGATTGTAAATGCTATTAACAATATGTTAGGCAATTACGGTGCTACGATTGATATGCAAAAAGAAACTTTGTTAAAACAAGGACGCGATGCTGCTATGCACCAAGCTTATGCTGATATGCAAGATGGAAAAGTAGGTGCTGTTATTTTTTATAATTACAATCCGGTTTACACTTGTCATAAAACTGACAAAAAAATTGCCGCGATTAAGAAAGCAAAATTAAGCGTTTCATTGACCGATAAAATGGACGAAACGGCTCAAAATGTACAATATGTTTTGCCGATTGACCATTTCTTAGAAGCTTGGTCGGATGCAGAACCGGTTAAAGGCTCATTTAGTTTGGGACAACCCACTATCAACAAACTATGGGATACCCGCGCACCACAAGAAAGCTTTATGGCTTGGGCAGGTCTTTCGGGAACCTATTACGATTATATGAAAAAGTATTGGGTATCCAATATATTGAAATATAACAATCAAAGCGATGAAAAACCCGCTAATGCTCCTGAAACCGAAACCGCAAAAGATGACACCGTTTTAGATTTAGCATCCGGTTGGACAAAAGCTTTGAGAGATGGTGTTTATGAGATGCAAGTAGCGGGTGAAGCGCCTGCTTTCAATGCAGATTATATCAAATCAAACGAAGCGGAAATTACCGCCTTTAAAAAACCTGAAGGTGTACAGTTGGCCATCTATCAAACCGTTGCAATGGGAACCGGTTTGATGGCAAACAACCCTTGGTTACAAGAAATGCCGGATCCTATTACCAAAGCCACTTGGGACAACTATGTAACGGTTTCGCCTAAAATGGCAAAAGATTTAGGACTTAAAAACGAAGATGTTCTCGCTGTTAAAGGAGAAAATTTATCGGTTGAATTACCCGTCATTGTACAACCCGGACAAGATGATAGCACTGTTGGTATTCCATTAGGATATGGACGCACGGCTGCAGGTCCTGTTGCCGACCAAGTAGGTGGTGCTAATGTTGCCGGTTTCATGTTGAATATTAACGATAACAAAACTTATACCGGTATTCCTGTAAAAATTAATAAAACAGGAAAAACCTACGAACTTGCAATGACGCAAACCCATGATACTATGGAAGGTAGGGCAGAAGATATCGCCCGTGAAACAACGCTTGCTGCTTGGCAAAAAGACAAGCATTCCGGTAATGAAAAGCATGTATTCTTTAAAGAAAAATTGGAACATGTTAATCTATATAAAGAAGGATATAATCCCGAAGATTATCCGGGACACCACTGGGGATTGGCAATAGATTATAACAAATGTACAGGATGTAGTGCTTGTATTATTGCTTGTCAGGTCGAGAACAATATTGCTATTGTAGGTAAAGATCAAGTAAGACGAAGACGTAATATGCACTGGTTGCGTATCGATAGATATTATTCTACCAAAGAAGAAGAATTGTATTCTGAAGTGGAAGAAAGTCCTGAAGTTTTCCACCAACCGGTAATGTGTCAACACTGTGACAATGCGCCTTGTGAAAATGTTTGTCCGGTAGCGGCAACCCCACATACCAAAGAAGGACTAAACTCTATGGCTTACAACCGTTGTATCGGTACTAGATATTGTATGAATAACTGTCCTTATAAAGTCAGACGTTTTAACTGGTACAATTTTGTAGAAGGCGGTGACTATAATTACCTATTTAATGACGAAGTAAAACGTATGGTGTTAAATCCTGATGTAGTGGTTCGTCAAAGAGGTGTGGTAGAAAAATGTACGATGTGTGTACAACGTATTCAAGAAGGAAAACTTAAAGCCAAAACGGAAGGAAGAGAATTGAAAGATGGTGAAATTCAAGTAGCTTGTGAACAAGCTTGTCCTTCTAATGCTATTGTTTTTGGTGACACCAATATGGCGGATGCCAAAATTATCAACCTGTTTAAAGACGAAAGGTCTTATGGCTTGTTAGAGGAATTAAAAACACTGCCAAGTGTGGTTTATATGACCAAAGTAAGAAATAAGGACGAAGAATCGAAAACCGAAGCTTAATCAAACTAAAAAAAATCAATTATGTATAATAAAAGTGTCAGAGGCGAATTAATTCTAGGTAATAAGACCTATGCGGATATTACCAATGATGTATTAAGATCGCAAGAGGAAAAAGCACCGCTTTGGTGGTGGATTGCTTTTGCCGTATTTTTTATATTGATGTCCATTGGTTTAGGATGGGCAGTCCCCAAAACCATTACAACCGGTATAGGTGTGTGGGGAAACAACAACCAAGTTCCTTGGGGCTGGGCAATTATTAACTTTGTTTGGTGGATTGGTATTGGTCATGCCGGTACGGCTTTCTCTATTTTCCTTTTGGTATTTAGACAAAAATGGAGAACTTCAATTAACCGTGCTGCAGAGGCAATGACAGTTTTTGCGGTATTGGCAGCCGGATTGTTTCCTGCTATTCACGTAGGACGTCCTTGGGATGAAATGTTTATTTTTCCTTATGGTCCCAACTCTCGTGGACTTTGGGTAAACTTTAATTCACCTTTATTATGGGATGTTTTTGCTATTTTGACGTATTTAACTACCTCAGCTATATTTTGGTATATCGGTATGTTGCCAGATTTTGCTACGATTAGAGACCGTTCAACCGGCCTAAAGAAAAAAATATTTACTGCTGTTAGTTTGGGTTGGGTAGGTAAGATGTCTTCTTGGCGTAAATTTGAAGATGCCCTAGCTATTTTAGGTGGTTTGGCAATGCCTTTGGTTATTGCTGTACACTCGATTGTATCTACCGATTTTTCGGCAGGTGTTTTACCCGGATGGCATGAGACTATTTTTCCGCCGTTCTTTGTGGTTGGTGCTATTTTCTCCGGATTTAGTATGGTAGTTACTTTGATGGTGATTATCAGAAAAGCATTCAAACTGCAAGACTATGTTACCGATGACCATTTTGATGCCATTGCCCGAATCATCACTTTTGTGAGTTTAATTATGGGATCAGCTTATTTAATCGAATTATTTATAGCTTGGTATTCCGGCAATACTTATGAAACTTATGTATTTGACGAAAACTATTTAAAAGGACATTATTGGATTCCTTACTGGTTGATGCTTATTTTTAATGCCTTCTTGCCACAATTATTTTGGTTTAAAAAGATAAGAAGAAATTTAAAAGCTATTTTTATCATTACCATTTTTGTCAACGTTGGTATGTGGTTAGAAAGATATAATATTGTAGTACCTCCGGCGGCAGAAGATTTCTTACCGGCAAACTGGTTCCACTATTCATCAACTATTGTTGACAAATGGGTTTATTTAGGAACCATAGGATTATTTGGTGTGGGTGTATTGTTATTCATTAGATTTGTACCAATGTTGGCAATGAACGAACTAAAACAGCAGGCAAAACGTCAAACAACGTTAAAGCCTACTGAAGAAGAAGAAAAATCATTTAAAAAACTTTTGAGCAATGAGTAGATTAATAGCTGTCTATAACGACGATAATAAATTAATGGAAGCAGCTGACCAATTGGTCGAGATGAATGCGCCCGTAGAAGAGGTCGTAACACCTTTTGTCATCGAAGAATTGTTGGCAAAGTTTCATGTAAAATCTAATATTCCCTTATTGGCATTCTTTTATGGTGTTGTGGGTATTTCGAGTGTGCTTGCTGCTTTGTATTATACATTTGTAATTAGTTATCCTTTAAATATCGGTGGAAAACCCAGTTTTTCTTTGACTTTTCCTGTACTTATGTTTATCGGAACGGTTTTGATAACGGTTTTGTCAACAGTAGTAACCTTCTTTTACCAAGACAGGTTAAAACCCGGAAAGAAATTGGATTTTGAATATCCCGGAATGAATGATGATAAAATGATTGTTTTGATTGATAAATCTAAGATTAATGCCGATATGGAAAGCAAACTTCGTGATATGTTTGCCAAAACAGGGGCTGAAAAGGTAGAAGTTGTTGAATAATAAATACTTGTAAAATGAAATTCTTTGAAATTTTAATAGGTTTCATTTTACAGAAAAAAATATAAAATAATAAACATATGAAAAAATATATAATAATATTATTAGTAGCTTTAGGCTTCTTGTCCTCTTGTAATCATCGGCAAGAAAAAACCAGCTGGGATTATATGGGCGATTTTGACATGTATTATTCAAAAGCTTACGAATCATATACAGCTGATAAGCACTTCAAAAACGGAATCACTTTGCAAAAACCTGTCGAAGGTACCATGGCCAGAGAATGGACAGATTATGAACCCTATCCGTTTAAAGACAAATTTGGAGATAAAGTAAAAGCAGGACAAGTCTTGCACAACCCTTTTCCTGCTTCTAAAGAAAATATTGCCATAGGAAAAATGAAATATGATGTATATTGTGCACTTTGTCATGGTTTTGAAGGTAAGGCAGATGGTTCAATTACCAAAGTAAAAAATGCTAAGGGTAACAAAGCTTATATGATACCACCTGCAAACTTGACCACAGATGTGATACAATCTAAACCTGATGGTGAGATTTATCATGTTATAACGATGGGATCTGCGGTTATGGGTGCACATGCTTCTCAAATTTCCCCGGATGATCGATGGAAAATTATTCTTTATATTAAGAATGGTTTAAAAAAATAATTTAAAAATACGACAATGGAAAAAAGGTTTATATTTTCAAAAAAATTACAAACGATTAGTTTTGTTTTGATATTGATAGGGATCATCACAGGTGTACTTGCTTATATGCATGATGGAAACCGCTTTTGGGCAAATATCTTGTTTAGCAATTACTTCTTTTTGATTTTAACATTGGGTGCGCTATTCTGGATGGCACTACAATATATTGCCGAAGCCGGATGGTCATCGGCTTTTAAGAAGGTGCCACAATCTATGGGGGCTTACTTAATGCCGGCAATGCTTGTTATGTTTGCATTGGTATTTTTCGGTCTGAAATATGTTTATCCTTGGTCTAATCCCGAAGGGCATATCGAGGACTATAGCAAATACCCGGAGTTTAAAGAAATTTTGGCTATTAAAGCACCTTATTTAAACAATACATTTTTTATCATTAGAACGGTTATTTATTTTTTGGTTTGGTGTGGTACAGCAGCTATTTTAAGAAAATTATCCAAGAAAGAAGATGCCGATAAATCGCAAGCATTAAAATGGTTTGAAAAAAGTAGATTTTATTCAAAAGTTTATATTTTTGCCTTTGCTTTGACCTTTATTTTTGCAGGTTTTGATTATTTAATGTCTTTAGAACCTTTCTGGTATAGTACCTTATTTAGCATTAAAGAATTGATTTCAGGTTTTTATCACGCTTCAGCTATGATTATTATCATCCTTTTCTTTATGTACAAAAAAGGCTATTTTCCTTTTATGAATTCTTCTCATTGGCATGATTTTTCTAAATATGTATTTATGGGTTCCATCCTTTTTGCTTATGCTTGGTATTTTCAATATATGCTTATATGGTATGGTAACATTCCGGAAGAAGGTGAGTATTACTTTTTGAGAAGATTCCATTTTTCTCAAGATTTATTTACGCTTAATATTATAATCAATTTCTTTTTGCCTTTTATTATTTTATTACCCAATAAACTGGCAAAAAATCCTAAAGTATTGGTTTCGGTTGCGTTTTTGGTTTTAGCAGGCCTTTTCTTAGATGTCTATCTTTCTGTATTTCCGCCGCTAGTTCATTCATTTGAAGGCGTAGAACATTCACATCCCGTATTTGGTTTGTATGAAATAGGCATATTTTTAGGATTTTTAGGTATTTTCTTATTTGTTGTATTTAAGAAACTATCTAAAGAAAAATATGTTTTACCGATTAACCATCCTTATTTAGAGGAAAGTGTATTACATCATAACGTGCATTAATCGATAAGAAATTATTATTTTGAAGGGTGTCGGTGTGGTTGTCGGCATCCTTTTTTTTTTGGCATAATTATTTCAGTGTTTATTTTAAATTTTTGTATTTTTGATTTTTAAGATTTTTTTATGATGAAGTATTTTTTAGTTGTATTTTTCTCTGTAGTTATAGGTTTTACTGCATTGGCACAAGTACAAAAGGATAACAGGTTTGTGGTTACCGAATCAGTTAATTCCCTGTTGCAAAAACGTTATGATTGCTTGCAATTGCATAAGACAACGCAGAAATATTATCATGTCCAATTGTATAATGGACGACAAATAGGAAATGCCAGATCTATAAAAAATGATTTTTCTGCCAGCTTTCCGGAAATTAGTGTTAGCATTGAATGGGAATCGCCTGAATATAAAGTTTGGGTTGGTGATTTTGAAACAAAGTTAGCAGCTGACCAAGCATTATTACGAATAAAACAGTCTTACCCCAACGCTTTTATTGTAAATCCCAAAAAGTAATTTTTTAGTTTTTTATAATCGCTAATTTATAAGTGCTTTTCGCAATATACTAGCCGGATGTTCACTGTGTTTGTGAACACCATCCTCAATTTGATGCCTGCAACTCGTTCCTGATGCAGCAATTTCTGTGTTTTCTTTCGTTTTTCTTAGAGCAGGAAATAGTCGTAGTTCTCCAACTTTCATGCTTAAATCATAATGTTCTTTTTCATAGCCAAAGCTACCTGCCATACCACAACAACCGGCATCTAGTAAATTAACTTTATAATTTCTAGGAATACTCAGTACAAAAGCACTGTCTGCCGCCTTGCCTAAGGCTTTTTGCTGACAGTGTACGTGCAGGTCAATTTCTTTTGTTTCTGTAGTAAAATCAGAAGCGTTAATATTTCCTTTTTCAAATTCCTTTTTAATAAATTCTTCAAACAAATAGGAGTTTTTCGCAATTAATTTCGCCGCTTTTTTTAAATCTGGATCTTTGATGAGTTGGATATATTCATCTCTAAACATCAAGATAGCGGAGGGTTCTATGCCGATAAGTGGCGTATTATCATTGATAATCTCTTTATAAATATTGATATTTTTAACAGCGAGTTCCTGTGCTTGTTCCAAAAAACCTTTTGATACATAAGCGCGTCCGCTTTCGGCACTTGTAACAGTTTTTACCTCATAACCTAATTTGCTTAACATATATATAACATCTTTACCGGGTTGTGCATCCATATAATCAATGAATTCGTCTATAAAAACATATACCTCTTGTTTGATATTCCCTTTGGCTTTGAGTGCTTCCGGATGTTTTTTTATCCAGTTCGTAAGACTTTGTTTTTCCAAAGGAGGCAATGTTCGCTCTTTGGCAATCCCCGACATCTTTTTAAAAATACTGGCAAACCAATTTTGCCGGATAAAGAAATTATAAACTTGAGGAATTTTGCTGAATAACGCATTTATTTTTCCGCTATAGGCAAATATCCGATTGCGAATACTAAAACCATTTGCTTTTTGATATTGGTATAGGAATTCGGATTTCAAAGCTGCCATATCGACCGTCGATGGACATTCAGATTTACAAGCTTTGCAAGAAAGACAGAGCGATAAGGTTTCATAAAGTTCTTGATAATCAAATTTGTTTATTTTGTCCGAATTGGTCAAAAACTCTCTCAAAGCGTTGGATCTGGCACGCGTGGTATTTTTTTCATCTAATGTAGCTTGATAACTTGGACACATAACGCCACCGGCTTCAGGAGGTTTGCGACAATCTCCCGATCCATTACATTTTTCAGTAGCGCGTAGGATACCACCGTCTTTTGAAAAATCAAACAAACTGGGTATTTCGGGCTCTTTTCTGTCGGGTACATAACGCAAGTTTTTATCCATTGGAAACGGATCGACAATTTTGTGTGCATTAAAAATGTTTTCAGGGTCAAATAATGTTTTAATTTCTTGCATTAAATGATAATTCTTCTCCCCAACAATTATGGGAATAAATTCGGCGCGTACAATGCCACTTCCGTGTTCGCCACTAAGAGAGCCTTTGTATTTGTGTACCAAATCGGCAACTTCCGCAACCAGCTCTCTATAGATACGAACATCTGCTGATTTTTTTAAATTTAAAATGGGACGAAGATGAATTTCACCGGCACCTGCGTGTGCATAATAAACGGGTTCTTTGCCTTTTTGAAGCATTATTTTTGAAAAATCTTCAATATATTCGGGCAAATCCGTGATGCGTACGGCTGTATCCTCAATGCCGGCAATTGCTTTGTCATCTCCGGGCAAATTTCCCAGTAGTCCCAATCCTGCTTTGCGAAGTTCTTCTGCCTTTGCAGCTTCGTTTTCTCTCAATTTTGGAAAAGCATAGCCCAATTTCCGATTTTGTAAGTCTGCAATTAAATCATCTGCTTGTTTTTCGAGCAATTCAGCATCTTCACCACGTAATTCCAGCATTAAGATGGCTTTGGGATTTCCGATTAAAAAATCGCGGTAAGGACTGTATTTTGGACTTTCTTTGGTAACATTTAAGATAATGTCATCCATTAATTCGCATTGATACAAATTGTGTTTCATAGCAGGTGCCACGGCTTTCATACTTTGATTGATGGTTTCAAAATGAGCTGTAACCATTAATCTATGCGTAGGAGGGAGCACGTCTAGATGTAATTTTATCTCGGTCATAAATACGAGTGTCCCTTCTGAGCCTGCTATGATTTTAGCAAGATTAAAATCGTCTTGTTGTTGACCAAAAATATTATTTTCTAATAAACTATCTAGGGCATAACCATTATTTCTACGATGAATTTCAGGGTAAGGCATATTTTCCGTTATCTCCTTGATGACAGATTTATCGGTGTATTTGTCTCGAAAATAACGATAGATTTTTCCTTCTAAATCATTTTTTTGTAGCTTTTTATCGAAATCTGATTTGGATAAGCTCTTAAAAACAATTGTATCGCCGTTGCTTAAAAATCCTTTTATTTCTAAAACTTTATCGCGTGTCACCCCATATTTTATCGAAGTAGAACCACTGGAATTGTTCCCAATCATTCCGCCCAACATACATCTGCTCGAAGTAGAAGTATTGGGGGCAAACCATAAATTGTATTTTTCTAAAAAACGGTTGAGCTCATCTCTGATAACACCGGGTTGAATTTTAATCCATCTTTCTTTTTCATTAAATTCAATAATTTTAGTAAAGTATTTAGATACATCCACGATGATACCTTTCCCTACGACTTGCCCGGCAAGTGAGGTGCCTGCCGTTCTCGGAATGAGTGTTGTATTGTTTTGACGGGCAAAATCGATTAAGATTTTGAGGTCGTCTTCATTTTTAGGATATGCCACGGCTTGTGGCAACATTCTATATATGGAGGCATCTGTTGCATAAATGGCTTTATACAAATCATCATAATAGAGATCGCCTTGTAGTTTGTTTCTTAATGTGTTGAGCTTATGGTCAATTTTCATTTTTGTAAAATTTCTTAACTGGAAGTTTGTTGAAATCGAATACCAAATATACATTTTTTTTCATCAAAATATGCTGTTTTCATAAACATTTGAAGGCTAAATACCCACTTTAAAATGTAGGGCCTTGTGTTTTTTGGCTTAAAAAGTGTATTTTTGAAAAATAATTAAATTGTATGCAAGAAATAGAACGTAAGTTTTTGCTTAAAAACGATCATTATAAATTAGAAGCAAGCAGTTTTCATCATATCATTCAGGGATATTTAAGTCGCGACCCGCAACGAACGGTACGTGTGCGAATCAAAGATTCTCGTGCTTATTTAACGATTAAAGGTGCTTCAAATGCTTCAGGAACAACGCGTTTTGAATGGGAACAAGAAATTGATTTGGAAGTGGCTAAAGAATTGTTAGAAATGGCGTTACCCGGAATTATTGAAAAGGTGCGTTATATTATTCCGTCCGAAAATAATTTGAAGTGGGAAGTAGATGAATTCCTAGGAGAACATGAAGGTTTGCTGTTGGCAGAAATTGAATTGCCTACCGAAAATACTGAATTTATAAAGCCCGATTGGTTAGGGGAAGAGGTGACCGGTAATCCCGACTACTACAATGCTTCTTTAAGTAAGAAATAATAATTTCTACTTTTTCTTTTGAGAATTTTTTATCATTTCTTCCAAACTAGGGATGTCTTTTTTCTTATAAACAATTTTGTTTTGTTCGCTTTCTTCTTCCGGTTCTTTGGGATTGTCATAAGCCCAATTTTTGGTAGATTTAAGCAAACTGTACATCATAATTACCAGAAGGATAAGCAAAAGCCAGATATTTTGTTTTTCATCGGGCAATGTTTTGATATAAAAAATACTGCCTCCTGACAAAAACATCAGGAGGAAGTATAAAAATTGTACTTTTTTGGGTTTGTTAAATGTTTTTTTGCTCATATTCAGCAATTGATTTTTTGATAATGTCTATGGCTTCTCTCATCTGTTCTTCGTTGATGACCAATGGCGGTGCAAATCTAATGATATTGCCATGAGTAGGTTTTGCCAATAGGCCATTTTCAGCCAATTTTAAACAAATATTCCAAGCGGTTTCGCTTTCTTCTGTGTCGTTGATTAATACAGCATTGAGCAGTCCTTTACCTCTTACTTTTTTGACAAATTTAGAGTTGTCAACTACTTTTTGCATTTCTTCACGGAAAATTTTGCCCATTTTTTCAGCATTATCGGCTAGTTTTTCATTTTTAATAACACTTAAAGCAGCAATAGCAACATTTGCAGCTATGGGATTTCCACCAAAAGTAGATCCGTGTTGACCGGGTTTTATCGATAGCATAATGTCATCATTTGCCAAAACGGCAGAAACGGGATATACACCGCCACTCATTGCTTTTCCTAGTATTAATATGTCAGGTTTTACATTTTCATGATCTACGGCTAATAGTTTACCTGTTCGGGCAATACCGGTTTGAACTTCGTCAGCGATAAAAAGTGCTCCGTATTTTTCGCAAATGGCTTTTGCACCTTTTAAATATCCTTCATCCGGGACAAAAACACCCGCTTCGCCTTGAATGGGCTCTACTAAAAAGGCAATAGTGTTGGGGGTATTTTTCATGGTTTCTTCCAGCGCATCCAAGTCGTTGTAGGGTATTTTACTAAATCCGGGCGTGTAAGGACCGAAGTGCTCACGTGCTTCCGGATCGTTTGAAAAAGAAATAATGGTCGTTGTTCTACCATGAAAATTTCCTTTTGCTACAATAATATTGGCTTCGTTTTCAGGTATAGCTTTTTTTTCATAAGCCCATTTACGAGCTAATTTAATAGCGGTTTCAACAGCCTCTGCACCGGTATTCATAGGCAATAATTTGTCAAATCCGAAATATTCGGTGGCAAATTTTTCATAAGGACCTAATTTGTCGTTATAAAAAGCTCTGGACGTTAAAGCTAAGCGTTCGGCTTGTTCCTTAAGAGCTGCTATAATTTTCGGGTGGCTATGTCCTTGGTTAACAGCTGAGTATGCAGACAAAAAATCGAAGTATTTTTTATCGTCAACATCCCAAACATATACACCTTTTCCCTTGCTTAAGACTACGGGAAGCGGGTGGTAGTTATGGGCGCCATATTTGTCTTCATAATCAATGGCTTGTTCCTTTGTGATGGGTTTATTTATAGTTGTATTCATGTATATATTTTTTAATATTCGCTAACAAAAGTAGTAAAAAGAAATATACGAAAAGATTTGTTAACATTTTTTTTCGATTGGAAAAATCAGATACAAATGCAAGAATTTTTTGATGATTTTCCAAGAATTATTTTTTAATAATACTTCAATAATGTATCTTTGTTAACTGATGCATAAAAAGTAGTGTATTTATTAATCTCATCATAACATATGAAATATGAATAAAATTGAACATATCGGTATTGCGGTTAAAGATTTGGAAAAAGCAGAAGAATTGTATTCAAAACTTTTTAAAACAACTCCTTATAAGCGAGAAAAGGTTGAAAGCGAAGGGGTTATTACATCTTTTTTTAAAATTGGAGAATCAAAGATTGAATTGTTGGCAGCAACTAATTCTGACAGTCCTATTCATAAATTTATCCAAAAACGTGGGGCGGGAATGCATCATATTGCTTTTGAGGTAAATGATATAGATAGCGAAATAAAACGATTAAAATTAGAAGGGTTTTTAATGATTAATGATATAGCTAAAACCGGTGCTGATCATAAGCTCGTGGCATTTTTGCATCCAAAATCTACCGATGGTGTTTTGATTGAAATTTGTCAAGAAAAAAAATAGCATTTATATAGTTTTTTTAAGAAAAATATATATATATTTGCACATTGAAAAATTATAGGACCCATAGCTCAGTTGGTTAGTAGCACCTGACTCATAATCAGGGGGTCGCTGGTTCGAGCCCAGCT
>JANTGO010000034.1 GCA_024763015.1 Flavobacteriaceae bacterium
ATTTCTTATAAGGGAATCGGTACCGAACAAATACAAAACGATTTGCAGTTTTTATTCAAAGACGCAACAGTTGGGCGATTGGATAGCGATACGACAAGAGCTAAAACTTCTTTTGCGACGATTCTGTCAAAATTTCAAAATATGGAAACCGATATTTTAGTCGGGACGCAAATGTTGGTCAAGGGCTTGGATTTTGCCAATGTCGGATTGGTTTTGGTCATGAATGCCGACCAGTTGCTTTTTTATCCCGATTTTAGGGCGGATGAAAGAAGTTTTCAAATGCTCATGCAAGTGGCAGGACGTGCAGGTCGCAAGGACGAACAAGGAAAAGTTTTGATACAGACTTTTAATCCGCAACACCCGATTTTGAAAATGGTTTTAGATGCCGATTATCAAAAAATGTATCAAGAACAGATGCAACAGCGTCAAGAATTGAATTATCCGCCATATAGCCGAATGATAAATTTTACAATCAAAGATAGAAATTTACAAAAATCAATCGAGGCTTCGGAGTGGTTGGCACAATCTTTTAGCAATTATTTTGACAATGTTCTTGGTCCCTCAGATGCTTTGATTCCCCGTATTAAAGATCGTTATATCAAGGAGGTTTTAATAAAATTACAGCCAAGTGCCCAATTGATGGCGCAAAAAAAAGTAATTTTAAAGATTTTACATACTTTTCAAAATATCACTTACTTTAAATCTGTTCGGGTGGGTATTGATGTCGATGTGTATTGATGTGATAGTATCTTGTTTTTTTTGTAAAAATTTTGCTAGATGCTTGATAAGCACAATTCAACAAAAATACTATCTTTGCGGGAATTAAAATTTTGTAAATGAAAGCAGGAATTGTAGGACTTCCTAATGTAGGAAAATCAACCTTATTTAATTGTTTGTCAAATGCCAAAGCGCAATCGGCAAACTACCCGTTTTGTACCATCGAACCCAATGTAGGGGTTGTAAATGTACCGGATCCACGCCTTGAAGCACTTGAAAAAATTGTGAAACCCGAACGCGTGATGCCGGCAACCGTAGAGATTGTAGATATTGCAGGTTTGGTCAAGGGCGCCAGCAAAGGTGAAGGATTGGGAAATAAATTTTTGGCAAATATCAGAGAAACAGATGCTATTATTCATGTACTGCGCTGTTTTGAAGATGATAATATTACACATGTAGAAGGAGAAATCGATCCGGTTCGCGATAAAGAAATTATCGATATGGAATTGCAGTTTAAAGATTTGGAAACCGCCGAGAATCGTATCGAAAAACTGAAAAGAAAAGTAAAAACCGGCGATAAAGAAGCTAAGAAAGAATATGAATTGCTCGAAAGAATTAAAACAGAATTATTGAAGGGGATTTCGGTTCGTGCCATTGATTTTACAGAGGATGAATATAATACTTATGTCAATACATACCAATTTTTAACCGATAAACCGGTTTTGTATGTGTGTAATGTTGATGAGGCTTCCGTAATCGATGGGAATAAGTTCGTTGAGGAAGTAAAAGAGGCTGTAAAAAATGAAGAAGCTGAAATTTTGATTTTGGCAGCGGCAACCGAAGCGGATATTATGGAGTTGGATACTTATGAAGAAAGAAAAATGTTTCTAGACGATTTGGGCTTAAAAGAACCCGGGATTAACAAATTGATTCATTCGGTTTATAAATTGCTAAATCAACAAACCTATTTTACGGCAGGTGTAAAAGAGGTGCGTGCATGGACCATCAATGTGGGTGATACAGCGCCACAAGCGGCGGGCGTCATTCATTCCGATTTTGAAAAAGGTTTTATACGCGCTGAGGTCATTAGCTATGAAGATTATATTCATTACGGTTCTGAAGTCAAAGTAAAAGAAGCCGGCAAGATGCGTGTAGAAGGAAAGGAATACATCGTAAAAGACGGTGATATCATGCATTTTAGGTTTAATGTGTAAACTTTCGGGTAAATTTGTTAATGATAAGTTGATAAAAATTAATAAGTTTTCAGCTCAATCTGACCAATGTTTTAAAAATAGATGTACCTTTATCATCTAAAAATAGTGACTGTCAGAAAACAGATAAATTCAATAAAATAAAAAAAAATTAGTTTTAGCGTGTTTTCTGACTGACACAAAAATTAAGTTGTTATGTCAAAAAAACATCATTTAGCAAAAATTGAAATTGCAGATTTATCAGAAGAGCAACAACAAAATTGGCAACAGGTTAGGGATTTGTTAACCAGTCATTTGGAAAGAAAAAATCAACGAAAAACGCCGGAGCGATATGCCATCCTAAAAGCGATTTACAGTCTTGATGAGCATTTTGATATCGACCATTTATACAAGCTGTTTAAAGAAAAGCAATTTAGTGTTAGCAAGGCAACTATTTATAATACGCTTGAAGTCTTGCTCGATGCCGGTTTGGTAAAAAAACACCAATTCGGACAAGTGCAAGCATATTATGAAAAAAGTTTTTTTAATAGTAACC
Organism: Flavobacteriaceae bacterium; assembly: GCA_024763015.1. Classification (GTDB taxonomy): domain Bacteria; phylum Bacteroidota; class Bacteroidia; order Flavobacteriales; family Flavobacteriaceae; genus WGBX01. Next base: position 2,464 of record JANTGO010000034.1, read on the forward strand.
ATGACCATATTATCATGCTCGATGAGGAAAAAATCGTAGAGTTTTGTGACCCAAGAATCGAAGCTATTAAAAAAGATTTTGAAGAGGCATTGGATATTGAAATTGAAAGCCATTCATTATATTTTTATGCTAAAAAGAAATCTAAATAGTATTGAAAGACATCATTTGTCCGAAACCATATTCATTTTGTAAATTATAATTTTAAAATATTCGCCTGATGGAAGCGCCCCAAAAAGATATAGCCCTAAACAGACAAAATCAAAGGAATCATTCCTTGCCCCAAGCAAAAGTTCCACCGCAAGCCGTTGAACTCGAAAAAGCAATTCTCGGGGCGATGATGATCGATAAACGTGGGGTTGATGAAGTGGTGGATTTGCTCCAACCGGAAGTTTTTTATATGCCGGAACATCAGCTAATTTTTGCGGCTATTATGCAATTGTTTGAAGAGGGGAAGCCCATTGATATATTTACTGTGGTGGAGCAGCTCAAGTTCCAAGGAAACTTACAACAAGTAGGCGGTGAGTATTATTTGATTACACTTTCAAACATTGTCCCCACAGCAGCACATGTCGAGTATCATGCCCGGATTATTACGCAAATGTATGTCAAGCGAAAACTAATCGAGATTTCGGGTGAAGTGGCAGAAAAATCTTATGATGAGACGGTTGATGTTTTTGATTTGCTCGACGAAGCCGAAAAAAAGATTTTTGAAGTCTCGCAAGGGAGTTTAAAAAGAGGAACGGTGAATATTGGCATGGGCGTTGTCGATGTAAAAGATAAACTGGTCGAGCAAGCAAAAGAAGAAGGGATTAGTGGTATTTCTACCGGTTTTCCTTCCTTGGATGATTATACTTCGGGTTGGCAAAATGGTGACTTGGTCATTATAGCAGCTCGTCCCGGTATGGGTAAAACGGCTTTTGTATTGTCTATGGCGCGTAATATGGCTGTTGATCATAAAGTGCCGGTGGCTATTTTTAACTTGGAGATGACTTCCGAACAATTGATTAAACGTTTCTTATCCATCGAAACAGAAATCCCCGGAGATAAGTTTAGAAGTGGTAAACTCTCCGATGTGGAATGGAATTTGCTCAATAATAAAATAAGCAATATTTCTGAGGCACCTATATACATTAACGATTCCAGTATGTTGTCCATTTTTGATCTGCGTGCACAGGCAAGAAGGCTAAAATCACAATATGATATTGGTATTCTTATTGTGGATTATTTACAGTTGATGAGTGCAAATACCAATAATAAAGGTGGAAACAGAGAACAAGAAATTTCGACTATTTCAAGAAATATGAAATCGCTGGCTAAGGAGCTTAATATTCCTGTGATTGCCCTTTCGCAGTTGTCTCGTAAGGTAGAGGAACGCTCCGATAAAGGTGGACACAAACGCCCCATGCTGTCAGATTTGCGTGAATCGGGTGCAATTGAGCAAGATGCTGATATTGTGAGTTTTATTTATAGACCTGAATATTATAAAGTGATTTCTTGGGAAGATGAATCGCCAACTGAAGGACAAGCAGAATTTATTATTGCCAAACATCGTAATGGTAAAACAGGCGAAATAAAATTGCGTTTTGAAGGACAATTTGGGCGTTTTTCAGAATTGAATATGTTTCAGCAGAATCAAGAAATAGAATCAAGAATGAACGTAACAGATGTAAGCCCGGATGATTTTTTACCTCCGGATAATTATAATTTAGAAAGCGATGAAGATTTTCCCTTTTAAAAAAATACTATTTGCTTGGATATTTTTGATGAGTATTCAGATGAGTTTTGCCAAATTTATCCTTATCTCAATGGATACGGATCAAAGCAACCATCTAAAAGCTTACGGAATTGTATATAAAGCCTTGCAACAGCATATCAAGGTCAAATGGTTGCTCAATTATCAAGGTGGCGCTTTTTTAATTCCTTTTGACGAAAGCATCAAAGAAGAATGCCAAATTAGGAGTGTGAGTTTTCAAATCATTTCTGATGATGATGCTTTTGAAATATTAAAAACCATTTCTGCGCCTTCTAAAAATATGGAAGCGGTAAGGCTCGAAAAAGCCCCTAAAATTGCTGTTTATTCGCCAAAAGACAAGATGCCTTGGGATGATGCGGTTACAATGGTGCTGACCTATGCCGAGATTCCTTATGATGTGGTTTACGATGAAGAAGTGCTCAATGACAAATTATTGGAATACGATTGGTTGCATTTGCATCACGAAGATTTTACCGGTCAATACGGTCGCTTTTATGCCGCTTATCGGACAGCACCTTGGTATATTGAGCGCAAGCAAAATTTGGAGAAATTGGCAAGCAAATTGGGATTTAAAAAAGTGTCGCAATTAAAATTGGCGGTCGCCAAAAAAATAAGCGATTATGTCGTAGGTGGCGGCTTTATGTTTGCAATGTGCTCGGCTACGGATTCTTTTGATATTGCACTAGCTGCCGACGGGGTAGATATTTGCGAATCTATGTACGATGGCGATCCTTCCGAACCGGCTTATCAAAGCAAACTCGATTTCAGTAAATGTTTTGCTTTTACCAATTTCACCTTGGAACCCAACCCGATGGTTTACGAATTTTCAGATATCGACACAACCCGAAAACGAAAAATTCCCAAGGAAACCGATTATTTTGAGTTAAATCAGTTTTCTGCCAAATGGGATCCGGTGCCAACCATGCTCACACAAGACCACACGATGCTGATAAAAGGGTTTATGGGACAAACAACCGCTTTTGACAGTCGATTGATCAAGCCAAATGTAATCATAATGGCACAAAATAAAATCAATGGCGAAGCCAAATATATTCACGGTGTAAAAGGCAAAGGAATGTTTACATTTTATGGCGGACATGACCCCGAAGATTATAGCCATAGAGTAGGTGACCCCAAGACAGAACTGGATTTGCATCCCAATTCACCGGGCTATCGTCTAATTTTGAACAATGTTTTGTTCCCGGCAGCAAAAAAGAAGAAGAAAAAAACTTAATTTTGCAAAAACAATTACTGTTTATGTTGTTTTTCGCACAGAGAGACCTAAATATTAAAAAAATGCGTCTAACAAAGTGTAATTTTAGGCGAGCTATGTTTTTTTAACACGAACCTTTGCGGTTTGCCCACGGCATACGAAGGTTTTACGTAAATTTAGAGTTGAGCGGACGTTAAAAACAATCTGCTGTTCGAGCATGAACGAATTTTGATAAGGAATTAAAACTTACAATTAATCGAAATAAAGTTGATGGCAGAAACGTAGTGCGAGTTCAGATTGTTTAGGGAGCGAAAAGTATAAATTAGTAAAAGTTTCGTAAGCCTAGACTTTTTTGTTACTTTTTTGGTCGATGCAAAAAAGTAAATAATAAAAAATGATAATAAGTAAAAAGTAAAAGATTTAATAAAATATCTGGGACACTCAAATTTTGAAACATAAAATTGTATTTATCTAAATATCAGCAGGTTATAATTTCTAATGAAAAAAATGTGTAAAATAGGAAGAAAAAAACTTAATTTTGTAAAAAACAATCTCTGTTTATGCTCAAAAACCTTCATATAAATAATTACGCATTAATTCAGCAAGTCGATTTAGATTTTGGCAACGGCTTAACCATTATTACCGGAGAAACCGGTGCCGGAAAATCTATTTTACTAGGTGGACTTGAGCTGATTAGAGGCAAGCGGGCGCAACAAGGCTTGTTAAAAAATACTGAGAAAAAATCTGTTGTCGAAGCCATTTTTGATATAAAAGACACCAAATTACAAGCTATATTTGAACAAGAGGATCTGGATTATGAGGATGAAAGCATTTTCAGACGGGAACTTTTGCCCAATGGCAAATCGCGTGGATTTATCAACGATACGCCGGTGAGATTAGAGCACTTGCAAAAAATATCCGATCCGCTTATCGATATACATTCACAGCATCAAACACTTGCGCTGAATCAAAAAAAGTTTCAATTTGAACTGATAGATGCCGTTGCTAGTAATCAAGAATTACTAGAAGCTTATAGCTCAGAATATACCCGATATGTTTCTACAAAAAACAAGCTGAAATCCTTAGAGGAAAATTTACTTCATGCCGCACAAGAATTAGATTATAAATCTTTTCAGTTGAAGGAATTGCAAGAAATAAAATTGCAAGAAATAGACCAGGAGGAATTGGAGCAACGTATAAAAACCATTGAAAATTCCGAAGAGATTAAGCAAGTTTTGTCTGAATCGTTTAACAAAATTGACCAAGAAGAATTGGGTATATTGGAACAAATTATCTCGATAAAAAATGCTTTAAGTAAGTTCAAAGGAATTGCCGGAATTTTTTATGATTTGGAGAATAGATTTGAAAGCATACAAGTTGAATTACAGGATTTGTTATCCGAAATTTCAGATTTAATCGATTCTGTGGATTATGACCCTTCTGAAAAAGAACAGTTGCAAATCGTTTTTGATAAATTAAATCTTTTATTGTTAAAACATCATACTGATAATGTTGATGATTTGATCGCTTTGCAAAATAAATTAGAAGCAGAAGTCAGTGATTTGTCTTCCTTGGAATTGCAAATCGACGAGGCACGCAGAGAATTACAAAAACTCGAAAAAAAATTAGATGGTTTAGCCGGTAAAATTCATCGGAACAGGCAAAATGCCATTCCCGGTTTGATAGCGCAGATTTCTGATATTTTGAATAGATTGTCGATGCAAAATACAAGTTTAAAAATCGAAATAATACCACAAGGTACTTTTTTGTTCAATGGAAAAGATGCCTTGGAATTTAAAATTTCATCTGATGCCGGCAAATCTTTTGGGGATATCAACAAAATTGCTTCGGGTGGCGAACTGTCCCGATTGATGTTAGCTATAAAAACCGTTTTGTCAAAATATAAAAACCTTCCGACTATTATTTTTGACGAAATAGATGCCGGTGTATCCGGTGAGGTAGCGCAAAATATGGCAGAGATATTGAAGGAAATGGCGCAAAATATGCAAGTGATTGTGATTACGCACCTACCGCAAGTAGCGGTCGCCGGCAAGCAACACTACAAGGTTATTAAAACTTCCGAAGGCGATATAGAAACCCAGGTTAAAGAATTGACAGATCAGGAAAGAATTTATGAAATAGCCGAAATGCTTGAAGGTAAACTTCCTTCAGAATCTGCCCTAAAACACGCCAAACACCTTTTGCAATCTTCCTGACAATTTTTTTTCGGTATGTTTTTTGTGGTTAAATTTAACAGATAATATTGATTTTTATATCATATATTTTATTAATTTTACATTTACAAATTAACCTATTTTCCATGGAAGAAAAATATTCAAAAGCACTTAAAAAAATCATTTTGAAAAGTCGCGATCTCGCTTATCAAAACGGTAACAAATATGTAGGAACCGAGCACCTTGTCTATGCCATTTTGTCCGATGAAAATTACAAGGAAAATCGTGTGTTGCAAATGCTACAAGATGAGTACGAATTATCTATAAATCAGTTGATTATGAAGATAAGACAACTCATTCCTGCCAAAACAACATCAAATTTAACCATTCAGGACAAATCGGTTATCACTTTGACAAATCAAGCATCCAATGCGCTTAAGCGTTCTTATTTATTGTCAAAAACTTTCAATGAAAATGAGATAAATACGGCACATTTATTTATGAGTGTTTTATATAATGAAGACGATCCTATAACCGGTATCTTTTTAAAATTTAACATCACTTATCCCGAACTCAAAAGCATTTATAAAACCTCATTCTTCTTTGATGAAAACATCACAGAAATAGAGAGTAAGTCATCTGAAGATTTTACCAACGAGCACGAAAATCCTTTTGGAGGTGATGATGATAACTCCAAAGGTAGTTTTGATTTGCCAAAAAAACGTTCGAAAAAATCTAAAACACCTGCCTTGGATAATTTCGGAAGAGATTTAACGAGATTGGCAAGCGAAGGAAAACTCGATCCGGTAGTTGGACGTCAAAAAGAAATAGAACGCGTTTCCCAAATATTAAGTCGTCGCAAAAAGAATAACCCGATATTAATTGGCGAACCCGGTGTCGGTAAATCTGCTATTGTAGAAGGTTTGGCACTTCGTATCGTGCAGAAAAAAGTATCGAGAGTGCTCTTTAACAAACGGGTGATTGCCCTTGATTTGGCCAGTTTGGTTGCCGGAACCAAATACAGAGGACAGTTTGAAGAACGCATGAAAGCGCTGATGAACGAACTCGAAAAAAACAAGGATGTCATCTTATTTATCGATGAAATTCACACTATTGTGGGTGCCGGTGGTGCCCAAGGTTCCTTGGATGCTTCCAATATGTTTAAACCTGCTTTGGCAAGGGGCGAAATTCAAACAATTGGTGCAACTACACTTGATGAATACCGTCAATATATCGAAAAGGATGGTGCTTTGGCAAGACGTTTTCAAATGATTTTGGTTGAACCGACCAGCGTAGAAGAAACCATTCAAATACTTCATAATATTAAGGATAAGTACGAAGATCATCACAATGTTCATTTTACAGATGAAGCGATTGAAGCAGCTGTAAAACTGACCAATCGTTATATGACCGACCGTAATCTGCCTGACAAAGCCATCGATGCTTTGGACGAAGCAGGTTCAAGAGTGCATATTACCAATATTGTGGTGCCTGAATATGTGCTTTCTCTTGAAAAAAAATTGGAGGAAATCCAATCCAAAAAAGTAGAAGCTGTTAAAACGCAGCAATTTGAGTTGGCAGCCAAATATAGAGATGACGAAAAACATGTTGAAGCCAATCTGGTAAAAGCCCAAGAAAAATGGACGGAAGAGATGAAAGAATTGCGTCATACGGTCGGCGAGCAAGAGGTGGCAGATGTGGTATCTATGATGACCGGTATTCCGGTAAATAGAATTGCGCAAGCAGAAACCTCTAAACTAAGAAAACTATCTAACACGATTACGGCCAAAGTTATTGGGCAAGACGAAGCAGTGGTTAAAGTAACCAAAGCCATTCAAAGAAACAGATTGGGCTTGAAAGACCCTAATAAACCCATTGGTTCCTTTATATTTTTAGGACAAACCGGTGTTGGAAAAACACAGTTGGCAAAGGTTCTGGCAAAAGAATTATTTGACAATTCGGATGCACTTATTCGTTTGGATATGAGTGAATATATGGAAAAATTTGCCCTTTCTCGCTTGATTGGTGCGCCTCCGGGCTATGTTGGATATGAAGAAGGCGGACAACTGACCGAAAAAGTGCGTCGCAAACCGTACTCTGTGGTGCTGTTTGACGAAATAGAAAAGGCACATCCCGATATTTTTAATATGTTGTTGCAAATACTCGATGAAGGTTTTATTACCGATAGTTTGGGCAGACGTATTGATTTTAGAAATACGGTTATCATCTTGACATCAAATATTGGTGCGCGTCAGTTGAAGGATTTCGGACAAGGCGTTGGTTTTGGTACCAGTGCCAAAGAAAAGCAAGCTGAATCGCATGCCAAAGGTGTAATAGAAAAAGCTTTAAAGAAAACTTTTGCGCCTGAATTTTTGAACCGTATTGACGATATTATCATATTTAATGCCTTGGATAAAAAAGATATTCATAAGATAATTGATATCGAATTAGAAAAAGTTTATAAGCGCATTAAAGATTTGGGTTACAATTTCAAAATGACCGAAAAAGCAAAAGATTTTATTGCCGAAAAAGGTTATGACAAACAATATGGTGCTCGTCCGCTAAACAGGGCAATTCAAAAATACGTTGAGGATGCCTTAGCGGAAGAAATATTGGAAACACATATCAGCGAGGGCGATACGGTCTTAATGGACTTTAACAAAAAGGACGATAAACTTTTCTTCAAAATAGATCATCCCAAAAATGACGAAAAAGAAGAAAATACCAAAAAATAAACAGCGCCCCCGTAGTTCAATGGATAGAACAGTTGTTTCCTAAACAATAGATCCAAGTTCGATTCTTGGCGGGGGTACTATATTTTGTGTAATAAATTGATTTACAATATTTTATCCTTTTTGCAAAATCTTATGATACAAAAATTGGACGCTTAGTATGATTTTACTTTTTTTGAAATCCTGCACTTCGGTACAATTTTAATTCCTTTTATTCATTGAAACAGATCAGTGACCTATGTTTTACAGTTATTAAGCACCAAAGTAGGTGGTCGAGTGATTCTTCTGACCTAAGTCGGAAGAATTGTACTGAGACCCCGCCAATAAAAGTAGAATAGCAATATTAAATCGGGCACTTCGGTACAAATTTTCTTCTCTTCGCTCAGAAAATCCACTCAGTGACCTACGCTTTGTGATTTATAGCACTATCGTAGGTGGTCGAGTGATTATTCTGACTCAAGTCTGAATAATTGTATCGAGATCCCGTAATTGGAGGTAGCATCGTAGGTGGCTGAGTGATTTTACGAAGAATGAGTAAAATAGTATCGAAGCCCCGCAATTATGGCAGAATTATTACTTTTTAATGTACCTCAAATATAAGTTCTGCATTTTGCAAGCCAGACAATAGTCAAAAAATAAGTCCAGACCAATGGCAAAAAGAAATATAAAGATAAAAATCTTTGCCAAGAGATAAAAACCCAGTACCGAAAAAACACTTACCAAAATACTAAATAACAATCCGACAAAAGCAGCAATTTTCTTGGTGCCGGCATTTACCAATTTGGGTTTTAGAGGCGTAATTTGCAGAAATGAAGTCAGAAAATTACAAAGCGGACTGTATTTTATACCGATAAAAACCCGAATCATAAAATCGATGCTAATCAAATACATTCCGATATAATTATTGGTCAAAAGTGAAATGAGCAAAACAATGAATATGATGCTGCTATAGGTTTTTATAAGGTGTTTGTCAACTTGTTCATAAGAAACAGGACAGGCTGTAACCTTTTTTTTGTGATCTTGATGTATGTTTGGCGCTTTAAAATTTTTCATAGTTTTACCTTTAAATTTTTTATGTAATATTTGTTACAAAGTTAAACAATTTTTTAATATGACACTAACCTGTTATTGAGATTGTGTTTTAGAAAATGAATTATTTTTTCTTTGATTTATGATAAAAATTCTTGCAAAGCCGTAAGTATGGAATAATTTTTAATGCAAGCACATAAATCTTTATCTTTGTAGATATTTTTTAGAATGAAAGAAGAACAAGTAATATTAGTCAATCAAAATGATGAAGAAATCGGCTTAGCACCCAAGATGAAGGCACACGAAGAGGCGTGGCTTCATAGAGCTTTTTCCGTGTTTATTTTTAACGATCAAGGTAAATTGCTTTTGCAACAACGTGCCGCTGATAAATACCACTCGCCAAAATTGTGGACCAACACTGTTTGCAGTCATCAACGACAAGGGGAAAGCAATATTGAGGCAGGTAAACGCCGGCTTATGGAGGAAATGGGTATGAAAGCACCCCTCAGAGAGCTTTTTCATTTTATTTATAAAGCCCCTTTTGACAACGGACTTACAGAACACGAACTCGATCACGTTATGATTGGTTTTGACAATATAAATCCTATTATTAACCCGGATGAGGTCATGGATTTTCGGTGGGAATCATTAGAAAATATTCAAAAAGATATAAGTCGTCATCCTGAAAAATATACCGAATGGTTTAAGATTATCTTTGCCAATTCTTATGAAAATTTACAAGTGGCGCTAGAAGAAAAATTGCTTCAAAATCCAATTATGTTTACGCCTATTTTTAAAGAAAAACCTTGGGGCGGGCAAAAATTAAAAAGTATTTTGCATAAACCAATCCCTTCGGATAAAACCGGTGAAAGTTGGGAAATTTCTACTGTTCCAAATAACGTATCGGTCGTATCGGATGGATTTTTTAAGGATAAAAGTTTGCAATGGCTTATCGATAAATTTAAAGATAAATTGCTAGGAAAAAAAGTTTATGAATCCTTTCAAAACAACTTCCCTTTGTTGATTAAGTATATAGATGCAGCTGACGATTTATCCGTGCAAGTACATCCCAACGATGCATTGGCTAAAAAGAAACATGCTTCTTTTGGCAAAAATGAGTTGTGGTACGTGATGCAAGCAGATGAAGGGGGGGCACTATATATCGGTTTTAAACAGGATGTAGATAAAGACTTATATTTACAAAGATTAGCTGATGGGAATCTCGCTGAAATATTGCATAAAATAAATGTAAAGCAAGGAGATGTATTTTACATTCCTGCCGGAACCGTTCATGCGATTGGAAAAGGTGTTTTACTGGCGGAAATTCAACAAACATCAGATGTTACCTATCGTATTTTTGATTGGAATCGGCTCGGATTGGATGAAAAACCTCGTAAATTGCATATAGCGGAAGCCTTGGAGGCTATTGATTTTGATTTGCAACCGGATCAACGTGAGGAAACTTTTATAGAAACACCTTATTTTAAGATAGAAAATAAAGACGTCGAGCAAGATGTTGAACTGGATTTTACAGATAAGAAAAGTTTTGTCATTTTGATGAACGTAGGCGATGGCGATTTTGAAGTAGATAAACAATCTTTTGGAACGGGACAAAGTATGTTGATTCCGGCTGTGCTTGATAAGCTATCTATAAAATGTCACCAACAAGGAAAAATATTAATTATTTCGATTTAACATATATATAATGAGTAAAAAAGGAAAAGTAGTGGTCGGATTGTCCGGTGGCGTAGATTCAAGTGTTGCCGCCAAACTCTTGATTGATGAAGGTTATGAAGTCATTGGGGCATTTATGCTCAATTGGGATGACACGCGTTACACCATCACTGACGAAATGCAGTGGATCAAAGACAGTGAAGATGCCAAAATGGTGGCGGATAAATTAGGCATCCCATTTCATATTTTTGATTTTAAAAAGACTTATTTTAAGCGCGTCGTCGATTATATGTTTAGAGAATATGCTATTGGACGAACGCCTAATCCGGATATTTTGTGCAATAGAGAGATTAAATTTGATTTGTTTTGGGAAGAAGCCAAAAAATACAATGCCGATTTTGTTGCGACCGGTCATTATGCCCGAAAAGGAATCATAGAAAAAGACGGACAAACATACTACCAATTGCTAGCAGGTATTGACATTAAGAAAGATCAATCTTATTTTTTGGCACAGCTCAATCAAGAACAGCTGAAACACGCTTTGTTTCCTATCGGAGAACTCGAAAAGCCCGAAGTAAGACGTATCGCAAAAGAAGCCGATTTTATTACAGCCGAAAAACGGGACAGTCAAGGTTTATGCTTTGTAGGTAAGGTAAATCTTCCTGATTTTTTGCGTCAACAATTAGCGCCAAAAGAGGGCGATATCATTGTAATTCCACGTGAATATTATGAACAATTTAAAGTGCCTGAAAACTTTGAAAACGAAAGAGAAAGACTCGAATTTTTAGGTAAAACCTATAATTATCAACCAACTGATGGACAAGTGGTTGGAAAACATCAAGGAGCACATTATTTTACAAAAGGGCAACGCAAAGGGCTTAATATCGGTGGATTTAAGCAACGTACATTTGTAATCGATACCGATGTTCAAAACAATATTGTTTACATTGGTGAGCATTATACGCACCCTGGTTTGTATAGACAAGCCCTAAAAGTATTGAAAGATGAAATTCATTGGGTACGTCCCGATTTGGTTTTAAAGGAAGGTGAAACAATGGAAGTCGATATTAGATACCGACATTTGCAACCGCTCAGAAAAGGTCGATTGCACCAGTTTGAAGATGTACTGTGGGTTGAATTTTTCGAAGCCCAACAAGCCATAGCCGAAGGACAATTTGTGGCTTGGTATATAGATGACGAACTCGTAGGTTCGGGTGTTATTAGTTAATTGATTTTCATTAAATTATCAATTCAAATACTTGATTTTTTTTTTCGAAAAACCATTAATAGATTGGGTATTGTTAGTTATTAATATAAAAAGAATTAAATGAAACGAATATTTACACTTTTACTTTATTTTTTAGTACTTCAAGGCGTTTCCGCCCAAACTGTTGAGGACGCTTGGATTTTTTTTAACGACAAACCGCAATCAGCGAGTTATTTGGCCAATCCGCTTACGATGTTATCGCAACGAGCTTTGGACAGACGTGCTCGTTATCAGATATCGCTCGATATAAAAGATGTTCCGGTGGATGCTACTTATTTATCACAAGTGGCTCAAGCTACCGGTATTACTGTTATGGCAAAATCAAAATGGCTGAATGCTGTTCACGTGCAAGGATTTGAAGCTGACATTCGCAACTTATCGACTTTAAGTTTTGTGGATCATATAGAATTTGCCAATAAAAATATTCCTTCCATTACAAGTCCGGTTGTAGATGAATACCCAAGCATAAGCACCAGGACTTCTTATGATTACGGAAGCGGTACCAATCAGATCAATATGTTGCACGGCGAATACCTGCATCAAAATAATTTTACAGGTCAAGGGGTTTTGATTGGCATTATAGATGCTGGCTTTACTTCATTGGATACCGATGCTTTTTTCAGCGATTTGTTTACTGAAAACAGAATTATTGACAAGTATAATTTCCCGGATGATAATATAGATGTCTATCAAAGAAGTATGCACGGAACAGGTGTTTTATCTACGATGGGTAGCCAAGATGAGGGAAATTTGGTAGGTACAGCGCCGGATGCTTCATTTGCATTATATATTTCGGAAGATGTAAACCAGGAAATGCCCATCGAGGAAACCTATTGGGCTGAGGCAGCAGAACGAGCCGATAGCACAGGCGTCGATGTAATCAATACTTCACTGGGTTATATGACTTTTGATCGCGCCGATTATAATTATTCAATGAGCGATTTGGACGGTCAGACTTCATTTATTTCAAGAGCTGCAAACATTGCAGTTTCCAGAGGGATTAATGTAGTGGTTTCCGCCGGAAATTCGGGCAATTCAAGTTGGCCCAAAATTGGTTTTCCGGCAGATGCAGATGCAGTGATTACGGTAGGCGCTGTCGATGCAAGTGGACAAGTTGCCGGTTTTAGTTCGCATGGTCCAACGGCAGATAGTCGTGTTAAACCTGATGTAATGGCACAAGGGGCAGGGGCAAGTGTATTTTGGCAAGGTTCCGTACAATACTTAAACGGTACTTCTTTTTCTTCACCCATAACGGCAGGTTTGGTTGCTTGTTTGGTGCAAGCCAATCCGAATGCCAATCCGCAACAAATAAAACAGTCTATTTTACAAACCGCAGATAGATATAGCAATCCCGATGATGATTATGGCTACGGCATCCCTGATTTTAGTCAAAACACGCTTTTATCGATAGGGCACAATTCTTTTGACAATTTAATCATCTATCCAAACCCGACACAGCAATATTTACATTTTAAGACAAGTAAAAAAACGAGTTATAAAATTGTTGACACTTCGGGAAAACTTGTCAAGCAGGGATATACCGATGGCAGTATCGGTTTGAGAGGATTGTCCGGTGGTATTTATTTTTTACAAATCAATCAACAAACCTATAAATTTATTAAAAATGAATAAAATTACTTCTTTATTCAATATTAAATATCCCATTATTCAAGGCGGCATGATTTGGGTAAGCGGTTGGAAATTGGCTGCTGCTGTTAGCAATTCGGGCGGATTGGGGCTGATTGGAGCCGGTTCTATGTACCCGGATGTATTGCGTGAGCATATTCAAAAAGCCAAAAAAGCGACCAATAAAGCCTTTGGCGTGAATGTTCCTTTGTTATATGCAGATTTGGAAGAAATCTTGCAAATAATTGTAGAAGAAGGGGTTAAAATTGTTTTTACCTCTGCCGGTAATCCCAAAAAATGGACGGCTTATCTGAAGGAAAATGGCATTACGGTGGTACACGTTATTAGCAGTGTCAAATTTGCCCTAAAAGCACAAGCTGCCGGTGTGGATGCCATAGTGGCAGAAGGATTTGAAGCAGGCGGACACAACGGACGCGAAGAAACCACGACTTTGACATTGATTCCTGCGGTAAGACGCGCGATAGATATTCCGTTGATTGCGGCAGGCGGTATTGCTACCGGAAGACAAATGTTGGCATCTATGATTCTTGGAGCAGATGCCGTACAAATGGGCAGTCGATTTGTGGCTTCTGAAGAATCATCGGCGCATCAAAATTTTAAAGAAGCCGTTACCAAAGTACAAGATGGCGATACGCAACTTACTTTAAAAGAGTTTGCGCCGGTTAGGTTGATTAAAAATGAATTTTATAAAGAATTAAGTACCTTGTATAAAACCTGTCCAACCGAAGAACAACTCTTGGCATTGTTGGGTAGAGGAAGGGCAAAAAAAGGTATGTTTGAAGGCGATTTGGTTTCCGGGGAACTCGAAATAGGGCAGGTAGCAGCGCTTATAGATGCGGTATTACCGGTACATAAAATTATTGAAAATATTGTAAAAGAATACAATGCTGCCTTGATGGAAACAAAACCCCTATAATTATGATTTCTATTTGGCAGATTAAATCTAACATCATTCATATAAGATCTCAAGTATTAATATTATTCTTATTGTCTTTAAGCTTTTGTACTTATGCGCAATCTTCCAAGACTTTGGTGTCTCAGCCATCTAAGGAGATAGATAGTATTGTAGCAATAATTAGTAATTCAAATGAGGCAGATAGCATTCTTCTTTCGAGATACAGCAGGTTTGTTTTTGATAAAAGATATAATAAAAACACATTGCCGGTTATTCGTGCCTTATATAAAATTGCTGATAAAAAAAAGGATAAAAAAATTCTTTCAAAGGTCTATTTATTTTATGGAAA
>JANTGO010000035.1 GCA_024763015.1 Flavobacteriaceae bacterium
ATCAAAGCCGAAAAACCCAGCAAAAAATACTTTACGCATTACATCGACCTGCAAGGAAGTATCGATACCGATGGCAACGTAATGGCAATACCGGAAGCAATGGGCAAAGTCATAAAAATTTACAAAAAAGAAGGCGATATCGTACACAAAGGACAAATCTTAATGACGCTGGACAATGCCCTTGTCAAAAATCAAATATCGGAATTACAAACCCAATACGCCTTGGCAAAAACAGCCTACGAAAGACAAAAACGTTTGTGGGATCAAAAAATTGGCTCTGAAATGGCATTTTTACAAGCAAAAACAAAAAAAGATGCTTTGGTAAAAAAAATAAGAACCCTGCGTACACAATTAGCAAAATTTAATGTCAAAGCACCCATAAGCGGTACTTTGGATGATTTAATGATAAAAAGTGGCGAAATGGCAGCGCCACAAAGACCGGTAGCACGCATCATCAATCTGCGCAATGTGTATGCACAGGCAGATGTTTCGGAAAAATATTTGCCAAACGTTAAAAAAGGCACACACGTTATCATTAGTTTTCCCGAATTGCAAAAAACCAAAGAAGCAAAAATCACTTCGGTAGGTAGTTTTATCCACCCCAACAACCGAACCTTCAAAATTCGCATCGACTTGCGCAATGACCACAACGAACTAAAACCCAATCTGACCGGAAATATCAAGATAAAAGATTTTGAAGCCAAAGACGCCTTGGTGTTGCCCTTATCCATCGTACAAGAAGACCGAGAAGGAAACAATTATGTATTTGTATTGCAACCCGATTCCAATAATAAAGATGCCTATAAAGTAGTGAAAAAAGTAATGAAATTAGGCAAAACATATAAAGACGAAGTAATGATTTTATCAGGATTAAATACCGATGACCTCATAGCACTACAAGGCGCACGCGGATTGACCGAAGGCGATTTGGTAAAAATTAGTAATCAAGCCGATTTTACAGAAAAAACAACAGCAAAACCGGTTAAAAAATAAACAACCTACTTGATTAAATTTTAATTATTTCAAACAATAGTTTAATCTAAGCAACAAAAAAAGAAGCATATACTTATGAAAAAGATATATAAACAATTTGCCTTATCCACCGGCGCTTTGAAAAACGTCAATACTGTTAAACTATTGATTGCTTTGCTTGCCATTGGCGGATTTTTAGCCTATGTCGGAATGCCCAGAGAAGCTTTTCCGGACATAGCTGCCCCCGAAGTTTTTGTTAGCACACCTTATCCCGGAAATTCCGCCGAAGATATCGAAAACCTGATTACAAGACCTTTGGAAACCGAGTTTAAAAAAATAAAAGGTATTGACGAAATTAAATCAACTTCTAAATCGGGTTTTGCCAGTATCGACGTTAAATTCACCTTTGATGTGGACCCCGATAAAGCCCTGTCTGACGTCAAAGACAAAATAGACGATGCTATGGGCGACCGGGAATGGCCCAAGGATTTACCGCAAAATCCAAAAGCGATGAAACTCGATTTTTCGGAGCTAAAACCCATTATGAATGTCAATATTTCGGGCGATTACAAGCCGAGTAAATTGAAAAAATTTGCAGAATATTTGCAAGATAAAATAGAACAATTGCCACAGATTTCGGCAGCTGATATTAGAGGTGTACAGGACAAAGAAGTAGAGATAGCAGTCGATCTCAATCAAATGGTTAGTCGCAATATCAGTTTTAACAGCATTGAGCAAAGCATCAAAAATGAAAACCTGACCATTTCTGCCGGCGATATCAAAGAAGGCGGTATTCGTAGAAATGTTAGGGTTATTGGCGAGATTAAAAATCCTAAACAATTAGAAAATATCATAATCCGCAAAGCAAAAGACAAAGTTACCTATCTAAAAGATGTTGCCTCGATTATTTACAAACAACAAGATGCCGAGAGTTATGCACGCGAATTTGGCAAGCCCGTTGTGATGCTGGATATCAAAAAAAGAAGCGGTGCCAACCAAATAGAAGCTTCTGACGAAATCAAAAAAATTATATCAAAAACCGAAAAAAATGTTTTTCCCAAAAATGTACACATCTCCATCACCAACGATTTGTCCAACAAAACACGGACACAAGTATCAGATTTAGAAAACAGTATCATTCTGGGTATGCTTTTGGTCATTGGCGTATTGATGTTTTTTATGGGATTTAGAAATTCACTTTTTGTGGGCATTGCCATTCCCTTATCTATGTTGATGTCGTTCTTGGTCTTGTCTATTTTGGGCGTTACGCTAAATACTATGGTATTGTTTGCCTTGGTATTGGCATTGGGAATGTTGGTCGATAACGGAATTGTAATTATTGAAAACATCTACCGTTTCCGGCAAGAAGGACACAAGCCTTTTGAAGCAGCAAAATATGCTGTCGGTGAAGTTGCTTGGCCTATTATTGCTTCTACGGCAACAACGCTTGCTGCCTTTATTCCACTAGCTTTTTGGCCGGGCATTATTGGTGAGTTTATGAAATACTTGCCCATCACACTGATTATTGTGCTATCATCCTCGCTGTTTGTAGCCTTGGTCATCAACCCCGTATTGACACTGGAATATATGAAAACGGAAGAAAAATCGCTTCCTAAGAAAAAAGTTTTCCGGAATTTTGCCATCTATTTGGTTTTAGGAATAATTAGCTTTGCCCTCAAACAACTTGTCATTTCAAAATATCAAGGCACCGTCAATGCCATCGGGTTGATGCTTGTTTTATTGGCAATCTGGCAATTGCTTTACCATTTACTACTGGTCAATATCATCAAATGGTTTCAAGAAACTTTTTTGCCTTGGTTAGAAGTTGTTTATGAAAAAATACTACGAGTTGCCCTTCGTGGAAAAAATGTTTATCTGTTTTTCTTTGGTACTGTATTACTGTTAATTTTTTCAGGTGCTTTATTAAAAATTATTCCACCCAAAATCAGCTTTTTTCCACTCACACAACCCAATCAAATATATGTTTATATTGCACATCCTGTTGGCACTGATATTGAAGTAGTCGATGGTTTTACCCAAGATATTACCCACAAAATAGAAAAATATTTTAAGGATAAGAACTATGATTATTTGCTAACCTCCATCATCGAACAGGTAGGTGAAGGTACCGGCGACCCACAAAAAGGTGCCCAAGGCGGTAAAACCCCTAACCAGTCCAAAATTATTTTGGATTTTGTGGATGCACAATATCGAAAAGGTGTAAACACATCACTGATACTCAATGATATACGAGAACTCATCAAGGGACACGCCGGTATAAAAGTATCTGCCGACAAAGACCAACACAAACCCCCTACCGGTGCACCTATCGATTTGGAACTGACCGGAGATGATTATGACGAACTCCTCAAAGAAGCCTACAAAGTCAAGAAATACCTAAACGATGCAAACATTCCCGGTATTGAGAATTTACAAATAGATGTAGATAAAAATAAACCCGAATTGCCCATCATTATCGACCGCGAAAAAGCAGGCAGATTGGGTATCAAAACCGGTCAAGTAGGAATGGCTTTGCGCACCTCTATTTATGGCAAAGAAGTCGATCGATTTAAAGAAGGAGACGATGATTACCCGATTAATGTTCGCCTCAGCAACCAATATAGATACAACCGTCAAGATTTGTTAAACCAACACATCGTATATCGCGACCAACAAAGCGGTAAAATCGTAAGTGTGCCGATTTCGGCATTTGCTACGATGAAATCCACTTCGAGTTTTAGTGCCATAAAACGTAAAGATTTAAAAAGAGTTATTGCCATCACCTCCAATGTTTTAGAAGGATATAACGCCAATGATATTGTGCAAAAATTAGGGGTACGAATGCAAAATTACGATATGCCCCACGATATTTCATATGCTTTTCAAGGAGAACAAAAGGAGATGAAAAAGAATATGAGTTTTTTGTCAAAAGCGCTTATGATTGCCGTTTTCTTGATTTTCCTGATTTTGGTATCACAGTTTAATTCTATGACCACGCCGTTTATCATTATGATAACCGTTGTATTAAGTATGATTGGGGTCTTTTTAGGGCTGATTATTATGCGACAAGATTTTATAGTCGTGATGACGATGATTGGTATTATCTCGCTGGCAGGAATTGTGGTGAACAACGCAATTGTGCTACTAGATTTTACACAACTAACCATCAAACGAAAACGCCTGGAACAAGACATACCGGAAGACCAATCGAGCCCGCAATCACTCATTTATGACAGCTTGGTAAAAGCCGGAAAAATACGATTGCGTCCCGTACTATTAACAGCTATTACCACTGTTTTGGGAATGATTCCATTAGCGATTGGGCTAAATATTGATTTCATCGGATTGTTTACCCATTTTGACCCGAATATTTATATGGGCGGCGAGAATGTTGCTTTCTGGGGACCCATTGCCAAAGCGATTATCAACGGATTGACCTTTGCCACCTTCCTTACGCTGGTCATCGTGCCGGTGATGTTCTTTATTCAATTTAAAATCAAGAACCGGTTTGGTTGGAAATAAATATTATTTTTGAATAAAACAAAAAACTTCCCAAAAATATGTATTGGGAAGTTTTTTTGCGTTTATGCCCCTTAATCTGTAACATAAAACCTAAATATTCGTTAAGAAATATACATTATCAACTTGAATTGATTAATTTCATCGCGTCAAATAATTTATTTTTATGATTTTGACAGATTTTATCAATAAAAAATGGTAATTGCCAAACTAAAATAATAAACATGTGAAACCACCATGTATAATTTCTCTTCATTCACAAAGATATTATTAAGGTGGTTCCATGTGTTACCAATAAAAAATACAAAATAATAAACACATGAAAAAGTATTTCATTATCATATCGCTCTTGTTTCTTTCGCTTGCACAAGCGCAAGACAAGAAATGGACTTTGCAAGCCTGCATCGATTATGCCCACCAACATAACTTGCAGCTGAAACAGAGCCAGTTGGATATTGCACAAGCAGAAATCAACAAAACCGGTACCCAAACGGCTTATTTACCTACCGTCAATGCCAGTAGCTCAGCATCGTGGAGTAGCGGTTTGACCAAAAACTACATCACCGGAGTTAATGAAAACCAAACCACTTTTGGAGGCAACGGAAGTATTCGCTCCAACTTGAATTTGTTTAGCGGATTTAGAAACAAATACAATTACAAAAAATCGTTATTAGACATTTTGTCCGCACAATACCAATACGCCGATCTTAAAAAAAGCATCGATATGCAAATTGCATCGGCATTTTTGCAGATTTTACTTGCCAAAGAAAGCCTTTCGACCGTAAAACAACAATTAGAAAACAGCATCCGACAAAAAGACAAAACCGCTGCTATGATTAAGGCAGGCATCTTACCCAAAGGCGATATTGTGGATGCCGAAGCACAAATCACCAATGATAATGTACAAATCATTCAAGCAGAAAATAATTATGAAATTGCCAAACTCAATCTGGCACAATTACTAGAACTTAACGACCTAAACAGTTTTGAAATAGACGAAGATTTGTCCGATTTACAAATAGATGACAAGCTCTTAACCCAATCTTCTGAAAATTTATTTAGCCAAGCATTGCAAGTGAGCGACAAGATAAAATCAGCCGAAACACAAGGAAATATAGCAAAATATCAAGCAAAATTAGCCAAATCGAGCTACTTCCCTACTTTGAGCGCCTTTGCCAATGTCAATTCTGGCTATTCCGACCGAGAAAGTATTGGATTGGGCGGCGTTAGCATTCCGGCAGATCCGCTCGGAAAACAACTCAACGACAATTTTGGTGCCTCATACGGACTGTCGCTAAACATTCCCATTCTAAACGGTCTAAACGTACAACATCAAGTAAAAAGCTCAAAGCTCAATATCAGCAGAAGCAATATCGCCTTGGAAACCAACAAAAAGAAACTCAAAAACGATGTGTATAAGATGAAAACCGATTTGCTGGCTGCCTTTCAAAGTATGAAAGCCGCAGAAGCCAATCTCCAAGCGCAGCTAAAATCTTATAATTATGCAAACGAAAAATTTAAAGTCGGGATGATGAATATTTTTGATTTAAACAACATCAAAACCAAATATATCGCTGCACAAAACAGCTACATCAATGCCAAATATCAATATTATATGAAATCCAAAATATTGGAATACACGATAAAAAAGATGTAATATTAACCAATTATCAAATAATTTCTACAAAAAAATAATAAGATGAGCAAAACATTAAAATACATACTAATTATAGGCGCCGCAGCCGCTATCTTACTAACGGTCGCCTCGGCCAAAGGATGGTTGGGCAAAAAAGAATACGGAAAAAAAGTCTTTACCCAAAAAGTTGGCAAAGTTGATATTATTGAAACCGTAACCGGTTCCGGAAAAATTCAACCCGAAAAGGAAGTCAAAATATCCTCGGATGTTTCCGGTGAAATCATTGCCCTGCCCATTAAAGAAGGACAAGCGGTAAAAAAAGGCGATTTGTTGGTCAAAATAAACCCTGATTTGTACCAATCAGGACTTAAACGTGCCAAAGCAGCCGTACAGAACGCACGTGCCAATTTAGCACAGGCAGAAGCCAGACTGCTCTCTGCCACTCAAGAGTTTAATCGCACCAAAGAATTATTTGCCAAAGATATCGTTTCCAAAGCAGATTACGACAAAGCTGAAACCAATTACAAAGTGGCAATTGCGACCAAAAATGCGGCTCGTTTTAACGTAAACAGCGCCTTGGCAAACCTCAACGAAGCCAACGACAATCTATCTCGCACAACCATTTATGCTCCCATATCGGGAACCGTATCAAAACTAAATGTTGAAATGGGCGAACGCGTTGTCGGAACCAAACAAATGACCGGTACCGAAATTATGCGCATTGCCAACCTTAACAATATGGAAGCCGTAGTGGATATTAATGAAAACGATATCGTCAAAATAAAGGTAAACGATTCGGCTACAATTGAAGTAGATGCTTATCTCAAACAAAAATTCAAAGGTATCATTACCGAAATTGCCAATTCGGCAGACAGTAAAATCACAAGTGGCGACCAAGTAACCAATTTTGAAGTCAAAATCAGAATTCTCGAAGATTCATATAAACAACTGCTAGAAGGCAAACCCAAAAACTATTCGCCTTTTAGACCCGGAATGACGGCATCTGTAGATATTATTACCAATACCAAACGTGGGGTAATCGGGGTGCCTATTAGCGCCGTTACCGTTAGATCGGACACGACAAGTAATCCAAAAAAACATAAATCTTCAACTAAAAAAGATGCCAAAAATTCCGATCAAAGATTTGAAGTGGTTTTTGTAAACAACAAGGGAAAGGCTTTGATTAAAGTGGTAGAAACCGGTGTACAAGACGATAACAATATCGAAATCTTAAAAGGCATCAAAGAAGGCGATGAAATCATCACCGGACCATATAATTTGGTGACGAAAAAAATACAATCCGGCGATAAGATTAAAGTAGATAAATAAGAAATTTAAGCGTAATGGACAAAACAACCAAAAATTAGCCTACTTTTTGTCTAATAAATCCAAATTTAAAGAAAATAAAAAACATCGAATACGTTTGTACGGAAAACGATCATTGTTTGCCTTTGAAAGCCAAGCTTTAATAAATTATTGTAAAATTCATAAATGAAAACTATCTTTGCGCCTTCAAAGAACGTTTTATAAACGGACTTTTGAGCAATTAAAGCAAATCTTAATCTAATAGCATTATGAGCGACGAAAAATTTAAAAAAGTATTATCCCACGCCAAGGAATACGGCTTTGTATTTCAATCAAGTGAAATCTATGACGGATTAAGTGCCGTGTACGATTACGGTCCCAATGGCGTAGCGCTTAAAAAAAATATCAGAGATTATTGGTGGCGATCCATGGTGCAATTGCATCAAAATATCGTGGGATTGGATGCAGCTATTTTTATGCATCCCACTACTTGGAAAGCTTCCGGACACGTCGATGCCTTTAACGACCCCTTAATCGACAACAAAGACAGCAAAAAACGTTATCGCGCCGATGTATTAGTTGAAGATTATTGCGAAAAAATTGAAAATAAAGTCCAAAAAGAAATCAAAAAAGCAAAAAAACGTTTTGGAGATGCTT
The DNA here is from genome assembly GCA_024763015.1 of Flavobacteriaceae bacterium. Lineage (GTDB taxonomy): Bacteria > Bacteroidota > Bacteroidia > Flavobacteriales > Flavobacteriaceae > WGBX01. The sequence goes on from JANTGO010000035.1 coordinate 8,090, forward strand.
TTAATGAAGCAGAATTTGTCAGTACCCACCCGCGCGTGGTAAAATACAGACAACAAAAAGAGGATATTCTAAATAGGATGGCACGCTCGTTGGAAAATGAAGACTTGGCAGACGTAAAAAATCTAATCGAAGAATTGGGCATTGCAGATCCTGTTACCGGTAGTAAAAACTGGACGGATGTAAAACAATTTAACCTGATGTTTGGTACAAAATTGGGTGCTTCTGCCGAAAATGCCACCGATTTATATTTGCGTCCCGAAACGGCGCAAGGAATTTTTGTCAATTTCTTAAATGTCCAAAAAACCATGCGTATGAAAATACCTTTTGGTATTGCGCAAACCGGAAAAGCTTTTCGTAATGAAATAGTTGCCCGTCAGTTTATTTTCAGAATGCGTGAGTTTGAACAGATGGAAATGCAATTTTTTGTTCGTCCCGGCGAAGAGATGAAATGGTATCATCATTGGAAAGAAACGCGTTTAAACTGGCACAAATCTCTAGGTTTTGGCGATGATTATTACCGTTTTCACGACCACGAAAAACTAGCGCATTACGCCAACGCCGCAGCCGATATTGAGTTTAAATTTCCCTTTGGTTTCAAGGAACTCGAAGGCATCCATTCCCGTACCGATTTCGATTTGACACAACACACGACTTTCTCCGGTAAAAAACTACAATATTTCGACCCTGAACTCAACAAATCGTACACGCCTTATGTGGTAGAAACGTCTATCGGTCTTGACCGTATGTTTTTGGCGGTTTTCTCTGCTTCTTTGCAAGACGAAAGCCTACCTGACGGGTCGAGCCGTGTGGTGATGAAAATCCCCGCCATTTTAGCCCCGACAAAAGTGGCGGTATTGCCTTTGTTAAAAAAAGATGGTTTACCCGATATCGCCAACAAAATTATCGATGATTTAAAATGGGATTTTGAGGTAACTTATGACGAAAAAGATGCGATTGGACGTCGCTATCGTCGTCAAGATGCCGTAGGAACACCGTTCTGTGTAACCGTTGATCATCAAACCAAAGAAGACCAAAGCGTTACCCTGCGCGATAGAGATACGATGGAACAAATACGCATTCCGATTGCCGAATTGCGCCAACACATACAAGACAAATTTGATTTACGCAATTGGTTGAAATAAAGTCGGTTATTAACAACCAAATTTCTTATGTCAAACTTGATACTTAATATTGAAACGGCTACTAAAAACTGTGCGGTTTCTTTGTCGAAAAACGGTCACTTTGTCGATCAAATATCTTACGCCGGCGAAGGCTATTCGCATGCCGAAAAACTACATGTTTTTATCGACGACATACTGAAGCAGAACAATTATTCGCCTGCTGATTTATCGGCAATAGCCGTAAGTAAAGGTCCGGGCTCATATACCGGATTGCGCATTGGCGTTTCGGCAGCCAAAGGTCTGGCTTACAGCTTAGATATTCCCTTGATTTCCGTTTCAACTTTGGAGAGTTTGGCACATCAAATCAAAGCTGAAGATGCTTTTATTATTCCCATTTTAGATGCCAGACGAATGGAAGTGTACAGCGCTGTCTTTGACGGCACATATCAGTTAATACGAGACACAAAAGCAGATTTGTTAGACGAAAAACCTTTTGATAGCTATTTGGCAAAAAACAAATGTGTTTTTGTAGGCGATGCCGTAGCCAAAACCAAGGAAGTAATCCTTCATCCAAACGCTGTTTTTTCTGATATAAAATATCCTTCTGCCAAGGAAATGACTTTGCTTTCCTACAAAAAATTTGAGCAAAAAGATTTTGAAGATGTTGCTTATTTTGAACCTTTTTATTTAAAAGATTTTATCGGTACCAAAAAATTATAAAACATTTCTATATTTTTTTAGTGTGTGCATTGTATGTGATTACAGTGTACGTAGCTTGTTTCCGGTGGTACATACGCATTGCGTCTGCATGAAGGAATGTCATCTATTTGATTTTTTATTTATTGCTCCGTAGGAGCATTCTGTTTGTAGCATCGTAGATGCGTTCTATTTGTAGCCCAGCGGGCGACCTGTTATACCAATTTGAATGTATATTTGTGAATAGGTATTTGCCATAATTTGTTTCATTGTTTAAGGGTCACCCCGCTGGGGCTAATAATATTTTTGTTATTGTATTCTACAAACAGGTTACTCCTACGGAGTTTCTGTTAGCATTTATCTTGTTAATGATTTTTTATATTTTATAATTGGGCTCATCCTAATTCTCTAGGAATCAGGTTTTCTGAAATTTGTCCCAAAGTGCCAATTCAAAAAAGAATAATTTGACTTAAACTTTGAAACCGATATAATTTTTAATACCTTTGATATTAAATATTTCATCGATGGACAATCTCTATATCATACTGATTTTTTTGGGCATCATTTTGCTGCTTTTGGGCTATTTCGCAGGTAAATACACGACGCAACTCAAACAAAAGCAAAAATTAAGCGAATGGCAATTACAACACGAAGCTGATTTACGCCAACGAGAAAATGAGTATCACACTTTAAGCAAGGAATGGGAAACAACTTTGCAAAAAGTTAAAGAAGAAGCGCAACGTGACTATAACGAGCTGACGCAACAGATACATAATCAAGAAAAAGAATTTCTGGTTCAAAAAAATATGTTGGAAAAAAAACTTGAAAATTCCCAAAAAGATGTAGAAACATGGCAAGAAAAATGGCAATTAATCAAGGAGGAATTTGCAAAAAATGAGAAAATTCTCCAAGAAAAATTTGAAAATTTGGCGCAAAAAATTCTAGATGATAAATCCAAAAAATTTACCGAGCAAAACAAAGCCAATCTCGACAATATTCTGACGCCATTTCAAAAAGCAATGGAAGCTTTTAAACAAAAAGTGGAACGCTCAAATGACGACAATCTAAAAAGACATGGTGCCTTGCTTCAACAGTTAAGCGAGATGCAAAAACTCAACAAACAGCTCAATCAAGAGGCCGCCAACCTGACCAAAGCGCTAAAAGGAGAGAGCAAAACACAAGGAACTTGGGGCGAGACCATCCTAAACAGACTTTTAGAAAAATCCGGATTGGAAAAAGGTAGGGAATACTTTGTCCAACAGAGTTTTCAAGCAGCAGATGACACGCAGCGCATACGCGTACAGCCCGATGTTATCATACAACTTCCGGATAATAAAAAAATGGTCATCGATGCCAAAGTGTCGTTGACCGCCTACGAAAAATATAGCAATGAGGATGATACGGCGCAAGCTGCCGCTTATTTAAAACAGCATATTGTATCGTTAAAATCGCATATAAACGGATTGGCAAAAAAATCGTATGACCAATTGCTCGAAGGCGAAACACCGGAATTTATCTTAATGTTTATTCCCATAGAACCGGCTTTTTCTTTGGCGCTTCGCGAAGAATCATCTTTGTATAATTATGCCTTTGACCGCAATATTATACTGGTTACGCCTACGACCTTATTAGCAACTCTTAAGATTGTAGACAATATGTGGCGAAATGAAAAACAACGACAAAATGCTTTTGAAATTGCCAAACAAGCCGGGGCACTTTATGATAAATTTGCCGGATTTGTTACCGATTTAGAACAAATTGGCGGGAAGTTGGACAATGCCCAAAAAAGCTATAAAGATGCGATGAATAAACTGAGCACAGGAAATGGGAATTTAATGACGCGTGTAGAAAAACTCAAAAAATTGGGTGCCAAAGCCAAAAAACAGTTGCCGCAAGCGGAGGATTAAAATGATTAAATCTGTGTTTTGAGCAAAGACAGATCATTATAAAAATAACTAAATTATGAAACCACTAAGGCGTTATTGTTATGGAATTGTTCCTTTTTTCTGCACAGGGACATCAAAATATAAAGAATATATCCAACAAAGTGTAATTTTAGACAAAAAATATTTTCTAAACACAAACCACTGCGGTTTGCCCACGGCATACGAAGGTTTTACGTAAATTTAGAGTGGAGCGGACGTAAAAAACAATCTGCTGTTCGAGCATAAGCGAATTATAATAGGAAATAAAAACTTACAATTAATTGAAATGAAATTGATATCAGAATCGTAGTGCGAGTTCAGATTGTTTAGGGAGCGAAACGTATAAATTAGTAAAAGTTTCGTAAGCCTAGACTTTTTTGTTACTTTTTTGGTCGATGCAAATCGGAGATTCACGAACACTTAAAAAAATAATGAATAATAGTGAGTAAAAAAGTAAAGATATAATAAAAATAAACAAAGGATAGTTTTTTAAACATCAAGATATCTGGGATATACAAATTTTGTTTCAAAATTTGTATTTATATAAATATCAATCAGTTGTAATAGATAATAAAAAAGTGCAGAAAACAGTATACCGTTGGTTTCGGCATTATTACAAATATAAATAACTAAATTATGAAATCACCATGTATAATTCTCTTTACACATAAAGATATGATGATGGTGGTTCCATGTGTTACCAATTAAAAAAATAAAATTATAAACACATGAAAACACTAAGCCGTTTGTCATTATTGAGAAAAGCAGCTATTATTATAGCACCGCTTATCAGTTTAATTTTTATTTTATTCCCTGAAATTTTAGATAAGGATAAGCCCGTCATCGCTTACACAGCTGGTGTCGCTTTGCTCATGGCAATTTGGTGGATGACTGAGGCAATTCCACTTGCCGTTACGGCATTGTTGCCGGTTGCTTTGTTTCCACTTTTGGGCATTATGAATGGTAAAGCAGTTTCATCGACTTATTTTAACCATCTAATTTTCTTGTTTATCGGTGGGTTTTTGATCGCGTTGGCTATGGAAAAATGGAACCTGCATAGACGTATTGCCCTGCGACTTTTGCTTTGGATTGGATTGAGCCCTGCTAGAATTTTATTGGGTTTTATGTTGGCTACGGCATTTTTATCCATGTGGATTTCGAATACGGCAACCACTATGATGATGGTGCCTATATTATTGTCCATAGTAGCTAAAATGGAAGAACTAAATCCGTCGGAAGGCATTAAAAAGATGGAAAAAGGATTGTTGCTGGGAATTGCTTATGCTGCTTCTATCGGTGGTATTGCTACTTTGATTGGTACGCCACCCAATTTGTTTTTTGTGCAAATATATAAAATTCAATTTCCACAAGCGCCGGATATTTCGTTTGCCCAATGGATGTTGTTTGCTTTTCCGCTTTCTATGTTGTTGTTAGCCATTACTTATTTTTACCTGTATATGTTGTTTTTTAAAAACAAAAAGGCAGCTTTTTCGGTCGGGAAGGAGATTATCAAAAAAGAATATATTTCGCTGGGAAAAATGCGTTATGAAGAAAAGTGGATTTTAGCTTTGTTTGTTTCGTTGGCATTGCTTTGGTTGTTTAGAAAACCCATTGATTTTGGCTTGTTTACAACGCCGGGTTGGTCCAATATTTTTATACATCCCAAATGGATTACCGATGGAAATGTTGCCATATTTATCGGGATACTTTTATTTATTATTCCAGCAAAAAACAAGGAAAAAGGAAATTTTTTAATGGATTGGCACACGGCAGAACGTATTCCTTGGGGCATCATTTTGTTATTTGGAGGCGGTTTTGCTTTGGCGAGTGGCTTTAAACAATCCGGACTTTCCGCCTATATTGGTGGATCGCTTTCTCATTTTCAAAATATTTCTCCACTATTGATTTTATTGATAGTGGTAGGAACCATTACATTCTTAACCGAACTGACTTCAAATACGGCTACGACCGAAACCTTTTTACCGATTTTAGCAGCTATGGCCGTTGCGATGATGATAAATCCATTGTTTTTTATGATTCCGGCAAGTATTGCGGCGTCTTTTGCCTTTATGCTTCCGGTTGCGACACCGCCAAATGCCATTGTATTCGGTTCAAAAAAACTCAAGATCAGCGATATGGTCAAAACAGGTTTTTGGTTAAACCTGATCGGCATTCTGGTGTTAACACTCGTCGCTTATTTTTATATGCGCTTGATATTTCATATTGATTTGAGTGTCTTGCCTACTTGGGTGAAATAATTTTTTTACCTTTACGGCTAGATTTCTTGAAGCATGAATGGTCAAGTATTAATTGCTTAGATAAGCTTTGACAATGTTGCCAATTGTCTATAAATGAATAATTTAATATGAAACATTTCCCTGTAATTTTACTGTTGTTATTTTTGTCGATTCAATGTGCCAGTCCCGGAAGCCCGACCGGAGGTGACAAGGATACAACACCGCCAAAATTGCTTAAAAGCACCCCTACAAATGCCAGTGTGAATTTCAAAGGAAAGGAAATCATTTTGTTTTTTGACGAATTTGTCAAATTAAAGGATGTTCAAAAAAAACTGATTATTTCACCGCCTTTAGAAAACATGCCAAGCATTTCACCCATGGGTATTGCAGCCAAAACCGTTCGGATTAAGTTTAATGAAGATTTAAAACCTGAAACCACCTATTTGATTAATTTCAATGGAAGTATTGAAGATAACAACGAGGGAAACCCCTATGGCAATTTGCAATTTGTCTTTTCAACGGGGCAACAGATTGACAGTTTGCGTTTAAAGGGGAAGGTACAAGCGGTTCATTTCACTAAAAAACCTGAAAATATTGTAGTGGCACTGTATCCAAAATCAACATTTAAGGATAGCACGGTTTATCGTAAAAAGCCTTACTATGTTACAAATGTCAAAAAAGATGGCAGTTTCTCCTTGACGCATCTCAAGGCAGGCGATTATAAAGCAATTGCCTTAGCAGAAAAAAATGCCAATTATTTATACAACAGACACACCGATGATATTGGATTTTTGAAGGCTTTTATAAACATCCCAAAAGACAGTCTTATCAATATCCTCTTATTTAATGAGCCGCAAAAGTTTAGTTTTGATGAGGTTACACAAAAATCTGCCAATCACTTGGTTATTACCTACAAAGGTATACCGAAAAATTTAAAAGTTGCTATAAAATCTCCGGTTACAAACCATCTGATCATACGCGAAAACAATCAGGTTCATCTTTGGTATAAAACAAAAGCTGATACCATTTTTGTGCAAGCTGATGAAGGCAAGTTGCATAAAAAATACAAGCGAAAAAGGGAAACTAGTTTAGATAGTTTGATGGTTGTGCTTAAGTTCCCAAGATGGGCAACACCCTTTGACACCTTAAAAGTAATTGGAAATATACCATTTGAAAAAGCAAATATTAACAAAATAAAAGTTTTTGAGAATGATACAATTCCTGTAGAATTTAAAACTAAATTGACCAAAAAACGTCAATTTGTATTAGATTTTGACAAAAAAATGTCTAATAAATACAAAATTTTACTTTATCCAAATGCTATAACAGATTATTTAGGGCATCAAAACAAAGATACAATTAAAAAAAATATTGCCATTCCAAAAAAGGAAACTTACGGAACGCTATTAGTTTCTCTTGAAGGAAAGATAACAAAACCCGTTTTTCTAGAACTTCTTGATAAAGAAAATAAAATCATCAGAAAGAGTATAACGGCTCGTAAAAATGAGTTTGTTTTTTCATACTTACAACCGGCTACCTATTATATCAGATTGGTGTATGATGTCAATCAAAATAATGTATGGGATACCGGTGATTATTTAAAACATTTACAACCAGAGCAGATCAATCGCTTTGACCTAGCCATACAAATACGTGCCAACTGGGATATCCATCAAAAATTTGAATTGAAATAATCCAACCCGAAAAATTTAAACAACAACTTTAAACCGGGCTAAAAAACACTTAAATAAATTCATAATATCTTAGATATCAACGTAATATTTATTTAATACGCCATCTGTGGTGAATTTTATGGGTTAATTTATCGCTTAATGCTAAAATGTCCCTTATAAATTTTGCCGCTCGGGAGCGTTAAAGAGAACCAATAATCCGAGGCAGGCATTGGGTAATCGTTAAAAGTACCATCCCAAGATTCATTGGATTTGGTATGCATTATTTTAAGCACTTTGCCAAACCTGTTATAGATATAAATAACGGCATTCGGTGTGTTTTCGGCATTTTCAACACGCCAAGTGTCATTATAGCCGTCGCCGTTGGGGGTTAAGAAATGAGGAAATTTTAAATTGGTAACATGTACGGGTAATGACATATAAATACATCCATTACTATCTTTGACATATACGGTATAATCATCATCGGGTAAGCCTTCAAAATGATTAGAATCTTGATAATTATCTCCATCAAGTGAATATTGATAGGGGGGCAAGCCACCACTAGCGTTTATGTCGAGTTCTCCGTAAAAAATTGGGTTGGGCATAATCATCACAGGAGATAAAATTTCTACATGAATGGTATCACTAACCGAACAAGTGCCCCTATCAAGGTTAAGCACAACGTCATAACTGCCGGTGCCATTAATATTGAGTGTGTCGGTAGTGGAGCTGTCGGTTACGCCGTTTACGACCCAAGTATATGTATCGGCATCATCAATATTTGACACAACCGTAGCGGTATCATAAGGGCATACCACTAAATCATCTCCCAAATCAAGATGGGGGTATGGATCAATGGTAAATTGCGTTTCATCCATTCCCACACATCCAATATTATTGGTTACTTCTACGCTATACGCTCCGGTTTCTGAAATGTCAAGTGTGGTACCGGTTGCGTTTGGAATGGCTACGCCATCTTTAAACCACTGGTAGGTTTCATCACCGTTAAGGTTAGAGACGTTTGCCGTTAAGGTTTCGGTATTGCCTTCACATCCGTGAAAGTCGGGTCCTACATCAACGATAGGAATGGGTTCCATATGAATATAGACATCATCGGACTCGGAACAAACACCTAAAATTGCCGTTGCGGTATAAGTTCCTGTTTCTGTAACACTATAAGTGGGACCGGTTTCTCCCGGGATGACTACACCGTCTTTTTGCCATTCGTAAGAAGTTGCATTGGCAGC
>JANTGO010000036.1 GCA_024763015.1 Flavobacteriaceae bacterium
TCATTAAAACCAAAGAAATCAGATTATAAAAAATTTGTAAATACCTATAATGCTCATCAAAAGAAGAAGGTGAAATTTATAACTGATTTTTCATTAAACTTATCAAAACAAAATATGGGATTAGGTGTAAGTTTTACTTTTTAAAGAAGTGCTTTAGCATAATTAGTTTGTTTAATATAACTCTCCTATTCTTCCTGTTTTGATAATTAGTATATTTGTAGCAGTTAAATACAAAAAAATGTAAATAACAAGCTGTTAAAAATTGCTTGATATACTTTATTTTCATAGCCAAAAAGGTTTATGAATTGAGGACTTAAAAAATAAATAGAATTATATGAAAATTACTTCGTGGAATGTCAATGGAATCAGGGCAATCGTTAAAAAAGATTTTGAAAAAAACTTTAATATATTAAAACCCGATATAATGGGGTTGCAAGAAATCAAAGCGCAAATTGATGAAGTGAAATCAGCTTTGAGTTTTCTTGATGATAATTATCATATTTATGTCAATCAAGCCGAAAAGAAAGGTTATTCGGGAACTGCTTTAATTAGTAAAATAGAACCGCTTAAGGTTTCTTATGGGATGCAAATGCCACAACACGACCAAGAAGGACGTGTCATTACAGCCGAGTATCAAGATTTTTTCTTAGTAAATGTATATACACCCAACGCCGGACAAGGACTTAAACGTTTGGCATACAAAGAGGCATGGAACAAAGATTTTGAATCCTACGTAAAAGATCTTGACCAGAAAAAACCGGTTATTGTTATGGGCGATTTGAATGTGGCACATCAAGCCATCGATCTAAAAAATGATAAATCAAACTACAATAAATCAGCCGGTTATACACAAGTAGAAATCGATGCAATGAGCCATCTGTTAAACAATGGTTTTGTCGATGTTTTTAGACATTTACACCCCGATGAAGTTGCCTATACGTATTGGAGTTACCGCTTTAATGCCCGCGCTCGAAACACGGGCTGGCGTATCGATTATTTTTTGGTTAGTAAGCGTATTATTGACAAAATAAGCAATTTTACGATTGACAAGGACATTTTGGGTTCCGACCACTGCCCTATTAGTATTGAAATCAATTTTTAAAACATTTTTTTATGAGTTTAGCCAATATTTTATTTATCATCGTTATGCTACACTTAGTCGTAGGTTTTGGCTATGTTGTCTATAAATTAGAATTTAGCGGCAAGAAAAAGAAAAAGGACAAAGAAACTGACAAGGACGAAAGTTCAAATGATGTGGAATAACCAATTTATATATGAAAGCATCTTTTTTTAAATATTTATTACAGTTTAAACGTCCGGCCGGTACTTCCAGAGGCATTTTGCAAACCAAAGAAACCTATTTTTTAATTCTTGAGAAAAATGGTAAAAAATCGGTGGGCGAATGTGCCTTGTTTCGTGGTTTAAGCAGTGATGACAAGCTCGATTATGAAGAAAAACTCCAATGGCTTGTGCAAAATATTAATTTGCCAAAATCCGAATTATTAAAGAATTTAAGCAATTATCCATCTATCATTTTTGGTTTGGAACAAGCGCTGATTTCTTTAGAAAACGAAGAAGCATTTTGCTTGTATCCCTCTGCTTTTACACAAGGAGAAGTTGGAATTCCTATCAACGGATTGGTGTGGATGGGCGATAAAAATTTTATGTTAGAACAAATAAAAGATAAAATTTCAGCCGAATTTTCGGTGATAAAATTAAAAATTGGTGCTATCAATTTTGAGGATGAAATCAGCTTATTGAAATTCATTAGAAATACCTTTAAGTATGATAATATCACCATTCGCCTGGATGCAAATGGTGCTTTTTCGGTTTCTGAAAGCTTGGAAAAACTCAAAAGATTGTCAGATTTTGATATTCATTCGATTGAACAGCCCATTAAGGCAGGGCAAATAGCAACGATGAAGAATTTATGTGCCACCACACCTATCCCGATAGCTCTGGACGAAGAGCTGATTGGCTATAACCACTTATTTGATAAAAAAAGTTTTTTACAAGAAATTAAGCCACAATACATCATATTAAAACCCGCCCTTCACGGTGGTTTTATCGGTACCGAAACTTGGATAGAGGCATCAAAATCTGCCGGTATTGAATGGTGGATTACTTCCGCTTTGGAGAGTAATATTGGGCTGAATGCCATAGCCCAATTTACCTACAAACTAGGCGTTAATATGCCACAAGGATTAGGAACCGGCGGACTTTTTTCAAATAATTTTGATAGTCCCCTATATATCTCAAATGGCAAATTGCACTATGACCCAAGCAAAAGTTTTGTTTTTGATTATTAATTTCCTATTCTTTATTTTTTGTGTTTGTTGATTGATTTTTTTGAAAACTATTCTTTGTTTGTTTTTATTAAATCTTTCACTATTTTTAAAATCCGGCACTTCGGTACAAATTTTCTTCCCTTCAGTCAGAAAATTCACTCAGTAACCTACGTTATGCAATTTTAAGCACTATTGCAGGCGGACGAGTATTCTTCCGACCAAAGTTGGGAGAATTGTATCGAGACCCCAAAATCAAAGTAGCATCGAAGGTGGCTATTCCTTATTCTTTGTATCGATTAAAATGGTTACAGGTCCGTGATTGACCAGCGACACATCCATCATAGCGCCAAATTTTCCACTGGCAACTTTAGTTGGAATGGAATCGGAAAATGTCTTGATAAATTGTTCATACAATGGAATAGCAATATCGGGTTTTGCTGCGTGAATATATGATGGACGGTGTCCTTTTTTAGTCTTGGCGTGTAATGTAAACTGACTGATAATCAAGACTTCTCCCTGTACATCAAGAAGTGATTTATTCATAATACCGTTTTCATCATTAAAAATACGCAAATTTTTAATCTTATGTACCAACCAATCAATGTCTTCTTGTTGGTCATCATTTTCGATTCCCAAAAGAATCATCAAACCATAACCGATTTGACCAATTACTTGGTTTTCAACACGAACACTTGCTTCGGTAACCCTTTGAATAACGACACGCATAGCTTTGTTTTAGAGGTAAAAATATAAAATATATTCGATGTATCTTAAGAAGTAAATTAAATTCATTAATTTTTGCTATTTTTACACTTTACAAAATCAAAGTTCCTAGTTTTTAAATTGAGTTACAATACATTGAATTATTAAATATTAAATATATGAAAATCAATTTTTCCAAGTCTTTACCACATCTTTTTGCCATTGTTTTATTTATCGTCATACCATTTATTTATTTCAGCCCGATTTTACAAGGAAAGGTGCTCAACCAAAGCGATATTGTGCAATCCAAAGGGATGGAACACGAGCGCGAAACATATAAAGAAAAAGATGGTCATGAGATTTATTGGACCAATGCAGCCTTTGGCGGCATGCCCACTTATTTACTGGGAAGCGGTTTTCATAATGATTACATGTTGACTGTCAATAAGGTATTAAATTTCCTACCAAGACCCGCAAATTTTTTATTCTTATATTTTATTTCTTTCTACATTCTAATGTTAGTGATGAAGGTCGATTGGAAAATTGCCATAATAAGTAGTTTGGCTTTTGGATTTTCAACTTATTACCTAATTATTATTGGTGTCGGACATTTGGCAAAAGTTCGTGCTATTGCTTATTTTCCTTTAGTGATTGCCGGAATTTTATTGGTGTTTGAACGCAAAAAGATTATTAGTGGTTTTATATTGACAACGCTTGCTGTTGCCTTGGAAATCAACACCAAACACTACCAAATGACTTATTATTTAATGTTTGTCGTGTTAATTCTGGGTCTTTTTTATCTAATAGATGCCTATAAGAATAGGCAGCTAAATAAGTTCTTTAAACAACTGGGAGTATTATTGTTTGCAGCATTATTGGCATTGGGAATGAACGCCACAAATATTTTACCGGCAAGAGAATATGTAAAACATAGCATTCGTGGTAAAAGTATTATCGATATCAATCCAGACGGGAGCAAAAAAACAAACAAACAAGAGGGCTTGTCCAAAGATTATATTACCGAATATAGCTATGGAATTCCGGAGACGCTTAATTTGTTAATTCCTAGATTTATGGGTGGTAGCAACAGCGAAAAACTCGATGAAAATTCACATCTATACGAAGCGATTAAAGACAAAGGCGCCAGTGATTCGCAAGCAAAAGATTTTGTAAGCCATACGGCGACCTATTGGGGCAAACAACCCATTGTTGCAGCGCCTGCCTACATTGGCGCTGTTATTATTTTCCTAGCAGTTTTGGGCTTGTTCTTTTATAATGGTAAACAAAAAAAATGGATTGTTTCTGCCATTATAGTTGCCCTGTTGCTTTCTTGGGGAAAAAATCTAAATTTCTTAACCGATTTCTTTATTGATTATATACCGCTTTATAACAAGTTTAGAGCGGTTTCATCTATACAAGTTATTGTCGAGTTCCTAATACCGGTAATGGCAGCATTGGGTTTATATAGCTTTGTTACTTCGGATAAAACAATGCTCGAAAAACAAAAAAAATTAGTATTTGTCAGTAGCATTTTTGGCGGTATAATCATCTTTTTTATGCTTTTTGGCAGTTCCCTCTTTGATTTTTCAAGTAGTATGGACAGCTATTACAACCAATACGGTTTGTTAGATGCTTTGATTGCAGATCGTCAAGCTATGCTTTTTAACGATAGTTTACGTTCCTTGATACTGATTTTATTGACGGCAGGCTTACTTTATTTATATCTAAAGAAAAAATTTCAAGTCAATATGCTTTACATTGCGATTGGGCTATTGATTTTATTTGATTTGGTTGGTGTAGATAAGCGTTATGTAAACCAAGATAGTTTTGTCAGCGATGATTATTACAGCCGCGTATTTACGCCTTCGCCTATCGACAAAGAAATCTTGAAAGATAAATCCTACTACAGACTTATGAATTTTACCCGTAACCCCCTAACCGATGGGCTTACCTCCTATTTTCATAAACAATTGGGCGGTTATCACGCTGCAAAACCGAGACGCATTCAAGATTTATTTGATATTTATCTATCTAAAAAAATCAATCCGAACATATTAAATATGTATAATGTAAAATATCTCATCGTTCCAAATGACAAACAAACAGGTATTCAAGTCAACCCTGATGCCAATGGCAATGCTTGGTTTGTAAAGCAGCTGAATTTTGTAGACAACGAAGAGCAAGAAATATTAAAATTGGATAGTATAAATACAAAAGATGTTGCCGTTCTTCAAAAAAAATATCAAAAAGAATTGAATTCCGGCATCTATAGAGACAGTACTTCATATATCAAATTAACTGGTTATCATCCTGAGAAATTAAGTTACGAATCCAATAATAAACAAAATGGCTTTGCGGTTTTCTCCGAAAACTATTATAAAGATGGCTGGCAAGCATTTATCGACCAAAAACCGACAAAGATTTACAAAGTGGATTACAGCCTGAGAGGTTTGCTAATTCCGGCAGGAAAGCACCAAATTAGTTTTGTCTTCGATCCAAAAGTTGTTAAAACCGGTGGAACTATTTCGTTGATTTCGTTCATCATTTTCTTACTTTTAACATTTTTAGGTTTATATTTAATCCTAAAAAAACAAAAACAATAAGTATATTTGCAAAGCAAAATTCAAGCAAAATTGAAAAAATTTAGTTTCATCATACCTACTAATAATCGTGCAGCTCTCTTGGAAGAACTGCTCCACAGCATGATTATACAGAATTTTAATCCAGATTTTTTTGAATTTTTGATTATCGATAATAACGGCTCAGATAATTCTCCGGAAATTGTAGATAGTTTCAAAAAAAACAATCCGAAATTTGACATAAGATACCTGAAAGAAAAACGTCAGGGGGTACAATATGCTTGGAATAAAGGCATTGATGAAGCAAAAGGAAAACTACTGATTTTTGTAGATGATGACGCCAGTTTTCACAAAGATTATTTTGAAAATCTGGAAAAAGATTTTGAAAATAATTTAGATAATGTTGCAGGCGGTGGTAAAGTGGCACCCGTTTTCGAAATACAAAAGCCGGCTTGGATTTACAAATATATCATGCCCTATTTTGCCGAAATAAATTTGGGTGAAAAGAGTAAATTTCCCAAGAAGAAACATCCTTTTGCAACCAATATGTTGGTTTCAAAAAACATCTTTGACATAGTTGGAAAATTTGACACAGACAAGTTTAACGATAAATCAGTTATTTTACCGGGTACTTTTGAAAAAGATCTTTTTAATAGAATTAGACAAGAAGATTTTCCTGTTTATTATTATTATGATTTAGTAGTTTGGCATTTTATTCCCCAAGAAAAAATCAACAAGGCTTACATCAAAGAGCAAGCAATAGAAATTGGAAAAACTTACAGAGAAATTCATGCAGAAAAAGGTATTCTATACAGTTTTATCGCCTTTTGGAAAGTCTTTGTCAAATGGTTGGCATCTGTGGTGTTAGCTGTATATTACATCTTTACAACCCAATGGGAAAAAGCCTCGATGCTTTATAAGGTACTCTGGTGGCGCACAAAAGGATTTTTTAGTTTTTCTAAAAAATGATTTCTTTTTTTATAAATAATTTTCTAAAACTTTGTTAAGCCGAAAAATTCATAAATTTTGAGTGTGTATATACAAGGCGTTTAAGTTTTTAAATTATACCTTTGTATTATAAAAAGTTAACAACGCAGTAGATGTGTACTCAAAATTTAAACAATTGCTCAAAATTGAGCAAATAAACTACGCAACAATTATATAATACCTTAAATATCAATGAAATAATTATTTTTTACTCCATTTGTGGTGAATTTTATGGATTATTCAAAATAAAGTTTATATATTTGCAGTTCAAAATCATACATAATAATCATTAAAAATAATATTGGAATGTATTTAACACCAGAAGTAAAAAAAGAAATCTTTGCAAAGTACGGAAAATCTGAAAAAGACACAGGTTCACCCGAAGGACAAATCGCGTTGTTTACACATCGTATCAACCATTTGACCGGACACTTAAAGAACAACAGACATGACTATAGCACAGAAAAAGCCTTGGTCAAGATGGTAGGAAAAAGACGAAGTCTTCTAAACTATCTAAAAAACAACGATGTCGCTAGATATCGAAACATTATTAAAGAACTTGGCTTAAGAAAATAAGCTTACAGTTATCGAAAGGGCAATTTTATTGCCCTTTTTTATTAAACCTATCGATCGGTTTACATAGGGTAAATCGAAAAAAAACAAAAGAATTATGATACCACAACCCATTAAAGAAACCATCCAATTAGCCGATGGCAGAACGATCTCTATCGAAACCGGCAAACTTGCCAAACAAGCTGATGGATCTGTCGTTGTAAGAATGGGCAACACCATGCTACTCGCTACCGTTGTTGCCTCAAAAGATGTCAAAACGGACATTGACTTCTTACCCTTAACTTTAGATTACCGCGAAAAATTTGCCTCAGCAGGTAAATTTCCAGGAGGATTTTTTAAACGTGAAGGACGACCTAGTACCGAAGAAATTTTAGTCATGCGATTGGTCGATCGTGTTTTAAGACCACTATTCCCAAAAGATTATCATGCCGAAACACAAGTGATGATTCAATTGATGTCTCACGACGAAAACATACAAGCCGATGCCTTAGCCGGATTGGCAGCTTCTGCTGCTTTGTCTCTCTCAGATATTCCTTTTGCAGGACCTATATCCGAAGTAAGAGTAGCCAAAATAGATGATAAATTGGTTATCAATCCCAGTTTGGCTGATGCCGAGTTTGCCACTATTGACCTTATGGTTGGTGGTACCGAAGACTCTGTAACAATGGTTGAAGGGCAAATGGAAGAAGTTAGTGAAGAAGAAATGATTGAAGCGATTGAATTTGCACATCAAGCTATTAAAATTCAAATCGAAGGACAAAAAAGATTGGCTGAAAAAGTAGCAAAATCGCAACCCAAAAGAGATTATCCACGAGCTGAAGAGGATGAAGCACTCAAAGAACGCGTTGAAAAAGAAACTTATGATAAATTATATGCCATTGCCAAAGAAGGTACAGGTAAACATGAACGTTCAGAAAAATTTTCCGAAGTAAAAGAAGCGTTCTTGTCGCAATTTGACGAAGAAGAATTGGCTGAAACCGGTAAAATGATAAGTGAATATTTCCACGACACGATGAAAAAAGCGGTTCGTGATTTAATCCTAAATGAGGGTCTAAGATTAGATGGTAGACATACTAATGAAATTAGAGATATTTGGGTAGAACCCGGATATTTACCTTCTGCTCATGGTTCAGCCGTGTTTACCAGAGGTGAGACCCAAGCGCTTGCTACGGTCACTCTTGGTACTTCTCGCGAAGTGAATATGATTGACGGCGCCACTTTAAGAAGTGAAGAAAAGTTTTATTTACATTACAACTTCCCTCCTTTTTCTACCGGAGAAGCACGTCCCCTTAGAGGAACTTCCCGTAGAGAAATAGGTCATGGGCATTTGGCACAACGTGCTTTGGAACCTATGATTCCGGAAGATGTGCCTTATACTATTCGTGTGGTATCCGACATTTTAGAATCTAATGGTTCTTCATCTATGGCTACGGTTTGCTCCGGTTCAATGGCATTGATGGATGCCGGTATCCAAATCAAAAAACCTGTTTCGGGTATTGCTATGGGCTTAATCTATGATGAAGAAAGCAAAAATTATGCAGTATTATCCGACATTTTGGGGGATGAAGATCACCTGGGTGATATGGACTTTAAAGTAACCGGTACCAAAGACGGTATTACCGCTTGCCAAATGGATATTAAAATCAAAGATTTAAAAAGAGAAATCCTTGAAAAAGCACTTCATCAAGCCAAAGAAGGCAGAATGCATATTATGGAACAAATGGCCAAGGGAATTGAAGAACCTAGAAAACAAGTTAAAGATTTTGTACCTAAAATGGTCAAAATTGAAATCGCCAAAGACTTTATTGGCGCTGTTATCGGTAAAGGTGGAAAAGATATCCAACAATTACAAGAAGACACCGACACAACTATCGTTATCGAAGAGGTTGACGGAAAAGGTATCATCGAAATTATGGGTACCGATATGGATAAAATACAAAAAGTGCTTGACCGAATTGATGTGATTACTTTTGAACCCACTGTTGGTGAAGTTTATGAAGGTCGCGTAACTTCGATTAAAGATTTCGGTGCGTTTATAGAAATAGCTCCGGGAACAGAAGGTCTTTTACATATTTCTGAAATTGATTGGAAACGCGTTGAAAAAGTTTCCGATGAATTAAAAGAAGGCGATATGGTCAAAGTAAAACTTCTTGGAATGGACAGAGGAAAAATGAAATTGTCTAGAAAAGTTTTGTTGCCTCGTCCTCCTAGAAAAGACAAAAAAGAAGAAGAAAACAAATAGTAATTTGTATATCTGATAAAAAAAAATGCACTTCGTTTGAAGTGCATTTTTTTTATCTTTAAAAAGTTGCTTTAAAAAGCAGATTGGCCGTAGCGGGATTGGTTGCCAACGGCACATTGTGAACATCACATAAACGCATCAACATTGAAATATCGGGTTCGTGCGGATGTTTATCCAAAGGATCTCTAAAAAATATGACCATTTTGGTTTTTCCTTCGGCTACCCTTGCCCCTATTTGTGCGTCGCCACCCAAAGGACCCGATAAATATCTGTGTACTTCCAAACCTGTTTCTTCTATATATTTTCCGGTTGTTCCGGTCGCTACTATTGCTACATTTTTTTGAAGCAATTCTTTTTTGTGTTCCATAATAAACCGTACCATCTCCGGTTTTTTGCCATCGTGGGCAACTAATGCTATTTCCATTTATTTATATTTTTTGCAAAATTAAGTATTTTTATGACCTGTAAGACAATTAATGTATAAAGATATTGTCAATTTCCTAATATTTAATAAATACCTATCATCAAGTTTCGTGCATCCAAATTCCTTGAATTTATTAGAAATTTAGAATTTAACCATAAAAGGCATAATAGGAAATAAAAGGGTAAACTTTTATGAACTTTTAATACTTTTATGGTTCAAAAAAATAATTCATAAAGAAGCAACAGCATATCATATTGATTATTAACATTTTATAATATTTGATTTCGTCTTTAAAAAAGACTCCAATATTTGAAAAATTCGTAAATTAGAATCTGTATATGCGAAACCTAAGTTAATCATAAAAAGTATTTTGGAATGAATCAAAAGCATCCTTTTTTAAGACAATTCTTTTCCAAAATGCTGTTAAAAAACCCAAGCCGTAAGCCCATAGCATAGTGAAAGATGTCAAAACGGATAAAACGGCAATTTTAGTACTTTTTTCTTTCCAAATTACAGTTACAAATATCAGTAAGAAATATAGTAAGTACAGTAGTAAAAGCCATTTAATTCCGAAGGCGTAAAAAATAACGCCACCCACAAATCCCAGTAAAAATAAAGCAGGAAAGAAATGTACTATTTTTAAAGAATTGGGATGTAATTTGTACAAATTAATGCGTGCGATACCCGAATTGTAAACTTGTTTGTAAAATTGCATTAAAGTATTTCGGCGTTTATGATACACAAATGCATCGGTAAACAAAGCGGTTTTAAAGCCCGATTGCATAATTCTAATGCTAAAATCAATATCTTCACCAAAACGCATTTTTGAGAAGCCACCTGTTTTTTCAAAAACCTTTTTAGCGATTCCCATATTAAAACTTCTAGGGTGAAATTTCTCAGCTTGCTCACTCCTGCCCCTGATTCCGCCAGTTGTAAATACAGAAGTCATAGCAAAGTTTATCGCCTTTTGCATCGGGCTAAAATTTGGTGCTGCTGCATCGGGCCCACCATAAGCATCGACATAGCTTTCGTTTAAGTGTTTATTGACGATAGACAAATAATTACCGGGCAAAATTACATCGGAATCCAAGATAATAAAATAATTACCATTTGCCCGCTCCATACCATAATTTCGACTTTGTCCGGGACCTGAATTTTGCTTATAAAAATATCGAATGGCTAAATCATTCTTAAATTTTTCAACAATTTTATCCGATTTTAGAGAAGAACCATCTTCAACAATAACGACTTCAAAATCTTTATAAAATTGTTGTACTAAACTCTCAAACAATTCCTTTACTTCGTTCGGACGGTTAAAAACCGGAACAATAATTGAGAATGATATGTTATGACTTTGCGTCATTTACTTTTGAATACTATCTTTTTTGACAAAATCTAAGGAGGTAGAATTTACACAATATCTTTTCCCCGTGGTTTCTTGCGGTCCATCGTCAAAAATATGACCGAGATGTCCTCCACAATTGGCACAAATAATTTCCGTTCGAATCATATGATGGCTATAATCGGGTCGCATAATGATAGCGTCTTCAATGGCATCGTCAAAAGAAGGCCAACCGCAATGACTCTCATATTTGTTGTCTGATTTGAATAAAACGGCACCACAAGCCGCGCATTTATAAATACCTTCTTCAAAATGGTAGGTATAAGCACCGGTTCCGGGCAAATCCGTGCCTTTCTTGCGTAAAATATGGAATTGTTTGGGTGTTAAAACTTTTTCCCATTCCGAATCGGATTTCTCTATTTTGGGGCTCATTTTTATCGTTTTTTGTGTTTTTTGATGATTAGATTCTTGGCTACACGCGTTGAAACCAATCAAAATACTAATAATTAATAAAAGCTTGTTCATTTGTAAATATAAGAAAAATTACATTCTTTCGGGCACCTCAATACCCAACAGTTTGAGCGCATTCTTGATGGTCTCTCCTACTTTTTTTGATAATTTTACCCTAAAGACTTTTTCGTTTTCATCTTCGGTTGCCAAAATAGGAATTGCTTGATAAAATGAGTTATAAGATTTCACCAAATCATAGGTGTAATTGGCAATCACGCCCGGATTTTGTTGCAAAGCAGCGTTTGAAATTACTTGCGGAAACATTTCTAATTGCTTGATTACTTCTCTTTCCTTGGGATGTAAGTGAGTCATTTCAAAATCCTTTTTATCCAAGTCTTCTGCACTTCTCAAAATGGATTGGATTCGTGCATACGTGTATTGAATAAAAGGTCCTGTATTCCCTTGAAAATCAATAGATTTTTCAGGGTCAAATAATATTGTTCGCTTTGGATCGACTTTTAAGATGTAATATTTTAAAGCGCCTAGCCCAATAATGCGATACAGCGATTCTTTTTCCGTTTCTGAATAACCTTCCAACTTGCCCAATTCTTGTGAGATTTTACGAGCCGTATTGGTCATTTCTATCATCAAATCGTCGGCATCTACTACAGTTCCTTCTCGTGATTTCATTTTTCCGTGAGGCAATTCCACCATTCCATAAGACAGATGATAGAGTTTATCCGCCCATTCATAACCCAATTTTTTTAAGATCAAAAACAGGACTTGAAAATGATAATCTTGCTCGTTTCCAACGGTATAAATATGACTATCGATATCAAAATCCTGAAAACGTTTGATAGCCGTCCCGATGTCTTGCGTCATATAAACCGACGTGCCATCGCCACGCAAAAGCAGTTTTTCATCCAAACCTTCATCGGACAAATCTGCCCAAACAGAGCCATCCTCTTTTTTAAAGAAAATGCCTTTCTTTAATCCTTCTTCAACCACTTGTTTACCAAGTAGATAGGTTTCGCTTTCATAATAATTTTTATCAAAACTAACCCCCAAGTTTTTATAGGTTTCGTCAAAACCTTTATAAACCCAGCCGTTCATCGTTCTCCACAATTGCATCACTTCGGGGTCTTTGGATTCCCATTTTCTCAACATTGCTTGCGCTTCAAGTAAAATAGGTGCCAATTTTTTGGCTTCCGCTTCAGTTTTGCCGCTTGCTACCAATTCTTTGATTTCTTTTTTATATTCTTGATCAAATTTGACATAATATTTTCCTGCCAATTTATCGCCTTTTAAACCGCTACTTTCGGGTGTTTCTCCGTTACCAAATTTTTGCCAAGTCAACATACTTTTACAAATATGAATACCACGGTCGTTAATAATTTGCGTTTTGATGACCGGTTTGCCTGTGGCTTTATAAATCTCGCTGATACTATGTCCCAATAAATTGTTACGAATATGTCCCAAATGCAAGGGTTTGTTGGTATTTGGCGAGGAATATTCCACCATCAAAGATTTCAAACTCGTATCTGGGGGCGTTAATCCATAATGCGCGTCATCATAAATTTCTTTAAGAAAATGGATGTAAAAAACATCGTCGATTACCAAATTTAAGAAACCGCCAACCACGTTATAATCTTTGATTTCTTCAACATTTTCCTTTAAATAAGCACCGATATTTTCTGCGATTTCTTTTGGATTTTTGCGTAACTGCTTTACAAAAGGAAACACCACCAAGGTAATATCACCTTCAAAATCTTTACGAGTTGCTTGTAGTTCAGCTTGTTCTATATCAAAATCGTATATTTCTTTAAGCGCTTGCTTAATTTGTTTCTGCAAAGTATTTTCTAAATTCATCTAAATCTGTTTAATCCCTGCAAAAATACACTTTTTTGGCGTCTATATTCCTTCAACATTAGAAAAATCGTCATAAATAATCTCAAACATTCATTATTCACAGTATGAAAAGTTATAAGAATAAATAAAAATTTTAAAACAACTTAAAAATGAGTATTTTTGCCTGATATGACAAAGAAAAACAGGTATGAAAACTGGCTGCAACAAATTTCGGGAGAAAATCCATTAATTATAGCCGGTCCTTGTAGTGCGGAAACCGATAAGCAAGTGCTCGAAACGGCGCTTGGTGTAAAGGTTGCCGGTGCACATATTTTACGAGCCGGCATTTGGAAACCTCGTACACGTCCCGGCAACTTTGAAGGTGTCGGCGCCATTGGTCTAAAATGGGTACAACAAGCCAAAGAAGCTACCGGACTGTTAACGGCAACCGAAGTGGCAAATGCCTCACATATCGAACTGGCTTTACAGCACGATATCGATGTGTTTTGGATTGGTGCGCGTACCACCGTCAATCCCTTTGCGGTACAAGAACTTGCTGATGCTTTGCGTGGCACAGATAAGATTGTCTTGGTTAAAAATCCTGTTAATCCCGATTTAGCCCTTTGGATGGGCGCTTTGGAACGTTTTGACAAAGCCGGTATTTCAAAACTGGGCGCTGTGCATCGTGGTTTTTCGAGCTATAAAAAAATGCCTTATCGCAATGAACCGCTTTGGCAAATACCGATTGATTTAAAAACGCAATTTCCACACCTTCCGCTACTAAATGACGCTTCGCATATTTCAGGTATAAGCGAAAATGTTTTTGATATTGCCAGGACAGCTATTCAGTTAAAATTTGACGGATTGATGATCGAAACGCATATCGACCCAAAAAGTGCTTGGAGTGATGCCCGTCAACAAGTTACGCCCGATAATTTACAAGCGTTTTTAGAAAATTTGGTCGTTCCAAAAGATAAAATATTTGATAGAAAACTACTCAAAACGCTAAGCATTCTTAGAAAAGAAATAGATGATTTAGATGCAGAATTAATTCAAATATTCAAGCTTAGACAAGAGAAAACCAAGCAAATTGCCGAAATGAAATACTTGGAAAACATTGCCATTTATCAAAAAGAAAGATGGTTGGATATCTTGCAAAAAGCCATCCGTAATTCACAGGAAAATGAAGTCAATCAAAAATTTATTGAACAGGTATTCAGATTGTTACACCAAGAGAGTTTAAAAATACAGCACCAAGTATTTAAAGATAAAAACGACAACAAGCCCCTAATTTAGATATGTTTATATGACCGGAATCGTCATCAAATCAACAGGAAGTTGGTACGAAGTAAAAAATGAAA
This sequence comes from Flavobacteriaceae bacterium, assembly GCA_024763015.1. Lineage (GTDB taxonomy): Bacteria > Bacteroidota > Bacteroidia > Flavobacteriales > Flavobacteriaceae > WGBX01. Next base: position 14,797 of record JANTGO010000036.1, read on the forward strand.
ACGACAAAATAGTTATCTGTCGTATCAGAGGAAAATTTCGTATCAAGGGCATCAAAACCACCAATCCGGTTGCCGTTGGCGATCTTGTTGATTATCAGATAGAACCCCACAAAGATATGGGTGTTATAGTGAAAATTCATCCTAGAAAAAACTATATTTTAAGACGCTCGATAAACCTTTCAAAACAATATCACATTTTGGCTGCCAATATAGACCAAGTTTTTGTAACTGTTACGATTGCACAGCCCGAAACTAGCTTGTCTTTTATCGATAGAATTTTGGTAACCGCAGAAGCTTATCATATTCCGGCTGTTATTTTGATTAATAAAATAGATTTAATCAAAAATGATAAGTTGCTCATCGAGAAAAAGAATAACTTGATTAAAACCTATCAAAATATTGGCTATCAAGTCGTTGAATTATCAGCCGAAACACGTGAAAATATAGCTTTTTTAAAAAACTTGATGCGTGACAAAACCTCGATGTTTACCGGACACTCCGGCGTGGGAAAATCTTCCTTAATCAATGCCGTTGATCCGCAGTTAAACATTAAAACTGCTACAATTTCCAAGACGCACCTTCAGGGCAAACATACCACCACTTTTGCACAACTTCACGACTTGTCATTTGGCGGACACATCATCGATACACCCGGCATTAGAGGATTTGGTATAGTGGATATGGAACCGGAGGAAATCGATAGCTATTTTCCTGAAATTTTTAGATTAAAAGCAGATTGCAAATTTAACAACTGCCAACATATAAACGAACCCGGATGTGCCGTAAAACCGGCTGTAAAAGCCGAAAAAATTGCGCTTAGCCGATATAAATCATACTTGCAAATATTGGAAGAAGCCAAGGATGACGGCGATAATCCTTATCGTAGTAAAAAAATGTGACGGTATTTATAACGCATACCAACTTCTTTAACTACCCGTACATCTTTATCAATATTTCCAACATATCGATAGCGGCTTCGCTAATTTTGGTGCCCGGTCCATAAATACCCATCACGCCGGCATCGAATAAAAACTGGTAATCTTGCTTGGGAATGACACCGCCGGCAATTACAATAATATCATCACGTCCGAGTTTTTTTAATGCTTTTATAGCTTCCGGAACGAGCGTCTTGTGTCCGGCTGCCAAAGACGAAACAGCCAAAAGATGCACATCGTTTTCTGCTGCCTGCTTGGCGGCTTCTTCGGGTGTCTGAAACAACGGGGTGATATCGACATCAAAACCGATATCGGCATAAGCGGTTGCCACTACTTTTGCCCCGCGATCGTGGCCGTCTTGTCCCATTTTTGCAATCATTATCCTAGGACGACGTCCTTCTATTTTTGCGAATTTATCCGCCAATTCCCTTGCTTTTTTAAAGGAATCATCATTTTTTATTTCGTTTGCGTACACACCTGTAATTGTTTGAATATTAGCTTTGTATCTACCATAAACTTCTTCCAAAGCACTAGAAATTTCACCTAGTGTTGCCCTTGCACGCGCTGCTTCAACAGCTATCGATAAAAGATTTTTATCGCCTTCTTTGGCAACTTGTGTCAATTCGTTGAGAAGTCTTTGTACTTCGAGATTGTCTCTGTTTTTTTTGACATTTTGCAATTTCTCAATCTGTGTTTTTCGCACCAAATCATTATCGATTTCCAAAATTGAAATAGGTGCTTCTTTGGGCAAAACATATTTATTTACCCCCACAATCATTTCTTTACCGGAATCAATTTTTGCTTGTTTAATGGCTGCTGCCTCTTCGATACGCAATTTCGGAATTCCTTTTTCAATCGCTTTGGTCATTCCGCCAATCGCTTCGACTTCTTGGATTAAGTCCCAAGCTTTTTTAGCAATCTCCGAAGTTAATTGCTCC
>JANTGO010000037.1 GCA_024763015.1 Flavobacteriaceae bacterium
CTGGTTCCATTTTTATCAAAAAAGGACAATTGTACAGCGATCAGAACCGCTTGCGTACCCATCGCTTGTTGATGAGTTTGCAAAATTTTAAGCAATCATACATTCAATATGTTGAAAATAAAGCGGATACAACGCTTACAACCAATATTTATTTAATCACTCAAAAGCGATTTTTTCTAAAAAATTCGATTGACATCACGCATTCCAACATCCATGATATTGGTGTTAAAGGTGTTTTGTCTTTAAATGCCAAAAATATTTTTAGGGGCGGTGAAATATTATCCGCTTCCACTTCGTTGATGGCTGCTTCGTCTAAATCGGTTGCGGATCAAAGTTCAAAATTATTTAACGTGAGTGAGTTTGGTACCAACTTAACCTTAACTTTTCCAAGATTGGTCTTGCCTTTTCATCTGAACAAGCATATTCCTAAATATATGTTGCCCAAGACCCATTTAACTTTTTTGTCTAATAAACAAACCAATATTGGATTGGACAGGAGCAAATATGCCGGTATTTTTGGATTTGAATGGAAGCCAAAAAAGGAACGAAAATATAAAATTGATTTGTTAAATTTGGAGTTTATTACCAATAATAAGGCGAACAATTACTTCAAGATATACACGTTGTCTTATAATAATTTAGAAAGTATTGCGCAGGGTTTGGGAGAATCGGTATCACCTTTAACAGCAGACAGTTATTTAGATTCGCATTTAAACGATGCTAATTTTTGCACAGGAAACCCCTCGATTTGTTCAGATTTAAAAAATATCAGAGAAAGGGAGCAGCGGATTACCCAAAATATTTTTATCATTAGCAACCGGTTTGATATGTATTACGACAGTCGTAAAAAACCATTGCAAACGGATTTTTATATGTTTAATTCGTCTTTTGAATTGGCAGGGAGCATTTTATCACCATTTGCGCGTTTATTAAAAATGCCGACCAATGACATCGACCAATACACGATTAATAAAGTGCCTTATGCCGAGTATGCAAAATTAGATTTGAGTTATATCAGACACTGGCAATTACACAAACAACACATTTTGGCGTACCGCGTATTTTTGGGGCTGGCATTTCCGTATGGCAATTCAAAAAGTGTCCCGTTTGTATCCAGTTATTTTGCCGGTGGATCAAACGATATCAGGGCTTGGCGTGCTTACACTTTGGGTCCCGGTACTTCGGGTGGACCTAATGAGTTTAACGAGGCAAACTTTAAGTTTTCTACCAATTTGGAATATCGTTTTCCTATTGCCGGTTATTTTAAAGGGGCATTGTTTACAGACATTGGAAATATCTGGAATATCAAAAATGACCAAGGAGATGAAAAAAGCACTTTTAAGGGATTCTCTTCCCTTCAAGATGTTGCTATTGGCTCCGGACTGGGTTTTCGGGTTGATTTTACTTATTTTATTATACGCTTCGATTTGGCTTTTAAAACCTATGATCCCTCCAAGGATAATCGTTGGTTGATTAGGGATTGGTCTATTAAGAATTCTGTCCTAAATTTGGGAATTAGCTATCCTTTTTAGATTTATACGAACTTGCCAATAAGATGATGTTTTAGCAAATGAAAATACAATCGAAAATTAATCTGAAATCCTCAATCGGAGTTCCTTGTTTTTCAATCAAAAAAGAATAAATAAGCCAAAAAAATAGCAATAGCTTTAATTGCGTTCATCCCTTCCCCATAATAATTTTTTATGTAAGGTCTTAATAAAGGAATGGTGTTGAAAATTTACGAGCTTGACATTAAAATCTGCCGTGTAACAAGTTACTTCTGTTTCGATAGGTAAGCTGTAAACTCTTGAATCTAAAGAGATTAAAAATTCGTCCTCACGGCTATCGACTTTTAATTTTATTTTGAAACTGTTTGGGATAACTAAGGGACGAACGGTTAAATTATGTGGTGCAATCGGGTTGATGATAAAGTTTTCAGAATCCGGAGTGATGATAGGGCCATTGCAACTCAAAGAATAGGCAGTAGAGCCGGTAGGTGTTGCAACGATTAAGCCATCTGCCCAGTAAGTTGACAAGTATTCGTCGTCCAAAAAAGTATCAACACTAATCATAGCAGTTGTGTTTTTTCTGTTGACAACCAATTCGTTAAGGGCAAAATTAATTTTTTTTAATTTTTTATTTTCCGGTTTGGTTTCTATCGCAATAAGCTTTCGTTCACTTATGTTGTAGTTTCCATTAAACAACAGATAAAGTGCTTTTTCAAGTTCTTCTTTTTGGATGGTTGCTAAGAATCCCAGTCGTCCGGCATTGATGCCAAAAATGGGGATATTTTTATCTCTAATAAAAGTAATGGCTCTAAGAATAGTGCCATCGCCACCATAAGTAAAAAGAAAATCTACATGATCGGGAAAGTCGTTATAAGATTCAAAGGTTTCAAATGTGGGATAGGAGTGCAACAACAATTCTGTTTCATTTATATTAAACTGATTCTTATGAAGCAATAGTTTTTCATAAAATTGCTTTTGAAAAATGATTTCTATATTTTTTTCTAATAGAATATCAAGTAAAAGTAGGAGGTATGTAAAGGATTTTTCCTCTCTATAATATCCATAAATAGCTACTTTTTTCATGTGTTTATTACTTTATTTTATTATTGCTAACACATGGAACCGCCATAATCATATCTTTTTGTGTTAAGAGCGTTATATATGGTGGTTTCATCAGAATCATTTTTTTATAGCGATACTTCTTTAAACGCTAAACAGAAAATTTTTTAAATTGCTTCAATAAATCTTATGTATGTTACAAATTTCAGGCTAAAATAAATTATTTTACATTATTTTTTCATAAAACTATGACAAAATTAAGGATAATAATTTAAACAAAGCGATGTTTCCTTATTTTTGTGTTTTTTGAAGGAAAAAAACGGTAGAAAAATAACGCTTTTATTTGTTTTGTATTTCCAAAAAATATTCATAAATTTGCAGACCGTTTTGAAATCTTATTTTAAGGTTGTAAAATAGGTGAAACAGAACTATTTAAACGCGTGTAATTGCAAAAGGCACAGAATATTTTTGTTTTAAGTATAGAGAAAGTGAATTATTAATTAAATTGATGAAAGTGAATACACTAAGTTACAAAACAATTTCAGCAAATGACGAGACCGTTAACAAAGAGTGGGTTCTTGTCGATGCAGAAGGACAGACACTAGGTCGCTTGGCTTCTAAAGTAGCCTTGATGATCAGAGGAAAACGTAAGCCTAACTACACGCCACACGTAGATTGTGGTGACAATGTTGTGGTAATCAATGCAGAAAAAATTGTATTGAGCGGCAAAAAATGGAAGGATAAAGTTTATGTAAGACACACGGGATATCCCGGTGGAAGACGTGAAAGAACAGCGGAAGAAATGATGGCTAAACACCCAATCCGTTTAGTTGAAATGGCTGTGAGAGGTATGTTACCCAAAAATAAATTGGGTGAAAAGATTTATCACAATCTATATGTATATGCCGGTGCTGAGCATAAACAAGAAGCACAAAAACCTAGAAAAATTGATTTAAACGAATTTAAATAATGGATACAATTCATACTATAGGAAGAAGAAAAACATCTGTAGCCAGAGTTTTCTTGAATGAAGGAACCGGAAAAATGACCATTAACGGTAAAGATATGAAAGAATATTTTACTGTTCCGGCGCACCAAAAAGCTGCTGAGCAAGCATTCAATATTACCGATACTGTCGGTAAATTTGATGTAAAAGCAACGATTAAAGGTGGTGGAATTACCGGACAAGCTGAAGCATTTCGTATGGCCGTTGCCAGAGCTTTGGTTGAAGTAAATCCTGAATTTAAGCTCATGCTTAAAAAGGAAAAACTGATGACCAGAGACCCGCGTATGGTTGAACGTAAAAAATTCGGACAACCCAAAGCTCGTAAGAAATTCCAATTCTCTAAACGTTAATATTATAATTAAATCTGTTCTTAGTTTAGCATCCAAATGCATCCCAAAATGGTGTATTGCTAATTTTACGGAACGTAAACTAAAAAAAATAAAATGGAAAATAAAGTAAACATTCAGGCACTTTTAGATGCCGGTGCACACTTCGGTCACTTGACCAAAAAATGGAATCCAAATATGGCGCCATATATTTATGGCAAAAAAGATGGTATTCACATCATCAATCTATACAAAACCGCTGCTAAAATTGAGGAAGCTCAAAATACCTTAAAACAAATTGCTTCAGCGGGTAGAAAAATTTTATACGTTTCTACAAAAAAACAGGCAAAAAGTTTTATTGCTGAAAATGCAAAAATAGTAAATATGCCTTATATTGCAGAAAGATGGCCGGGTGGTATGCTAACCAACTTCGTAACCATTCGTAAGGCAGTTAAAAAAATGGCAGTAATCGATAAAATGAAAGCAGATGGAACTTTCTTGACACTTTCTAAAAAAGAACGTTTGCAAACAGATCGTTTAAGAGCTAAATTGGAAAAAAACTTAGGTTCTATTTCTGATATGACACGTTTGCCCGCTGCTTTAATCGTAGTGGATATTAACAAAGAGCGTGTAGCCGTAGCCGAAGCTAATAAATTAGGAATTCCTGTTTTTGCTTTGGTCGATACCAATACAGACCCTAGAAAAGTTCAATATCCCATTCCAGCAAATGACGATGCTTCTAAATCCATCAATTTGGTCTTAGGCTATTTGACAGATGCTATCGAAGAAGGTCTTTCAATTAGAAAACAAGAGAAAGAGCAAGCAAAAGCTGACAAAGAAGCTGCCAAACAAATGGCCGAAAAAGGTGCAAAAGTGGAAGCCGAAGAGGTTGTTGAGGAAGCAATTGTTGAAGAAGCAGTTGTTGGGGAAAATGATAAAAAAGAAGAAAAATAATTTAAAAAAAATACAATTATGGCAAATATTACAGCCGCAGATGTAAAAAAATTAAGAGATATGACCGGTGCCGGCATGATGGATTGCAAAAATGCATTGGTCGAGGCAGATGGAGATTTTGATGCAGCCGTTTCCGTTCTTCGTAAAAAAGGACAAAAAGTTGCTGCAAAAAGAGCTGATAGAGATTCTTCGGAAGGTGTTGCAATGGCAAAACTAAATGATAACCACACAAAAGGGGTTGTTTTTACCTTAAACTGTGAAACGGATTTCGTCGCAAAGAATGATGATTTTGTTAATTTGGCCAAACAAATGGCAGAAGTTGCTATCAATGCCAATACAAAAGAAGAATTTTTAAATACTAAATTAGAAGGTGATTTAACAATTGCCGATAAAGTATTGGAGCAAACCGGTGTCATTGGTGAAAAAATTGAAATTGGAGATTTTCAAGCTTTAGAAGCACCTTATGTAGCATCTTATATCCATGCAAATAATTCTATTGCTTCAATGGCAGGATTGTCAGAATCGGTGGAAAATGCTGAGGAAGTTGCTCGTAACATTGCTATGCAAGTGGCGGCTATGAAACCGAGTGTATTGAGCTACAAAGATTTCACACCTGAATTCTTGGCAGAAGAAACCGATGCCAGAATTGCTGCTATCGAAAAAGATAATATTGAGTTAGGTCGTTTGGGTAAAACCTTAAAACACGTTCCTACTTATATTTCTAAAGCACAATTGCCCGATGAAGTAATTGCCAAAGCAAAAATGGATATCGAAGCAGAATTGAAAGCTGAAGGCAAACCCGAAAAAATTTGGGATAGAATTGTACCCGGTAAATTGCAACGTTTTATCGATGACAACACGACTATCGATAAAGAACTTTGTTTATTGGATCAAGATTATATCAAAGATGGCAATTTGACGGTTGAAACTTATGTAAAATCTGTAAATCCAGATCTTAAGGTAGTTGGATTTAAAAGAGTTTCTTTGAAATAGATTCGTCTTACATTATATATAAAGTCCCAATTTTTGCTTTGCTAATTGGGACTTTTTTTATGTTCTAACAAATCAGTCTCATATATTTTTTGCATCTTTGTAAAAATCAACGAATTTATATTTTGAAAAAGATTTTCTATAGTTTAACATTGGTTTTTATAAGCTTTTCTTTGTCTGCACAAGTGGGTAATATTCCAAATAGCTCAAGAAAAGAGGTGAAGGATATCACGCAGCGATTAGGTGGAAAAGTTAAAAAGGATTCTGTCAAAAGAAAAGTAAAGAAATATCCCGTAACAGATTATAAATTTTTTAATGTGCTAGGCGACACAATGCATGTTGATACCATTTTGACCATTAGGCATTTATATAAACTAAACTATACTTTAAAAGATGATTTTAAGAAATTAGCTTTTGAAAATATGGGGCAAACTTATAATGACTTGTCTCTGGATTTAAAAAATGATAAGGATATTTTGTCGGGCTTTGTAGCACCTGCCAAATATGTCAATTACCTTGATGAAGATGAAATTTATTTTTATCAAGTTCCTACGCCATATTCCGATTTAACATATAAAAGTGGCATTTATAAAGGGCAAATGTTACATTCCTTAATATCGGTAAATGTAAATCCCAAACTTAATCTTTCGGTTGGTTATAAAGGCATCAGTTCACAGGGGTCATATCAATACAGTATTGTGAGTGCCGGACGTTTTTTTAGTACACTAAACTACCAGTCAAAACAAAACCGCTACGGATTACAGGCTTATTTCGTAACGCATGATATTTCAAATGAGGAAAACGGTGGCATTACGGATGCAAATAATTTTGAGAATGGCGGAAGTGTTTTTAAAGACCGTGGACGTATTCCGGTAAACTTGGACAATGCTAAGAATCTGCTTAAGGGACAGCACATCTACTTGGGGCAGCAATATAAATTGTTTAAAACTAAGGATATTAACATTCTTAATTTGACTAAGTATCATAGGCAAATTTATGATTTTGAGCAAACAGCACCCAGTGATTTGCTAGGTGACGCAAGCGCAACAAGTGCGATTAAGGATAGTGTGAATTTAAAACGTTTTGAGAATTTTACAGGTGTAAAATTTAATACCAAAGGATTTTTGATACAGACAGGTGTTAACTACATACACCAAAACTATAGTTTGGATTCTGTCAAAGCAATTAACGGACAAATATTACCTAAAAATTTGATTGATAACAATCTTATTTTTGCTTCGAATTTGTCTTTTAATTGGAAAAGAATTTATTTCAAAACAAAATTGGATGTTGGGTTAACGCCTTCCCTGTCTGCATATTATTTTCAAGCCGATGCACGCGTAAATTTACCAAAAAAAATACTTTTTAAGGCACAAATCAAGAGTATTTCCAAGCGTCCCGATTACAGATTTAGATTGTATCAAAGTGCTTATAATGCTTATAATTGGTACCAACCCGATTTAAAAAATGAACTGATTCAAGAGTTTTCAACCGCTCTAAGCCATAAAAAATGGGGAAAATTGGAATTGAAACAGCAACTGATTAACAATTATCATTATTTTGGAACCGATTCTTTGCCCAAGACGAGTGCTTCCGGAATTGGTTATGCTGCTTTGCAATATGCTTTTGACTACAATTATCACAAAATAGGTTTTGCAACAGATTTGTTGCTACAGAAAGTGGTGCAGGGGGGCGACATTTTATCGCTTCCTACTTATGTAGCTCGTGGAAGTATCTATTTTCAAAACAGGTATTTTCATCATAACTTATTTGTGCAAACAGGACTTAGTGTGAAGTATTTTGAAGCCTATTATGCAAATGCCTACAATCCTGTTTTGGCTGATTTTTTATTACAAAAAACTCAAAAAATAGGCGGTTATCCACTGGTCGATGTTTTTTTTAATTTCAAAGTTAAACGTTTTCGTTTCTTTGTCAATGCAGAACATATAAATGCCCTGTTTGAATATAAAACGCCTACATATTATACGGCCCCGCGCTATCCTTATCGAGATTTTAACTTGCGATTGGGTTTGCGTTGGATATTTTTTAATTAGGAAATTTGCATTTTTTATGATATTGTAGCGTACAAAAAATACGAAAATTTACGGATATTTTGTGGACAAGTTTTGACTGTAAAACAAATTAAACAAAATAACCCACTGATATTCAGTGAGTTATTTTTTTTAGGCAGTGACTCCGGAAGGATTCAAACCTTCAACCTTCTGAGCCGTAATCAGATGCGCTATTCAGTTGCGCCACGGAGCCAAGTAATTTATTCGTGATCGCGACAGGATTCGAACCTGTGACCGTCTGCTTAGAAGGCAGATGCTCTATCCAGCTGAGCTACGCGACCCTTTTATTCTAAAAAGACCAGCTGTTTTAACAACATTGGTCTCTTTGGTCGGGGTAGCAGGATTCGAACCTGCGATCTCCTGCTCCCAAAGCAGGCGCGATAACCGGGCTTCGCTATACCCCGAAGAAATTGCGGAGAGACAGGGATTCGAACCCTGGCAACCGTTACCAGTTGACAGATTAGCAATCTGCTCCGTTACCACTCCGGCACCTCTCCTTACGCTTCCAAAGCTTTCTCTGGAATTGCGAGTGCAAATATATAATCTATTCTTAAGATACACAAGAAAAAGTTATCTTTTTTCTAATTTATAAATTTTGAGTGTGTAGATATGATGTGTCAGACTTTTTTTTAGAAAATGAAAACAAAATTGCAGATAAAAAATGAATATTGAACAAGGATTAATGATTTTTGATTTCATGAATAGCGTATAAATGAAATAGCATATCAACAGTTGGGGTCCCGGTACAATTCTCCCGACTTAGGTCGGAAGAATCACTCGACCACCTACGATGGTGCTATAAATCACAAAGCGTAGGTCACTGAGTGATTTCAATGACTGAAAGGAATTGAAATTGTATCGAAGTGCCGGATTTTGAAATACTATAAGATTTAAAAAAATTATTCCGGATATTCTATTCTCAAATGGTAGATGTTTTTTAGTTTTTTCTTAAAAAGCTTTTTGATATTCAATATTTCTTTTAGGGTGATATCCGCGTTATCCAGTAAACCGCTATGCAATTGATTATCGATGATTTTATCGACAAATGCTTCTATTTTGGCAGCAGTCGGTTCGCGCAAACTTTTGGAAGAGGCTTCTACAGAATCAGCCATCATTAAGATAGCCGTTTCTTTGGAAAACGGATTGGGTCCCGGATATCTAAATAATTCTTTGTCAATATTGGGGTCTGTTTCCAATGCTTTTTTATAGAAATATTGGACCAAACTTCTACCGTGGTGTGTTCTGATAAAGTCAATTACTCTATCGGGCAGGTTGTTTTTTCGTGCCAATTCGACCCCGTCAAGTACATGGTTGATAATGATTTTAGCGCTTTCTACCGGATCCAAATCGTCGTGTCTGTTGACACCTGAGGTTTGATTTTCGGTGAAATAAAAAGGATTGAGCATCTTCCCGATATCGTGGTATAAGGCACCGGCTCTAACAAGTAGTGCATTTGCCTTTATTTCGTGCGCAGCGGCTTCTGCCAGGTTGGCAACTTGCATAGAATGGTTAAAGGTGCCTGGCGCTTTGTCTGCCAATCTTTTTAAGAGTTTGGTGTTGGTATTTGATATTTCTAGTAAGGACACATCCGAAACCAATCCAAATACTCTTTCATAAAGCAAAATCAATTGATTTGATAAGGCAATAGTCAAAATACCATTTAATAGAAAAAACATAAAAACTTGTCCGCTAATAAGTTTAATATTGCCTTCGTGAATCAAATGGAAGGCAAAATAGCCTATGATGTAAATAAGAATAATACTACTGACCGAACTTACCAAATTTGATCTTTTGGTCAATTCTGATACCGTCAATATGGTAACGATACCTGCCATGATTTGTAGGAAAATAAATTCAAAACTATTTGCAACGATAAATCCCAGCAATAATATGGTTAGTACATGAACAAACAAGCCCACCCGTGCGTCAAAAAAAGCTTTTAACAGTAGCGGAAGAATGGTTAGTGGAACAATATATACATAAGTAGTGTTGTAATTAACCATCAAGTTTGTCAAGATAATAAGCAATACCATATTAAAAACAATCAAACTTATTTTGACATTATTGTTGTAAATCTCGGGGCGGTATTTCCATAAAAATAAGAAGAGCATCAATAAAACGATAGCAACCAATACGGTATAACCCAAATAAATCCATCTGGTTTTGGCAGCGTTGTATTGCTGAGTACTGTGGTCGTTTTTTAGAGAAGTTAATATGTTATATTTCTGATTGTCAATTAATTCTCCCTTGCCAATGAGCTGTGTGCCTTTGAGTACCAATCCTTTGTTAATGCTGATATTTTGCAGCTGTTCTTTGAGCGTTTTGTCGTAGTAAAAACGATCTAAACTTAAATTGATTTTTAAGTGTTTGAAATATATTTCCAATAAATCTTTCAATAAAGGATTTTCCGGATCGATATAATTTTTCAAAATTGCTTTTATATCGTGGGTGGTATATATTTTAGCGGGATGAACTTCTTTTAGGTTAGTTCCTTCTACGAGATTAATTTTTCGTTTCAAAATATCGTTGGGGACTTGTTCGATGAGCCCTACTTCATAAATTTTAGGCAATACCTTATGATTTATTCTTATCAATGAATCAACTTTTGAAGCGTTTAATCCGTTGTTGTATTTTTTGATAGAATTGTCTATTTCTTCGGTTAATCCTTTAAGGTTGATGGGCGTTTTTTTGATAAAATAAGGAATAGATTTTTCTATTTTTTGCTTTTCGTCTTTAAGTTCTACATCTGTTTTTTTGATAGAAAAGTCGTTTGGCGCATAGAGCGTTTCATATTGCCAAGGCGTATTTTTTTTAAAATCGTATTTAAATTTTCCTTGTTTGGGCAAAAAATATACGATTAAAAGTAAGGCACTTAAAAAGATAAATGCTTTATAGATAAAATTTGTGTTTTTATAAATGTAATTTAACCAATCTTTCACTTGTTAGAATTTTTTATATACGTCTTTATGTATATTGACCAAAAGTAATATTTTTTTATGAAAAAGCTTTCTGTTACAACAAATATTCGTAATTTTAGGTCAAAATTTTTAAATACATAAATTTATGAAATCACCACAAGATATTGTTATTATTTCTTATGCCCGTACACCTATTGGTAGTTTTAACGGGAGTTTATCTAAAATTCCTGCACCTCAATTGGGTGCTTTTGCTATTAAAGGTGCTTTGGAAAAAATTAATTTAAAACCCGATATGATAGATGAGGTTTATATGGGAAACGTATTGCAAGCAGGTGAGGGACAAGCACCGGCACGTCAAGCTGCCATTTTTGCCGGTATTCCGGATAGTGTTCCGGCTACAACGGTCAACAAAGTTTGTGCTTCCGGTATGAAGGCAATTAGTATGGCTGCCCAAGCTTTAAAAGCCGGTGATGCGGAAATTATGGTTGCTGGTGGTATGGAGAACATGTCGATGGCACCTCATTATTTAGCCGGACGCAATGGCGTTAAACTGGGCGATATAAAACTTAAAGACGGTTTGGTATTAGATGGTTTGACCGATGCGTATTCAAAAAAACATATGGGTGTATCAGCCGATATGGTAGCAGCGGAGTATAATATTTCGCGTGAAGTACAAGACGCTTATGCGGTTCAATCTTATAAAAGATCTGCTGATGCTTGGGCAAATAACAGGTTCAAAGACGAAGTTATTCCTGTAGAAATACCGCAACGTAGAGGCGAACCGGTTATTTTTGCTGAGGATGAAGAATATAAAAATGTTCGTTTTGAAAAAATTCCGACTTTAAAACCGGTTTTTACCAAAGAAGGAACCGTTACGGCTGCCAATGCTTCAACGATTAACGATGGCGGTGCTGCTTTGATATTAACGACTCGTAAAAAAGCCGAAGAATTAGGTATTAAACCTTTGGCAAAAATAGTTTCTTATGCCGATGCTGCCGGAAATCCTGATTATTTCCCGACCGCTCCTGCTAAAGCAGTTCCAAAAGCGCTTGACAAAGCTGGATTAAGCATAGACGATATCGATTATTTTGAGCTAAACGAAGCTTTTTCAGTCGTGAGTTTGGTCAATGCCGAATTGATGCATCTCGACAATGATAAAACCAATGTTTATGGTGGCGCAGTCTCCTTGGGACATCCTCTGGGTGTGAGTGGTGCTAGAATTACTATGGCTTTAATCACCATTTTGAAACAAAACAATGCCAAACTGGGAGCGGCTGGTATTTGTAATGGTGGTGGTGGTGCCGGTGCTATTGTGATAGAAAACGAATCGTAATAATATTCACCATAAACCGGATTGATATGACTTATGCCATTAACTTTGCTACGATTGTACCCGTAAGAGCGGATCATGCCGACGAAGCCGAAATTATGACCCAAATGTTGTTTGGCGATACTTTTGAAATCCTTCAAAGGCATCGGCAGTGGCTATATATAAAGACTTCTTATGACCGTTATGAAGGCTGGATTGATGAAAAAGTGGTTTTGGAAATTCCCAAAAATACGTTCGATTCTATAAACAATGCTCAAAAGTATTATGCTGCCGATATTTTGTCGGAAGTTGATTTTGACAAATCGGGAACGTTTTTATTGCCAATGGGAAGTGTATTACCTTTTTTTAATCCCGAAGATAAGACTTTGAAGATGGGTGATGAAACGGGTGTTTTTAATGGCGAATTTATAACCGGGAAACACAATAAGAATAAAGTGCTTTCTATGGCATACACCTATTTAAACGCACCCTATTTGTGGGGCGGTAAAACACATTTTGGTTTGGATTGTAGCGGACTGACTCAAATGGCGTATAAGATTTGCGGGTATGATTTGTTGCGCAATGCTAAGGATCAAGCTTTGCAGGGAACTTCTATAGAATTATCCGAAGCAGTTGCGGGTGATTTGGCATTTTTTACCAATGACAGCGGCAAGGTTATTCATGTTGGTTTTTTATTGGGAGACGGTCGGATATTTCATTCGCATGGCAATGCCCACATCGACCCGATTGATGAAACCGGTATTTGGAGTTTGAAGTTTAAACGCTATTCGCATAAACTAAGCGATGTGCGTAGGATTATTGACTAACCCGCATTATTCATGAAATTATCTTTATGTAGATACAAGGCATCGAATTTTGCCGACATATTCATATATTTCAAGGAATTCGTAACGAAGTAGATGCATAAAGAGAATTTCAAGTGCACTCAAATTTGTGTGTGTAATTTAATTGAAAAAACATTTAAATTGCTGTATATGTGTTGTTTGAAATAAAAACATGATAAATACGGTGAATAATGCGGGCTAATAATTTTTGATAGATACTAAAAAATGAGCCTGAATGGGCTCTTTTTTTAGTGCGTTTTTCGAATGTATTCGTGTATGATTTAGTTAAGGGAAAGGGCATAAGCTATTTTCCGAAGAAGACTCAATTTAATTAATTCTCAGAAATTTCATGGAAGGAAAATCAGAAGTAAGAAATTACACTTATTGTAGTGTAACGTATTAACTTTTATTGTACTTATTTATAATACTTATCAATTTTTCAGCCCCTTTTTTATCAAAAGGAAAATCAGATGGTTTTAAACCATAATTTTTGGAAAGCCATTCAAAAAACACTTCATATTGCTTTCTTCGTGCTTGGTCATATTCATTGTATCCTTCAAATTTACCGCCGATAATTTTAATAATTTTATGATCCTTAATTTTATAAATTCTTTTTGATTTATATGGTGGAATACCTAATAATTTATCTCTATCAGAATAATATGTTGAAATCGTTTCGACAAAATTCTGTTCAGTTTTTATAATTACAATTTCTTCCATATCATTCATTACTTTTCCCCAAGAATAGTTGTATCTAAAATCTTTTTTACTAATTATAGTTATCTCATTTCCCCATAATTCACTAAAATCTTGATGAAGTAAATTGAAGGTTTTTATTGAATCTTTTTTGTTATACGACTGAATAAATTCATTAACTAATTCAACATTATTTTGAGATATACATCCCAAAAAAAAGAAACAGCTAATTATAAGTAAATAAAGTTTTTTCATTTGATATACAACGGCTACTTATATGCTTAATGGCGTGCTAAAAGTGCTACATTTTCGATTAAGTATGAAAGTTTATTTAAAGAAACTAATTTTGTATTTAGCGATTTGTAGTCATCAACTATATAAATTGTTGAAAATAGTACTTAGTCTATTTTAAAGATACTATCATTAACTTTAATATTATATTTATTTTCTAAGACTTTACTTATAACTGTATCTTGTTTAATAAACTGTTTTGTAATTAAAAATGTTTTAACACCCATAATTTCCTGTCTTTCGATAACTTCTAATACAGTTCCTTTGTCAGAAACCATTTTATAAAATTCAAATGTGTTGTTATCGATTAAGTAATATGATTTCTCGTCATCAAAATCCGGTTTAATTTGTATTTTATAATATGTTTTTCCGTTTTCTTTAACTTTCCCTATATATTTTATGTCATTTTTCTTAGAAGTGTAAGTGTATTCAGGAAAAATCATTGCTAGTTCTGAATATAATTCAATTTCTTGTTTATTCAATTTTTCTGTTTTGCCATTCTTTTTTGTAATTCCATTTTTTCCATTTAGAATCACTTCTAGTTGCGTATTGTCGGGAAAAGTAATAAGACTATAAAATTTATCCGGTGCTTTAATTGTATTGACTGTTTTAATTACGCCAAACTTATATTTTGATTCAGAAACTTGATAAGAAGTTTTTATATTAGCAATTGTTTCTCTATCAGATACAGTTTTTAAGTATTTTTCCCAAATAACATCAACATTCGGCACTTTCTGACTTTGACAAGATGTTAAAATAATCAATACAATTATTAGTGTTAATCTTTTCATTTGTTTTATACTTTGGAAAGTGTCTAATTCTATTATTTTTTTATCGCGCAATATTGCCAACTCTTTTTACACCAAATAAAATTAGTTTTTATTTTGAATATAAGCATCGAGTTTTCGTTTGTTGCTTTCAAAATCAAAGACGGCGTTTACTTTGTAATAATTTTCCAGATCGTAGCTGTAATCATAAGCAAATTTTGCTAATTTTAAACGACTTTCATCAAAATCAAACAATCGTAATATTTGTACCAGTTGATTGACCGTTAAACATTGATTGGTTTTGATAATTTGCTTGGCGACACGCAATTTTCCGGCTTCAAATGTTTCGTTTTCAATAACTTGTAGCATATTAGAAAATCTGTTAGCCGTAACGGGTGGTACACAACCTACAGCGCCTGTGTAGTCGGGCACGTAAACAACGGGAGCCCCTTGTCCACCTTGATTTCCAGCCGTGCTGCTATTGTTAATATTGATGTTGATTTGTCCGTTTTGATTGTTTTGTCCGATATTTCCTTGTGCTGAAACACCGTTATTTCCCCAAGAAAAAACGCTTTCTTGTTGATAATAAGGTATTTGATTATCAGCAGGATAAACATCTTTGATGATAAATTCACCCCTGTTACTTCTTCGGTCCGGTGCAAAAACTTCATAAACGATTTCTGACATCGGTGGCACATATAAATGTCCTCTGATAATGATTCTAGGTTGGTTTGCCATTCTGATGGCCACATCATAATAGTTGTCTTGCAATCCGGTAATTCTTACATCTTTTAGTGGTCTATGGTTGATAGGGCGATTGTTAATCATTACTTCCATTGCTTCGTTTGTAGCCGAAAGCAATACCAAATTTCTGTTTGTCTGCGCATAACTGTTCATCAGTAACAGTCCTAATGCAATTGTTAATAATTTTTTCATCACTTTGGTTTTTGACATTATGTAATAAAACATAAATATAAGTTATTTTTTTTATTCTTCAATAAGTGTGCCAAAAGCTTTCTGGTAGAATCATACTTTTTTCTGTGAGGTGTAGTACAAGGCTATTTAACCCGAAAAATTCATAAATTTTGAGTAATATATTGTAATAATATGTTTTGCAAGGATTTATTGATAATATGTAAAGCTGCATCAAGCTATTCTTGGTATTTTTTAAGCTCTTTTAATAAGGCTAAATTGAACTTATTTTTATACTTTAAAAAAAACTACTCAATTTACTTGAGTAGTTTTTGTGTTTTTAATATATATTTTACTGAGTATTGATATGCTATAACTTGATAAAAATTCTTGATATTTTATTATTTTTTAACAAAATGGT
>JANTGO010000038.1 GCA_024763015.1 Flavobacteriaceae bacterium
TTAAAATATTTTCGTTTGATAATCAATACATTGTCCTTCTCTTCTACTTGCGTACTTCCATACATCAATGCCATTGAATTTTTTCGCAATTTAATCAATTCTTTGACTTTATTTTTTAGTGCATTTTGATGCTTGTCCAGTTCGCTAAATTGCATCATTCTTCTATTATCGGGATCGTTTGCACCTATCATTCCGTATTCATCACCGTAATAAATACAAGGAATTCCGGGCGTTGTCATATTAAAGGCATGTAGCATTTCTAATTGGTGATAAGCTGTGGTATCACTCAAAACAATATGGCGTTTCCAACCGGCTTTTTTAGCATTTTCATTAAATTTTACATCACCGGAAGCATAACTCATAAACCTTGCCCTGTCCTGATTGCCCGAAATATTCCCCATTAAATGGTGGTATCCGAAGTACTTCAAACTTTCTTTTAAAGCGTCAGATAGTCGTTTCATCGGCGCATCTTTTTGTGCAAAAACTGCTACTTCGGCATCATAGAGATTAAAATTAAATTGACCATCTAACATGCCTGTATTTACATAAGAACGAATTAGTTGTGGACTTCCGTAAGTCTCTCCTATCTGATAAATAGGTCTATTAGTTCGGGTTTTTATTTTATGGCTCAGCGTGCGCCAAAAATCGAGTTGAATATGCTTGGTCGCATCGTGTCTGAAACCATCTAAATTGTAATGCGTGACCCAATAAGCAGCCGAATCGGTCATGGCTTCCACAACTTGGTGTTTAGAAAAATCAATGGTTGGCAAAAATGTATCAAACCATGTAGTTAATCGGTGACTGTCCCATTTTTCGAGATTTCTGGTGCCGTCGGGCAAATACATCGAGGTAAACCAATCGGGGTGTTGCTTATACAAAGGATGGTCTTTGTGCACGTGATTGGCAACATAATCCAACAACACATTCATATTTTGTTGATGGGCATCTGACAACAACTGTTTAAATGCTTTTTCATTGCCAAATCTCGGATCGATTTGTGTATTGGATACCGGCCAATATCCGTGATAACCCGAAAATTTTGTCATAGGATCCGGCCAAAAACCATAAGCTTTATCGGGATTTTTTAGAATTGGTGAAATCCATATGGTATTGATACCCAAATCTTTAAAATATCCATCTCTTATTTTTTTATCTACGCCTTGCAAATCGCCTCCCTTAAAATTAACCTTTGGCAAGATGCTATCGCTTTTTATAGGATGATCGTTTGATTTATCGGCATCCATAAACCTGTCAAGCATCAAAAAATACATAATTTGTGTACGAAAATCCGTTCGTTTTAATTTGCTGACATCGGTTATAATTTTTCCTTTTTCCAAAGGAATCAACACATCGTTAGATCGCCCGAATTCGTTATAGGCAAAAACGCGTACAAAACTTCGCTCCTTGTGTGTTTTGGGTATTTTTATCGAAATTTTATCCTTATCAATGTTAATATTTTCCTTGTCAATAAGTTGGTTATCAAGATAAGCCAAAACTTGTGTAACCGGATGGTTGGATTGCAATTCAAAACGATTTCCGGCTTGCTTTTCGGTCGTCAAAAAAGGCGCCTTGTCACTTTGGTCTTTTATGCTTAGCAACGAGTTAAAACCTCCTGCCCCATTTCCAATTTTTTCGGTATTTGAGGGATCCAAAATTTCTTTTCCATCAACTACAAATAAATATTGATAATTCCCGGGATCTAAAAGTGCCGAATAATACCAGTTCTCGTTATCTTGTTGCATAGGCACATTTTGCCAGCCTACAATCTGACTTTTAAAACCTACTTTTTTATATTTATAAGATTTTTTTAGCTTAAAAATATGCTTTCTTTGGGTACTTTTAAACAGCGGAATGTCGTAATAACTGCCTTGCGCATAGATTCGAAAATTGCTTATAGGTCTCAATTTCTTACTTGGATTAATATAAATTGTGTCGCTATTTTGTCGTCTTTCTACTTGATAATCAGGCGATTTTGCAATAGAATCAATTTTTTGAGGCTCCAAAATATAATCCGATAAAATAATCGGCGTTTTACCCAACTGTAAATATATCGGTGTCGCAAGGGATTTCCCTAAAACAACTTCTTGTTGGGTTTTAGCAGGCTTATTTTTGCACGAAAGAAAACTCAATGACAGCAAGCTTAACAAAAATAAATATTTCAACAAGCATTTATTTATCATAAATCGATTATTTGTAAGTGTTGGTTTCATCTTTCAATAGTTTTATTTAAGTTCGATAATCATCGCTGTTTTTCCTGCTAATTTATAGTCTTTTGACAAGTCGATTTGCTTGTTACTAATAATATCTTTGCCTGTTTTGGCATTTCTAATTCCTTCTTTAAATCGTTTCCAATCAACGAGTTGCGCCTTATTGCTATTGTTGATAATGACCATTATGGCATGGGTGTCATTCATCCTAAAATAAACATACATATTATTTACCGGAACGAATTGCAAAAGTTTTCCACTGTGAATCAGCGGTTGGTGTTTACGCCATTGCAACAATTTGCGGCTAAAATTAAAATATTTATTTTGCAAAGGACTTCTACCATCCTTTTTGAAAGCATTTTGTTTATCCGATGCCCATCCACCCGGAAAATCTTTGCGCAAATCACCATCGCCATTTTTTTCTTTGTTGCCTCGCATACCGATTTCGTCTGCATAATACAACTGCGGAATGCCACGTGTGGTTAATATAAGTGTCAGCGCCAATTTGTATTTTTCAAAACTTCCTTGCAAATATTCATTGATGCGCGTCGTGTCATGATTACCGGCAAATACCAACAAATTCATGGGATTGGCATACAAAAAATCATTTGAAAAATTATCATAAGCACGTATCATACCCTTGTCCCAACCCATTTCATCCTCGTTAAACATCCTAATCATGGCATCGTGTAAGGTGAAATCCATTACCGTTGGCAAGTAGCTGTTATATGATTCGATGGCACCCACCGGACTGTCTTTTTGCCAGTAAGCAATTTGTGCTTGATTGTGCATCCACACTTCACCCATGATATTAAAGTGCGGATACTCATCCATAATGGCTTTGGTCCAAACTGAAATGGCTTTTTTATCGTTATATGAATAGGTATCTACTCGTAATCCGTCCAAACCGGCATACTCAATCCACCAAATAGCATTCTGCGTCATGTATTTGAGCAACAGGGGATTGGCAAGATTCATATCGGGCATAGACCTGTCAAACCATCCATCCATACAAGCTTTGGCATCCGAATCACTGGCATTCGGGTCAAACTGTGTGGTCATTCTGTAATTGCTTCGTTGAAAACCATTCTCGCCATTATCCCAATAATGAATCCAATCTTTTGTCGGCAAATCTTGTATCATCCAGTACTTGCTGCCCCAATGATTGGTAACATAATCCATTATCAGCTTCATATTTCTTTGATGAAGTGCATCAGCCAAATGCTTGTAATCTTCGTTTTTACCGTAGCGCGGGTCAATTTTATAATAATTGCTTTGCGCATAAGTGTGGTAAGAATAAATGGGTTCGTTGTCTTCGAGAAGTGGCGTACTCCATAGTGCAGTAATGCCTAAATCCTCTAAATAATCAAGGTGATTGATAATACCTTGAATATCACCCCCATGACGTCCACCATCAAATTGTCGATTGGCTTTTTCGACCATTTGTACTTGACTGTCATTATTTGGATTACCGTTTGAAAAACGGTCGGGCATTAAAAGATAAATAACATCAGAAGCATCAAAACTCTTACGATATCGTGCATTTTTACTGCGTTTTTTAAGTCGATATACTTCCTTGTGGCTAATTTTATTGTTTTTTAAAAATAAAATGTCAAAAGTTCCTGCATCCAATCCTTTGATATCCATCAAAATGAAAAGATAATTGGGGTTCTCCGTTTTACGGATGTGCAAAATTTTCCCTTTGGAAACTTGCACATCATAATCGGCTATATTCTTGCCATAGCAGAGAATTTGCAATTGTGTATCATGCATATTTGCCCACCAAAAAGGTGGTTCTATATGTGTAATTTCTTGCGAATAGCCCTGAATAAACAAGGATATTATTAGAATTAGGAAGGATTTTTTCATGTGTTTATAGTTTTATTTTTTTTATTGGTAACACATGGAACCACCATAATCATATTTCTGTGAGTAAAGAGAATTATACAAGGTGGTTTCATATAAAAACATTTAAATGCGAACCATTTTTTGTGGTTCTAACACATAGGTTTTATCAAAAACTTCTATCTGTACAGATACATCTGAGAGATTGGTAAATTTAGCTTCGGTTTGGCTCTTATAAACTTGCAAAATAGCTCCTCTATAATTAATCTTGTAGCTATACGCCTTCCATTCTTTCGGAATTTTGGGTGCAAAAGATAACTTATAATCAAAGTTTCGCAAGCCGCCAAAGCCTTGTACAATCGACATCCAAGTGCCTGCCATACTCGTAATGTGCAGCCCTTCATCTACTTCGTGATTGTAGTCGTCTAAATCGAGACGCGACGTGCGCAAATACATTTCGTAAGCTTTGTCCGGTTTGTCCAATTTAGAGGCAATAATACTATGCACACAAGGTGATAAAGATGATTCGTGTACCGTAATCGGCTCATAAAAATCAAAGTGTTTTTCCAAAGTCTTGTCATCGAAATGATTTTCAAAAAAGAACATACCTTGTAATACATCTGCTTGCTTGATATAGCACGAACGCAAAATCCTGTCCCAAGACCATTTTTGGTTAATCGGACGTTCTGATGCAGGAAGTTGAGAGACAGGAATAATTTCTTTGTCCAAAAAGCCATCTTGTTGCAAAAACAAGTCTAATTTATCCGTATAAGGCAAATACATTTGATCGGCGACTGTTTTCCATTGACCTATTTCAGATTCTTTTAAATTTCTTTTTTTAACAATTCTTTTAAAGTCCTCCGGATATTTTTTTTTGATATAATTGATATTTTCTACAGCAAAATTCAAATTCCATTGTGCCAAATAGTTGGTGTACCAATTATTGTTTACGTTGTTTTCATATTCATTGGGACCGGTTACACCCAATATTACGTATTTGTTTTTATCATTCGAAAAATTGGCACGTTGTACCCAAAATCGGGCAATTGACAAAATCACTTCCATACCATATTGTGGAATATATTCATAATCCTTAGTGTAGTTTACGTAGTTATAAATTGCATAAACCATCGAACCGTTTCTATGTATTTCTTCAAAAGTGATTTCCCATTCATTGTGACACTCCTCACCGTTCATCGTAACCATCGGGTAAAGAGCTGCACCGTTTTTAATACCTAATTTTTCAGCATTTTCAATCGCTTTATCCAATTGATGATAGCGATACAAAAGCAAGTTTTTGGCTACTTTTTTATTTTTGGTTGCCATATAAAAAGGAATGCAATAGGCCTCGGTGTCCCAGTAAGTACTGCCTCCGTATTTTTCACCTGTAAAACCCTTGGGACCTATATTTAAACGGGCATCTTCCCCTGTATAGGTTTGATTTAGCTGAAAAATATTAAAACGAATTCCCTGTTGGGCTTTTACATCTCCTTCTATTTGAATATCAGCTGTTTCCCATATTTTTTGCCAAGATTCTTTTTGTAGTTCAAGCAATCTATCAAAACCTATTTTTGTCGCATTTTGTAATGTGTTTCTGGCTACTTGACAGAGTTCCTCAACCGGATAATTCATGGATTGCATGTAGGTTGCGTATTTAAACAAAGTCAATTCGTCACCTTGTTTTACCTCAAATTTGTATTGAAATGCAATGCTTTTTTCTAATTTTTCTACATGTTTTTCAGCAGAAACTTCTTCACCATTTAAACTAAATTTATTTTTCATTCCGGTGCAAACCACAAATCCTGTTTTGAGCGTTTCAGACAAAATAAAAGCTTCATCTTCAACTTCTTGTACTTTTAGGATTTTCCAGAAATATTCGTCATAATTGGCATCTTGGTTTTTAATGCCCGAATCGATATAAGGACTAATTTCGATTTGTCCTGAAAAATTAAGCGGTTTGATACTATAACGGATAGCACCGACTTCTTTGTGCTGCATGCTCAACAAACGCAAACTTTCGATTTGAACAGCATTCCCGTTTGACAAAACAGCTGTAAACGAACGTTTTAACCAAGCTTCTTTCATATTCAGCTCGCGATAAAAATCTTTAACATCAGTTGTGTTCAAATCCAAGATTTCACCGTTTATTTTTATATGAATACCAATCCAATTCGGTGCATTCAAAACTTTGGCAAAATATTCGGGATAACCGTTTTTCCACCAGCCCACACGTGTTTTGTCGGGATAATAGATACCGCCGATATAACTTCCTTGCAGGCTATCGCCGGAATAATCCTCTTCAAAATTTGCCCGTTGCCCCATATAACCATTGCCGATACTAAATATACTTTCGGAAGCGGTCACCTTTTGCTTATCAAAGGTATTTTCTATAATAGACCATTCATCGGGAATGATATAATTATTCTTCATAATTCAATTTCTTTATATTAGCACTTTTACTTCTACGTAAGAATGATAAATTCTAATTTAATATATTTTCAATCCATTTCGGATTAAGCTCACTTGTACTTTTTAACACAAAATTAGCATTTTTTAAAACTTCTTTGTCACCGATACCAACACTGGTCATCCCGACGCTGTTTGCCGCCTCAATACCGGATTTTGAATCTTCGATAACGATACAATCTTTGGGTGGATAATCCAATTTTTGCGCTGCTATTAAAAATACTTCCGGATCGGGTTTTGCCTTGCTGACATCCGTACCGTCAACTATTGCTGTAAACTTATCGGTCAAACTTAACGCATCGAGTATTCTCCTAGCATTTTTACTGGCAGAGCCTAGCGCAAATGGAATTTTATGCTGCACCAAATAATCTAACAAATCAGCCATTCCGGGTAACAATTCATCGCTACTCATATCCGAAATAAGCGATAAATAATGCTCGTTTTTTTCTACTAATAATTTGTCTTTTTCCGCTTGGGTTAAATGCCTTTTGGCCATTTGCAAAATAAGTTCTAATGATTGTACACGACTGACACCTTTTAGTTTCTCATTATCGGTATGCGTAAAATCAAAACCCAAATCTTTGGCAATTTTTTGCCAAGCGATAAAATGATACTTAGCGGTATCGACAATGACGCCGTCCAAATCAAAAATGATGGCTTTATTTTTCATGATCTTGAACTCTTAAGGTTAATAAACCGGCTAAAATCATAGAAAAACCTCCTACTACAAGTGCATAAATCGGTTGGTCATTAAACAGAGATTTTACCATAAAGCCGAGAATGGTGGCTGCAATTAATTGTGGAATCACAATAAAAAAGTTGAATACGCCCATAAAATACCCCATTTTGTTGCTCGGCAATGCGCTTGATAACATGGCATAAGGCATGGATAAAATACTTGCCCAAGCAATACCAATACCAAACATTGATAGCAATAACAAATCCGGATCATTGATAAAATAAATGGATATTAAACCCAAACCACCTAGTGTTAAGGATAAAAAATGGGTAAATCTGCGACTGGTTTTTTTGGCGATTACCGGAAGTAAAAAGGCAACCAATGCGGCTACACCATTATATACTGTAAAAAGAACGCCCACCCAATCGGCACCTTCGTTATACAATTTGGAAGTCGTATCTGTAGCGTGATAAATGTTGTGCGTAACCGCTTGCGTGGTATAAATCCACATCGAAAATAAAGCAAACCAAGAGAAAAACTGTACCCAAGCTAACTGTTTCATCGTTTTGGGCATATTTAACAAACCGGATGATATTTTTACAAATGAATTTTGATGTCCATTTTTTCGTAAATAATAGGTTAGCAAAAATAAAAAACCGGTAAATGCTAACCCTAATCCTAATATATACAGTGCTTTATCTAAATCTACTAAAGTTAGGAAATAAGTAAAAGCAAGTCCAAGGATAATCATTCCTATTCCGGCATACAACTGCGATTTCAAATCTACATTAGCCAATTCATCGACACCTTCCTCTTCTTTATGTTCACTAAAAGCTGCCAATTCTTCCGGAGAATATTCTTTGGTGGAAAATACTGTCCAAAGAACAGAAAGTAGAAATACACTACCACCTATATAGTATGCCCATTTAACAGATTCGGGAATAACACCTTCGGGTGCCGTATTGCTTATATGAAACCAATTGCTTAAAATCCAAGGCAAAATAGAACCGATAACCGCCCCAACACCTATAAAAAAACTTTGCATGGCAAAACCCTTTGTTCGTTGTTCGCTTGGTAAATTGTCGGCCACAAATGCCCTAAAAGGTTCCATCGATATATTTATCGAAGCATCCATCATCCACAACATTAAGGCAGCTATCCATAATACAGGAGAATTTGGCATCATAAACAAGGCAAGTGTAGAAAGTATGGCACCTACTAAAAAATAAGGCCTTCTCCTTCCAAATCTTGTCCAAGTATTGTCGCTCATATAACCAATAATGGGCTGTACAATTAAACCTGTTAAAGGTGCAGCAATCCAAAGAATGGGAATATCGTCAATCTTAGCACCCAAAGTTTCAAAAATACGAGATGTATTGGCATTTTGCAGTGCAAAACCAAATTGTATGCCCAAAAATCCAAAACTCATATTCCAGATTTGCCAAAAACTTAATTTTCTTTTTTTCATGTGTTTATAATTTTATTTTTTATTGGTAATCCCGCTCCGCTAGTGCATGATTATATCGTGTTCCGTATCAACCGTAGAGACGTAGCTACATCTCTACACACTAATAATATTTCATTTTATAAAATTCATCTGTTTTGACAGACGCTAATCGTAATCTCTTAATACATCAAAATGATTTGATATGATAACAATTTTTAATAAATCTGTTTATAGATGAATGAATTCTAGAAAATAAAAACTAGAAAGTAACAATCAAAAAATAAACAAGAAAAACCGGCTAATCTATATGAAAAGCGGTATAAATGTGAAAGTAAAAAACCCAAAAAATTGGATATGACAAATATATAAATTATTTTTTATACACAACAGGATAATTATTTCTTTTTTTTTCGGTAGATTCTCGCTGTACAATATTCGTTTCGATAAGGCTAATGCGATCAAATTCAAGCATATTTTTGTTTTCTATATAAGAAAGCAGCATTTCCGCAGCTGAAGTGCCCATTGCAAAACCGTGCTGTGCCACCGTAGAAAGTCTTGGGCGTGTTGTTTTTGAAATCAATCCGTCGGTAAAACCAATAATTTTTAATTCTTCAGGCACTTTAATGCCTTTTTCTAACGCAATTTCCAAGGCGATAGCCGCATAATTCTCATTTACGGCAAAAATACCATCGGGCAATATACCCTGCGAAAAAATCTTTTCTACCTGTTTTACAATGGGATATTTTTCATTTATACTGATTTGCAACTGATTGTAAATAGGAAGCTGCGAAGTGCGCAATGCTTTTAAAAAACCTTTTTGACGGTCAACTCCTACCGTAATATGTGGAGGTGTTGTTAAAATTCCTAGTGTTTTTGCTCCTTGATCAATTAAGTGTTTCGTTGCCTGATAACCACCGAAAATATCATCGATAATTACCTTTAAAGCCCTGATAGAAGTAGGCACACGGTCAAAAAATACAATTGGAAAATTCCGGTTTACCAAATCTTCAAAATGGCTAAAATCATTTTTTTCAAAACTTTCTTTTGCAACCGATACAATAATACCATCCACACGGCCATTAGCAAACATTTCAACATCTTGTTTTTCCTTATCCAGCCGGTCATTTGATAAAGCAATCATAAGATGATAGGCATTATGATTGGCCACCTGCTCTACCCCACTAATCACCCTTGAAAAAAAGTGATGCACCAACTCCGGCACGATAATTCCGATGGTCATCGTTTTTTTGTTTCGCAAACTCAAAGCCAACGAATTGGGTTTATAATTCATTTTCTGTGCATAAGCCCAAACCCTTTCCTTAGTCTCCTTGCTAATTTCCAGACTATTTTTAAGACTTTTGGATACTGTCGAAACGGACACACCTAAATCCGCTGCCAGCGTCTTGATATTTACCTTTTTTGACATAATAAATTACAACATTATTCTGTTCCTCATTAAAAAAAATTGATTTATGTCTGTAAATTTACAATTTTTTAAGATAACGAAAACGTTTTCGTAAGAAAAAATTGATAAAAATCAGTTTTTGTAAAGATTTATGAATTACCTTCAAGGCGTGAAAGTAAAAATAGAGAAATCATTTTTGTACATAAAACAAAAGTGTTGATATTAATTTAAAGAAAAGATCAAATGAACAAATTAAAATTTATCATTGTAAGTGTCTTATTCGCGATTCCCATATTAATGACCGCACAAAGAAGCGTCAGCGGAACAGTAACGGATAAGAAAACGGGGGAACCATTACCCGGTGTAAATGTTTTAGTAAAAGGTACCAATAATGGAACAGGTGCCGATTTTGACGGTAAATACGTACTAACTAATGTGCCTGAAAAGGCCGTTATCGTATTTTCTTATTTGGGTTATGTTACCCAAGAAATTCCGGCAAATAAAAGTCAAATCAATGTGGCTTTGAGCGAAGATGCACAAAGTTTGAACGAAGTTGTTGTTGTCGGTTACGGAACAGCCAAAAAGAAAGACTTAACCGGTGCGGTAAATAAAGTTACGCCCAAAAAATTTAACCAAGGAGCCATAAGCTCTGCTGAAAATTTGATTATGGGTAAAGTTGCAGGTGTAACCGTTGTGGCGCCTAGTGGTGCGCCGGGAGAAGGTGGTAGCGTAAACATTCGCGGTTTAAGTTCGCTATCCCTAACCAATACACCATTATATGTAGTAGATGGTATTCCATTGGCAGGTGGTGTTTCAGGTTCTAGAAATGTATTAAACCTAATTAATCCTAATGATATTGCCAGTATCGTGATCTTAAAAGATGCCTCTGCAACAGCTATTTACGGTTCTCGTGCCGCCAATGGTGTGGTCATGATTACGACTAAAAAAGGTAAAAATAGAGATTTTAAATTCAATTTTGGCACCAAAGGTTCTTATTACAGACCTTATCAATATGTAGATGTAATGACCTCTAATGAGTTTAGACAACTCGTTAAAAGCACAGGCGACGCTGCAGCAATTGGTAGATTGGGTGATGCCAATACCAACTGGCAAAAACAAATTTATCATGTAGCGATGGGCGTGGATTATAATTTTAATGCCGTTGGTAGCTTTTTAGATATTCCTTTAAGATTATCTGTAGGACATACTGACCAAGAAGGAATTCTTAAAAAAGATGCTTTTAATAGAACGACAGCTGCTTTAAATCTTAGCCCAAGTTATTTAGAAAACCACCTTAAAATTGAGTTAAATGCACGCGGCATGTATACCGAAAACACCTTTGGTAATAGAGGTGCCATCGGCTCTGCTATTAGTTTTGATCCAACACAGCCTGTTTATGATGACAATTCACCTTTTGCAGGTTACTTCTCTTGGATTGATCCTGCCTCAAACCCTCCGGTACAATATTCATTGGCACCCACCAACCCGGTTGCTTTGGTTGACTTGACCGATGATTTTTCATTTGTAAAGAGATTTGCAGGTAATTTAAAATTCGATTATAAATTGCAATTCTTCCCAGATATTACCGCAACACTTAATTTGGGTATGGATAATTCTGTTGGAAACGGACATTCCATTACCTCAAAACACATACCTACCTCCAATCCTAACTGGTTGGGAACGGACAATACCTATACCAATAAAGTAGATAACAAAATATTGAATAGTTATTTGACTTATACCAAAAAAATGAATAAACACAATGTCAAATTAATGGCAGGTTACTCTTACCAATCATTTGATTATGACAATAGGTATTATGACGATTATCAATTTCAACAAGGCGCTTCTGATTACAATAAAGTAGATTTATCAAAAGAAGTATTGTTGTCTTATTTTACAAGATTAAATTACAAATTTAATGACAAATACTTGTTAACAGCTTCATTAAGAGCTGATTACTCTTCTCTTTTGAATCCTAAAGATAGACAAGGTTTATTCCCTTCGGTAGCACTTGCTTGGAATATCGATAAAGAAGACTTTATGAAAAATTCTATTTTTGATGTCCTAAAACTACGCGTAGGTTATGGTGCCGTTGGTAATGTAAACGGATTAGCACCTTATAAATATTTAACCAGATACCAAACCAGCACCTCTACTGCCGGCTACCAATTCGGTTCTAATTTTTATCAAACTTACCGCCCCGAACCTATCAATAAAAACTTGAAATGGGAAGTTGGAAAAACCACCAATTTAGGTTTGGACTTCAGTATGCTTAGCCACAGACTATATGGCTCGGTCAACCTTTACAATAAACAAACTAAAGATTTGATAATCTATTCATTAGTCGATCCATTTACCAACTTTGGTAACCGGGTAGAATCTAATGTTGGCGATATGGAAAACAAAGGTGTTGAATTAGAACTAAATGGAGCTGTTATTAAAAAAGAAAATTTAAAATGGGATATCAGCTATAATATCGCATATAATAACAACAAAATAACCTATATGCCTTTCAACCAAGATGTTGGTGGTATTGAAGGCGGTGTAGGAAACACAGTACAAAGACATACCGAAGGTTATGCGCCTTATAGTTTTTATGTCTATCAACAAGTATATGATGTCAATGGAAAACCTATTGAAGGTGTTTATGTCGATAGAAACAAAGACGGTGTTATCAATAACAAAGATAAGTATTACTACAAAAGCCCGCTTGCCCCTATTCAAATGGGTTTAAGCACGCGTGTAGCGTATAAAAACTTTGATTTTTCAATCACTAGTCGATCAAATATTGGTAATTATATGTATAACAACGTAGCTTCTGCAAAATCAATTCCTGCAGATATTACAACACAACCCTTCTTAACCAATGTTCATTCAGATTATTTTAATTCGGGTTTCCAAACGCATTCAGAAACCAATTTGTTAAGCGACTATTACGTTACTGACGCATCATTTGTTAAAATTGACAATGTGAGTATCGGTTATCGCATCGACAAAATATATAAAAATGCTAATTTGAGATTGTATGGAATGTTACAAAATGTAGCAACCTTTACAAAATACACCGGTTTAGATCCGGAAATGGCAGGCGGTATCGATAACAATTTCTATCCCCGACCACGTACGCTAACATTCGGATTTAATTTAGACTTTTAAAAAATGAGAACCATGAAAAATAAGATTTTTAACCTATTATTACTCGCATCTGTAATGCTTGTGGGTATGTCGTGTCAAAAAGATTTGGATCAACAACCTATAGATCCCGATAGTTTTACGCAAAATGATGTTTTTAAAGATGCCAATGCTGCCAAAGGCGCATTAGCCAAAGTATATGCCAGCTTGGCATTAACAGGTCAACAAGGACCTGCCGGACAACCCGATATTTCTGATATCGATGAAGGTTTTTCACAATTCAGCCGTATGTTGTTCAACCTTAATGAGTTGACAACAGATAATGCTGTTGTAGCTTGGGGCGATGCCGGTTTGCAAGACCTTCACGGTATGTATTGGACAGCCGGTAATGATTTTACCGATGCTATGTATTACCGCTTGGCGCAAACCGTATCGTTTGCCAATGCATTTATCGAAAATGCCGAAGCGCTTAACAGTGATCAAGAAGTAAATTATTATATTGCAGAAGCACGTTTTATCAGAGCTTATGCTTATTATAATTTGATGGATTTATATGGCGATGTACCCTTGGTAACCAAAGTAAGTACCGAGTTACCGACACAAGCCAGTCGTCAGGAAATATTTAATTTTGTAGAATCCGAATTATTGGATATTCAAAATAAATTGAAAGACAGCGGTAGCAATGAATACGGTCGCGTTGACAAAGTAGCCGCTTGGGCTTTATTGTCACGCTTATATCTAAATGCCGAAGTTTGGACCGGTACGCCAAGATACGACGACTGTGTTACCTACTCTGATATGGTTTTGAACTCAACCTACAGCATCGACACCAATGATGTAAATGGTAACGGCACGGCTTATGATGAGTTATTCTTAGCAGACAACAATGTCAATGGTGCTCAAAATGAGTTCATCTTTGCTTTAAATTTTGATGGACTACATTCTCAAACTTACGGTGGTACAACCTTTTTAATTCATGCAGCTGTCGGTGGTTCTATGAACCCTTCCGATTTTGGTATCAATGGCGGTTGGTTTGGATTAAGAACAACCAAAAACTTGGTTAATTTATTTGCTGTTGACCTAAGTGCTATGAACAACTCATTGGGCACCATCACAGACTGGGGATTGGTTGGAAGTGCAACACCCAACGGCTGGGGAAGTACCGATGATATTGAATTATATGAAACTTCACCCAATCATTATGCTGTTTATACTGATTTGTTACAAGGAGAATTAAAATTCAGATACAATGAAGATTGGGGTAATAATTACGGAGATGATAATGCCGATGGCACTTTAGATGCAGGGGGTGCAAACATTGTTATTCCTGCTGCAGGTACCTATTATATCACAATGGATTTGGATAATAATACTTACACTATTACACCTTATTCTAGTGATAAACGCGGTATGTTCTATTCCAACGGACAAAATTTAGAAATTGAAGATATGACGCAATTTACCGATGGTTATGCTGTTAGCAAATTTAAAAATGTTGATTCTAATGGCAATGCAGGAAGTGATACCAGTGGCAATTTTGCCGATACAGACTTGCCCATTATTAGATTGGCAGAAATTTATTTGAACTATGCCGAAGCAGTTGTAAGAGGCGGAAATGGTAGTATGGCTACTGCTGTAAACAAGATTAATGAATTACGAGAAAGAGCTTATGGAAGCAACAGTGGCGATATTACAGCTTCCGATTTAACACTTGATTTCTTACTTAAAGAAAGAGCTCGTGAATTGTATTGGGAAGGTCAACGTAGAACAGATTTAATACGTTTTAACAGCTTTACAACAGCCAACTACGTATGGCCGTTCAAAGGAAACGACCCTGCCGGTATTGCAGTTGATAGTTATAGAAACTTGTTCCCATTACCTACCAATGTGTTGAACATTAATCCGAATCTTACACAAAATCAAGGTTATTAATAAAATATGAGAAAGCTATATTTAAAATAGCAAAAACATATTGATATGAATTAATAAAAAATTTAAACACATGAAAAATATTATAAAAAATACCATTTATCTGCTAAGCATTTTTCTTTTGATGAATTCTTGTGAGAAAAAAGAATTTGTTACCTTGAATAAGGATGCCAATACGCAGGTAAGCTTATCAGAAACTACGCTTGTTTTAGATAAGAACAACGCAACTCAAGATGCATTAACCGTTTCTTGGGATCAACCAAATTTTGGTTTTGATGCAGCACCCACCTATTCTATTTTAATAGATTTTGCAGGTGGCGATTTCTCCGGTGCACAAATAGTTCCGGTAGGAACAGAAATGGAAAAAACCTTTACGGTTGAAGAACTTAACGGAAAATTATTGAGTTTAGGCGTTACAGCCGGAATGGCTACAGATGTTGATATTGCTGTCAGAACCAAACTCAGCGAAGCAAAATACATCATTTCTGCGCCTATAACTTTAAACGTAACAGCCTACTCTTCAGTACTTGATTTATCAACCAACTGGGGCATAGTTGGTAGTGCAACACCTGGCGCTTGGGGTACACCAGGTATTCCCGATTTGCCATTCTATCAAACCAGCACGCCTAATGTTTATGTGGCTTATGTGACCTTAAAAACAGGTGAAATTAAATTTAGACAAGACAATGCTTGGACGGTTAATTTAGGAGACAACGGAAATGATGGTACTTTAGAACAAGATGGAGCCAATATTCCCGT